>NZ_VMMD01000014.1:0-94913 GCF_013277015.1 Streptococcus sp. 1032 | reverse complement strand
GCCATCTTGACCAGATGGTTTTCTTGTCCATTGTTTGTGATGGTTAATACCTCACCTGTCGTGTCCTCGCGCATGCTGAAACTGTGGAAAGCTAGATCATCTTGGAAATAATTACTATCCACAATTGCAATAGCGTAAACAGGTGCTATGTGTTTGTAGCTTTGGTGGGTATCACCTTCACGCTGGCGAATTTTTTCAAGATTTTGATTGACCTGACTGCACAGGTAAGCCCACAGGCGATTGATGAAAAAATTCTGATGATGCACTTGAATCTCAATGATAACTTGGGTTCCATTGTCCAACTCAGCTAAGACATCAATACTGGTATAGAAATCCTGTGCCGAGTAGGGTAAAGAAGGCAAGACGTGAATATTGCTTCCCTCCAAAATGGTTACATTTTTTGCTGGCAAGTCCAGCATATCGCGGATAAATTGACAAGTGATTTCTGGATTGCTGAAAATTTTCTTAGCAACCAAATCATTGGTTGGGCTGATGCCCGGATGTCTTAAAGTCATCCATTTCCTCCTTCTATTATACCATAGTTTTAAATCTAATTTTGCTAGATTCGATGGTTCTATCTATTTATTCGGAAAAGAAATGAATTGTGAAGATATTTTATCTCGTTTCAACTAAAATATGAGCTTGATCAACCAACTGTCCATTAACAGTCAGATTTAGATAGAAATCTAAGGTCTTATCAGCAGCAAAATACAGGGTTGGTATGGTCAAATCTTTTTTGATTTCCCCTGCTTGGAATTGAAGGACTTGAATATCGTCCTGATAGGCGACACCATGGACACCTGTCCCCGGTTGAATCGAAATCTTAGCTTCCAAAGGAATATTACTTTCGCTACGTTCAATCCTAAAATGAAGAGTCTCTCCCTTTGCTACAGCTAGGCTTTTTTCTGCCAATGCTAGTCCCTGAACAACTTCTTTTTTTGATAAGCTAGGAGTTTTATAGAGTGAAATCTTGGTCAATACAGGTAAATCCTGTGAGTCTGTAATCATCACGCGCACCTTCTGTGCCTCTACTAGCGAACCTCGCAAGAGGCGTTTATGACCAATTGTAAAGCCCCTACCAAATTCCTGCCAGACGCCGTCCACCTCTATTTGCACATGAAAAGCAGCGATTCGTTGCCCTAGCTTCAAATCTTCTCTTAACTCAATTACATCAAAAGTTTTAGGAGAACCTAAGTCGAGTTCTAACTGGATTGGCAAGCCTACATCGCTTGCCCAAGAACTGGTCTCAAGGCCATCTGTCAGATGATGACAGGCAAAGTCTGCAGAAAGAGCTGGACCAGATACCTTGGCCCCCAGAGCCAAATCTTCTTTATAGAGCTCATTGCGATAGGCCGCAAATTCATAGAGGCGCTTGATATCTTTATCGTCAAAGAGCCCATCTTGATTCGGCGGAATATTGAGTAAAAGTGGCGTGCCTCGCCCTACTGAGTGAAAGTAGATTTCGACCAACTCCTCAAGTGACTTAGGATCCTGCTCTTCATGGTAAAACCAGCCTGGCCGAATGGAAACATCTGCCTCACCAATTGAAAAAATCGTACCCGAGGGATCCCCATGTTGAAGATAGTCCAACTCTGCTTCTGTCCCTAGTTTATCAGGATTCACCTTTTGCCACAGAGGATCACCTGCATATCCTCGTTCATTGCCAATCCAGCGGATACTGGTTCCTTCTGTTGAAAAAATCAAGCAATCGCCCTGCAGGTCACGAATGGTTTCAAACCATTTTTCAAATTCATAATTGACCTTTTGAGCGCCCTCTCCTCTGGCACCATCCATCCAGACCTCAGCAAATTTCCCTCCATTTCCATAGGCAGGATTTGATAAAATCTCCTTCAGCTGTGCCAGATAATAGGCATTATAGTCCGCTTCTCGGTCCACATGATAGAGAGGGCTGTGGGCATCCCAGGGTGACAGGTAGACCCCCATATCCATATCAAACTCTGTGGCAGCTTGGGATACTTCAAGGAGCAAGTCCCCCTCCCCATTCCTCCAAGGACTGGCCTTGACCGAATAATCCGTATAAGCCGTCGGATAGAGGACAAAGCCATCATGGTGCTTGACCACCAAAATCAACTTCTTAAAACCCGTTTCTTTGAGCACGCGAACCCACTCACGCGCATCTAACCTTGTCGGGTTAAATCGCCCAGGATCCTCCTGACCTGTCCCCCATTCCTGGTCATAAAAAGTATTAGGCCCAAAATGGATAAAGGCTGTTAGTTCATCCTCTAAATAAGCTAGCTGGGCCTGACTAGGCAAGGGGCCATGCGGTTTTATTTCTCTTACCATGTTACTTCCTATCTACATTTTTCTTTACTTTTTTTGCATACACTTGCAATTCTGTTAACGCTAGGGGACTGCTCAAGCCTTCAAATCGAAGACGAAGGGCATAAGTTTCCACCTTGTCAAATTCAAAACGAAGCCCTTCATCCTTGTCGCTTGAAACTTCTCGGATAGCTGATACAGGTCGCCAATTCTCCTCTTGCTTGAGCAGGGAATCCTTATCCAAATTGTTGGGAGTCCGAGGCAAGCTAGGTTCATTCCCTACATAATAATCGATAAAGGCCGGCTCAACAGCCACATAGTCTTGATTCTCAACATAATACAAGGTCAGGTTATCCACAAATCGCGGTTTTAAAATCCCTGCATCTCCAAACAGAATGCCGACATTGGCTTGATCTGACTTGGCAATCCAAGTATTGGCTGTTGATTTCTTACGTGCAATGACCTTGTCATTGAGATAAGAGGCTGGGTGATTTGGCTCTGAGTGAGAAGCAAAGACCAGAGGCAGGTTGGACCCTGTCCACTGATTGGAAATAACTTCTCCATCTACACTGGCATCTGTCACATGAATGGTGACTGTTGCTGGCAACTCACAGCCCGCTACCTGCCCTGTGAGCACACTTTCTCCTACCTGAGCATAGACTTGAGGTTCGAGTTCATCCCAAGTCACCTTGGCCGTATCTCGTCTACCATCTGATAAGACTAGCTTGACTCGGTCTGGTAAGTGTGGGGCTTCCTTGACAAGCGTCCAAACTTTTTCAGGCTCAATAGTGCAAATCCCTTGGACACAAACCTGAGCAGAGGCCTTTAAATCCAACTCCTCTAGCTGACCAGATACCGTAGACTCATGAAAGCTTTCCAAAGCTTCTTTAGGAATTTCCTCCCAGACAACCTTGACTCGTTTTGCATCGCCTGACTCATAGTCCACCAAGACCGAGGACGGAAGCTGTGGATAAGTCCCCTTAGCTGTATACAAGCGAAGTGGTCGTACAGAAACTGCCTGCCCTAGTGAGCTATTTTCTGAGACCTGCAAATGAGTTTGATAGGTCTTTCCTTGATAAATGGCGCGAATAGCCAAGTCCCCTGCAGACAAGCAATGAAGCACTCCCTGCTTGATAATGGCGTGGGCACTGCCACTCATCTCCCAAATCACTTCACTATTCCCCACCTTGTTCACAGGGTTATCCACAGTTTGTGGATAAAGTCCAATGGCTGGGGAATCCCCTTCTTGTAATTCTGCCTGCTTGTTCACTCGAATCTCAAACAAGCGCTTATTTTTCACTGGTTGGGTAGCCAAAGCCTCTCCCACTAAGAGATCAAAACTTGCTGGCTCTAGCCCTCTGGCACTGGCCTTTACTCTGACTAGACCTGCCTGCTCCAAGCTCTGAACTAAGAGGACACCTCTGCCATGAAAGGCTTTCCGCTTAAACCGACCATTTTTCTGAGCCTTGTAACGTTCATGACTGGCCTGCCTTCCATTATCCACACCCACAATACGAGCAGGGCCTTCAATTTTAAAATGAAGCTGATTGGAAGCAGTCGGAACCCAATTTCCAGCTTGGTCCAATACATCAAAATAGAGATAGAGGAGGTCTTGCCCATCTGGCTCCAGTTGTGATTTCTCGGCATGTAACCCAATCTTAGCAGGCTTACCTGCAGTCACCACCCTATCTTCTGCCACAAGCTGACCTTGACGGTCATAAGCTACAGCACGCAATTCTCCCGGTTGATAAGCCAAACGCCATTCAAGATAGAGTTGGCCAGAACCTTCTCCCTCTTGGTATTTTCTACCGCCTGAAGTCCATTTTTCCTGAAAAGTCTTTCTGCCTTGGGATTTCCCATTGAGAAATAGCTCTACTGAACCAGCATTTGAATAGACTCGAACAGGGATATCCCCATACTTATCCACAACTTGTTGATAACTCTTGTGGATTTCCCAATTCCAGTGAGGTAAGATATGAACCATAGGCTGCTGATCTAGGTCCACCCACTGACTTTGGTAAAGATAATAGTCATTTTTAGGAATCCCTGCCGTATCCACGATCCCAAAATAGGAACTCTTTACAGGCGTGTCATTTTGATTGTGCCAAGGAGTCGGCTCACCTATATAGTCCACTCCTGTCCAGATAAACTGACCCGCATAGTCTAGCCGATTTCTATCTGCTATCCAAGAAGCCGTCGCCGTCTTCCCCCAAGGAACCCGATCATTGCCATAGTCTGACTGTTCAAAATTCCGCACGTGGCGATTATCCCCAACCCATTCCTTAGCTGGGCGAAAATAGCTATCACGCGTTCGGGTAGCCGATGAGGTTTCAGACCCGTAAAGTCGCCACTTGGGATGTCTTTTACGAATCCTATCAATATTATCTTCCGAGTAATTCAAGCCTACCACATCCAGCAAATCAGCAATCTTTTCATGACCTCCAGAACCATCTCCAAAGCGGAACTGATCCATTCCCATGGTCACAAAACGGCTATCATCAACCTCCTTGACTCTTTCTAGCAAGCGTTTGATAGTCATCAATGAATGAGTATCGCCATCTGCTTCGCTGACTTCATTTCCCAAGGACCACATAAAAATCGCTGGATTGTTCTTACCACGTTCAATCATAGTGCGCAAATCATAATCTGACCAGAAATCGCCTGCTTTCGCTTCTGGATGAGTCGCTTCTTCCTCAAAAAAGCGACCATAATCATATTCTTTCTTGCCTCCATACCAGGTATCAAAGGCTTCTTCTTGGATGAGTAGGCCCATTTTGGCAGCTACATCCAGCAAAATACTACTAGCTGGATTATGGGTGATTCGAATCGCATTGACACCCATTTCCTTCATTTGGCGCAGGCGTCTCTCGGCAGCTGACCTGTTTTCCACAGCTCCCAGAGCTCCGTAGTCATGGTGCAAACAAACCCCATGAATCTTCAACCAGCGACCATTTAGAAAGAAGCCCTTATCCGCTTGCCAATCCATATAGCGGTAACCAAAGCTCTCCTCTCCTTCATCAACCAAAATGCCATTTTTGTAGATGCGAGTCTTCAACTGATAGAGATGAGGATGGTCAATATCCCAAAGCAAAGGTTGGAAAATTGATATGGCTTGTTGGAAAGAATATTTGTCCCCAGACTCAATCACTAGAGAGTCTGTCGCCTGCCAGTCTGACAGTTGCTGCCCATCATACCAGATACTCTGCTCCAAATACACCGACACGGACTGAAGTCCATCATTTGAAACCTTACTTGTAAGCTGGGTTTCCACCCAAGATTGCCTTTGCTCTTTGAGCTTGGGACTTTCTATCTTAATCCCATACAAATCCAGATGAACTGCATCTGTAATCAACAATTTCACTTCTCGGTAAACACCGCTACCCGAGTACCAACGACTGCTAGGTTGCTGATTCTCCACAAAAACCGCAAGCTGGTTGGCCGTCCCATCATTTCTTAGATAAGGCGTGATATCATAAGAAAAAGGCGTATAGCCACTGGGATAATAGCCCAACACTTGCCCGTTGATATAGACTTGAGCATTCATGTAAACCCCGTCAAACAACAAACGCACCGATACAAGACTGGCATCTTCTTCCAAGTAAAACTGCGTCCGGTACCAGGCTTGACCCCCGTTTAACTGACCACCCTCATTTTGCGCTGGCGAATACTGGTCAAAATCATTGTAAATACTCCAGTCATGCGGCACTTGAATGGCCTGCCAATTTTCCCTCTGAAAATCCGGCGCCAAGGCCTCTTCCTTCCCCACCTCTTGGCTAAAAAACCAGTGATTTCGTAAAACTTCTTCTCTTCTCATACAAGCATTCCTCTTTAAACGAATCGATATACTTGACTATAGCACAAAACAAAAGCGCTTTCAAGACTTCCTCTATCACTCCCTAAATCCTCAGAAAAGATTCTATAATTTGTGGAGGAGGATTTTAATCCTCAAAGCTACAAGGGTAATACAAAAAGAGCCTGTTGCCAAGCTCTTTAGTCTATTATTTCTTCTCAGCGCGAAGGGCTGACAAGATTTGTGTACGGATATCATCTACACCATTTGGAGTATTTGGTAAAAAGATAGTCTGATTTCCTTTAGAGGCAAAGGTATTCAAGGTATCCAAATACTGGTTGGTCAAAAGAATGGACATGATTTGTTCTTCTGTCATGCCAACATTGGCTTCCTTGAGTTCTGTGATAGACTCTGCCAATCCATCCACAATCGCCTTACGTTGTTGGGCAATCCCCACACCATGAAGGCGGTCTTTTTCTGCTTCGGCTTCAGCTGCAGTGACGATTTTAATCTTGTCAGCTTCTGCCAATTCTTGCGCTGCAACCCGCTTACGTTGCGCCGCATTGATTTCATTCATGGATTGCTTAACTTCTGCATCTGGTTCCACCTTAGTAATCAAGGTTTTCACGATAATATAACCGTAAGTTGTCATTTCTTCCGCCACTTGGTGTTGAACTTCAAGGGCAATCTCATCTTTTTTCTCAAATAATTCATCCAAGGTTAATTTGGGAACAGAAGAGCGAAGAGCATCTTCGATATAAGATTTAATCTGAGATTCTGGACGCATGAGTTTATAGTAAGCATCTGTCACGCTCTGCTCATTGACACGGTACTGAGTCGCCACATTCATCATAACGAACACATTGTCCTTGGTCTTAGTCTCAACCACAATATCGCTTTGCAACAAGCGCAACTGAATCCGCGCTGCAATCGAGTCAATCCCAAAGGGCAAGCGAATGTGAATACCACTATTGGCAACCTTTTGGTATTTCCCAAAGCGTTCAATAATCGCCACCGACTGCTGACGAACCACATAAACTGTACTCAGTGTGACTATCACCAATAGGAGCACACAAACCACCACAAAAATCATCAAAAATGTTGCCATTATTGCGACCTCCATCATTATTTTTCCTGTATTATAGCACATTTAAAGAAGGTTGTGCAGTTTTTACTGCGATTTTTCCTGAAATGTCAATAATTAGAGGTGAAACGACATTTCAAGTTAGCAATCGCTTTTTTCATTATATTAACTTCTATAGAATCTACATCCATAGTCAGAGAATGACTTGCCTTAACTTTTCTCTCGTGCTATACTATTTATTGAAATTAATGAATAGGAGATATTTCATGAAAACAGCAAAAACTACTGTTACAATCCTTTCTGCACTTGCTTCTGTCGTCTTATTGGCTAGTTGTGCAACAAAGTCTACAGAAACACAGACAAGCAATAATAGCTCATCTGATAATCAGATTACATTGACATATGACCAACTACGGTCAAGAGAAAACACTATGTCAACCCTTTGGTATCAAAAATCAGCTGAAACTAAAGCTTTATACATACAGGGTTATAACGTTGCAACAAATCACCTAAAGGAATTGCTCAAAACAGAATCAGACAAACCTTACTCTATCGTTTTAGACTTGGATGAAACTGTCCTAGATAATAGCCCTTATCAAGTACAAAATGTTAAAGACGGTACAGCATTTACACCCGAAAATTGGGATATTTGGGTTCAAAAAGCTACAGCAAAAGCTGTCCCAGGTGCCAAGGATTTTCTTCAGTTTGCTGATCAAAACGGTGTCCAAATCTACTATATTTCTGACCGCTCAGCTAATCAAGTAGATGCTACCATTAAAAATCTTGAAAGTGAAGGAATTCCTGTTCAAGGACGTGATCATCTCATGTTCTTAGAAAGTGGTGTAAAATCCAAAGAAGGTCGTCGCCAAAAAGTTCAAGAAAAAACAAATCTTATCTTATTATTTGGTGATAACCTCGTAGACTTTGCAGATTTTTCTAAGACTTCTGAATCTGACCGTGATAAACAACTTGAAGAATTGCAAAAAGAATTCGGTGAAAAATTCATCATCTTCCCAAATCCAATGTACGGATCATGGGAATCAGCTGTATACGGTGGTAACAAACTAGATGCTAAAGGTCAAGTAGAAGAACGCCAAAAAGCCTTGCAAGGTTTTGATAAATAAAACAAATAAACTAATTCTATATAAAATAAAGCTAACTTACAATCTTCAAAAAGTGGATAGGAAGGAATTCTGATAATCAGAAAACTTTCCTATCCACTTTTATAATTGATATAACATCAAACTTTTACACACCTGATACTATACGTTTTTTGATTTTAAAGATTTTTCTCTTAGATCCGATATTTCAAGAATTAAGTGCCCTTGATGATCTAAATTTATTGTGGTATACTATTTTGGTCATCGGTTACCGATTACGTTCCTATGGGTTCGTGAGAGGAGGTGAAACTAATGAGCCTTATCATAGAGCTCGCTCTTACTATTATAGCGGATGTTATAGCTGGAATTATCTTGTATTTCGTCTGCAGATGGCTAGATAGTAAGGAGTAGACCGACTGACTAGCCTATCAACACCCGTTAAATCGCTAAGATACGTAAAAAAAGCCCTTAACTACGGCCATAGTTAGGGGCTTTGGTGTTCTAATGAACCTTATCAATTAACTACATTCTAGCATATAAGTCCTAATATTTCAAGCATTAAGTAAGGTTGATGGTCTAAATTTATTGTGGTATACTATTTTGGTCATCGGTTACCGATTACGTTCCTATGGGTTCGTGAGAGGAGGTGAAACTAATGAGCCTTATACCTGAGATTGCTCTTACTATTATAGCGGACGTCATCGCAGGAATTATCTTGTATTTCGTTTGCAAATGGCTAGATGGTAAGAAGTAGACCGACTGACTAGCCTATCAACACCCGTTAAATCGCTAAGATACGTCAAAAAAGCCCTTAACTACGGCAATAGTTAGGGGCTTTGGTGTTCTAATGAACCTTATACACTAACAACATTCTAGCATATAAGCCCAGATATTTCAAGAGTTTTATTTATTTTTTAAAGTTCTGGAAAGGTCTATAATGAAGTTAGCCATCTAATATCTAAAAACCGACTAGCTCTTATGAACTAGTCGATTTCTCATCAATGCGCCAACATTTCTTGGGCGATTTCTTGTCCAGATAGGTTATCTGGGTAGTAGGTTGGCCAGTTATCCATTTCTTCAAAGAGGGCTTCTTGGCTTGTGCCTCCAAAGAAGATATGGAAATGTTCTGCCTTAACTGGGGCGATATTGTGGTCACTAAACTGAACATACTTGAACTGTCCAGCGTCCGCATCTGTCGCTTCAAAGAGGAAGCGCACACCACGATTGCCTTTCTTATAAGTCAAGATTTTCTTACCAACATACTTGTAGGTGAATTTCTTACTTTGTCCACCTTGAACAAATTCCATAGTGTTATCAGTGATGTTGATCTTAGTGACATCTGTCTGATAGCCTTTTGTATAGTAGGCCTTGTACTCAGCCTGAGTCATCTTACCAGTCAACTTAGCCTTGTAGTCAAAGACCTGATCAAAAGTTCCATCTTCAAGGAAAGGATAAACTGATTGCCAGTTGCCTGCATAGTCGCTCAAGGTGCGATCCTTGACGTCTGCATCTTCGAAGTAACCATTTTGGACTGTCTTGGTATCCTCTGCCTTTTCAGGCTCGATAGCTGGACCTTCTTGGTCTGTTGTTTGTTTCAAAGCTTTGAGGTTTTTCTCCATGATAGAGATATAATTTTCTCCCGCCTTGGTATCTTCTTCTGTCAGACTTTCTAAAGGATTAAGGACATCTGTTTTGACACCTGCCTCTTTTGAAAGTGTGTTAGCAAGAGCTTGTGAAGCATTTTCTTCAAAGTAGATATAGGCGATTTTATTTTTCTTGACGTACTCTGTCAATTCTGCCAAGCGAGCTGCTGATGGCTCTGCATCTGGAGAGAGACCTGAGATTGCGACTTGTTTGAGTCCATAGTCTAAGGCAAGATAGTTAAAGGCTGCGTGTTGCGTTACAAAGCTCTTTTGTTTGGCTTGAGACAAGCCTTCTGCATAAGCCTTATCCAAGGCTTGTAATTTTTCGATATAGGCAGATGCGTTCTTTTCAAAGGTCTCTTTTTTATCCGGATAATCTGCTGACAAGCTATCACGGATGTGCTCTACAAGTTTAATGGCACGGACTGGTGATAACCAAACATGGGGGTCAAACTCATGGTGATGGCCTTCTTCTCCATGGTCATGGTCTTCCTCTTCTTCCTCACCACCTGGCAAAAGCAACATATCACCTGTCGCCTTGATGGTTTTCACCTTTTTCTTATCCAAAGTATCTAGCAATTTAGGAACCCATGTTTCCATGTTTTCATTTTCATAAACGAAGGTATCTGCGTCTTGGATTTTGGCAACTGCCTTGGCAGACGGTTCGTATTCATGAGGTTCTGTACCAGCACCGATGAGGAGTTCTACATTAGCAGTATCTCCTGCGACTTGCTTGGTAAATTCATAGACAGGGTAAAAGGTTGTCACGATATTGAGTTTGCCATCTGCCTGTTTTTGATTGGAACAAGCCACTAAAAACAAGGCACATAGACTGGCTAGTAATAAGCTAATTTTTTTCATGTTCTTCTCCTATTTGATAAAACGTCTTACTAAACTGATTAGCAAGAAAACAGTTACAAAAATAATGGTAATACTTGCACTTGCAGGTGTTTCTGCATAGTAGGAAATGTAAAGTCCTGCCACCATTCCCAAAAATCCAATCGCACTGGCAAGTAGCATAACCGATTTAAAGTTTTTCCCCAGACGCAGGGCAATACTAGCTGGCAAGACCATAATGGTCGATACCAGAAGAGCTCCTGCAGCAGGAATCATAAGGGCAATGGCCACTCCTGTAACCATGTTAAAAAGAATAGACATGGTACGAACGGGCAAACCATCCACAAAGGCTGTATCCTCATCAAAGGTCAAGATATACATAGGACGAAGGAAGAGGAAGGTCAAAATCAAAACAACCGCCGCAATGACGAAGAGGGAAATGACCTGCTCTTCGCTGATAGTCACGATTGAACCAAAAAGATACTGGTCCAAACTCATTGAGCTAGAGCTTTTACCCTTGCTCATGACAATCAGAGAAACAGCCAGACCTGTTGACATAAGGATAGCCGTCCCGATTTCCATAAAACTCTTATAAACCGTACGGAGATACTCCAGAAAGACTGCCGCAATCAAGACAATAGCAATAGTGGAAATAGTCGGAGAAATCCCTAGTACCAACCCAAAGGCTACACCTGAGAGCGAGACGTGACTGAGGGTATCACTCATCAAACTCTGACGGCGCAAGATAAGGAAGGTTCCAAGAACTGGCGAGAAAAGACTCATGGCAATAACGGCCAGAAAGGCACGTTGCATAAAGTCATAAGATAACAAACTAAGCATGGCCCACCTCCTGATCATTCTCATGAACGTTGAAACAACGCCATGGCGAATCTTGGTTACGAACTAGATGAATATTGCGATCCGCATAGTCCTTAACTTCTTCAGGGTCATGGGTAATCATCAAAACAGCCTTGCCATGATGATGGGCGCTGTGGTGCATGAGTTCGTAAAATTCGTTTTTACTTCCTGCATCCATCCCCGTTGTCGGTTCATCTAGGATAAACACATCTGGGTCAGAAGCAAACATACGCGCAATCACCGCTCGTTGCTTTTGTCCTCCAGATAGAGACCCCAAGCGTTTGTCTCGGTGTTCCCACATACCAACTGAGTCCAAACTAGCCTTGATATGCTCCTCATCATGAGCATTCAAACGACGGAACCAACCTTTTCGCGGATAGCGACCCGACTTGACAAACTCATAAACCGTACTTGGAAAACCAGCATTAAAACTGGCAATCTGTTGAGGAAGGTAAGCTATTCTCAATTTCTTACCCTGCGTATTTGTCTTTGAAATGGTTACCTTACCAATGCGTGGTTGGAGGATTCCAAGACTGGCCTTGATCAGTGTCGTCTTAGCTGCCCCATTTTCCCCTGTCAAGGTAACAAATTCCCCACTATCAACACTATAATTGATATGTTCAAGAACTGGCTCCTTATCATAATAGAAGGACAAATCCTCTACCGTAATATATCTCATTATTTGATTTCTCCTACTAAAGCAGTCAAAAACCGCTGGATCACTTTTTGTTCATTTGGAGTAAACTGAGTCGCCACTTGTTCATAGGTTAAAAGCGTATGCTCATGGTGATGGTGGTGCTCCTCAGCGATTGGACGAGCTAAATCAGTCAACTGATAAAAAATCACACGCGCATCCTTAGGATCTTTAGATGTTTCCAACATCCCTTCCTTTACCAAAGACTTAATGGCCTTGGTAACTGCTGCCTGACTGACATTGAGGCGACGCGCCAATTCTGAATTTGTTAAAGATTCCTCTGACAAGAGCATGAGGATATGCTCCTGGGTATTAGTCAGAGCCACCTCGCTAGTACAATGACCTATTAGAATTTCATGCTGATTTTCCGCCTGCAAAATTACCTCATTCAAAAAAGCATCAATATCCTTCGCTAGCTGTCTCATATCTGACTCCTTTCCTTTTGAACTTCTCTTTTTTAAGAGAAAAATACTATTCTGTAGAATTTTATTTACCAGTTAATTATATCACAAGCAAAAAAAGAGTCAAGAAAAAACGTGAAAATAGGCTTCATTCTTGAACTCTTCTATATTATAATCTATTGAAATTCCTTGACATCTCCATCGTATGTCGCCCAGTCTTTGCTGAAAAAGCGCTCATTCAGATGGTAAGTCGGAGCTGGTGTGGGATTGGATAGGAAAGGATCAACTGCCTTGTCAAATGCCAACCAACCCAACCAACCAAGGTGAATGGTGTCCTTCATAAAGAAAGACTCCCCGCCATCCTTAGAAAAATCTGCTATATTGGTAAAACCTTGACTCTCTAACTGGTAGCGAATCTTCTGCACCGTTTGTTGGTACATATCCTCTCGTAGACCAGCATAATCCATCCATTTTTTATTAACAGGTGGAATGATAAAAATCGGGTTTACCTTAGATTTAGAAAACTGGGTTAACACCAACTGCAGGTCATTATACTCCGGTGATTTAAGGTAGGTAAAGTTTTTCTGAGAATCCTTTAATTTCTTCAAATCCTTCTTGATCTGCTTATTATAGAAATCATTCTCCATTCCCAGATCATTATTGGAAGTATTTTTTTCAGCATCTGCTTTGACAACATCTTCTATGGCTTGATAAGAAAACTGATCTGGCAAGGTCTTTAAATACTTAGATACATGCTTCTCGTAGTTGATATAGCCTCTAACCGAAAACTGACCAAAAAAGGAAGCTTGGCGCTCATTAAAACGAGCCAATAATTCAATCATTTCATTGTCTGCCGTCGACAATTCTTCTTTACTTGCCAACTTCTGAACCAAATCCTTCATAGCTACGTTTGGGAACTGCTGTAGTAAGCGAGTCGCCGCATATTGACTAGCCTGATCTCCAGATTGATGTTCCAGAAAACTGGTCAACTGGTCTCCATTAAAATACTGCTGGAAGGCTGCTGGCTCATAGCCGTTTTTACTGAACCACTGAGGTGAGATAACATACACAACTTGTTTATTCTCCAGCTGTGGCAGCATCTGTTGCATCCCAAAATACTGATTGAGCGAGGCAGCTCCCCTCTGTCCTAAAAGATAAGGACGGTAGGAGCGATTGTATTTCTCAGCTAATACCGCAGGATGAGCACCGTCAAAACGAAGCCATTCACTGGAGCCAAAGAAAGGAACAAAACGCATATTTGGATCAGATAGTGCTCTGACTTTTTGACTTCGCTCCTTAAAACTATCGATAGTAGTAGCCACCGCTGAACGCTTTTCAGCTCCTAGATTATGACGCATCTCAGTAGGATAAAAGAAAATGAGCAGAAAAACCAACAAACCAGCTATCAAGACCGGTCCGAAGATCATCCATAAGCGTTTAAGCATTTTGTAGCTCCACAATGCCAGCTATAATTTTATTAGCTGTATTCCAGTCATCACGACCAAACTCTGTTACAGGGACACGAATGTCAAAACGGTTTTCAATCTCCACAATCAATTCAACCGTTCCCATACTATCCAAGACACCTGCGTCAAAAAGATCTTCATCCATCATGTCAGAAACATCTTCCATAAACAACTCATCAATAATTTCGATAACTTCTGATTTGATATCCATATTTTATTTCCTTTATTTTTTAAACCATAAATCATTCAAAAATCCAGAAAAGATCAAGAATGACAGCATGACGACATGGAAGGTGATAACCATGCCAAGCAACTGAATCCAGCGATTCTCAGGTAGAGCAGGCTTCCCTGCTTTTTTCCGCTCCTTATTGAGCGTTTTTTTCTTACGAACCCAAGCGTCATTGATGACCAGTCCAATCCCATGAAAGAGTCCATAGGCGATATAGTACCAGGTCACTCCATGCCAAAATCCCATAATCAGCATATTTACAATATAAGCCACGCTTGAGGTTACATTGCGATTTTTAAAGACCTTCTTTCTGGTCAACACCATGACCATTCGCATAAAGACAAAGTCACGGAACCAGAAAGAAAGACTCATGTGCCAACGATTCCAAAACTCCTTCAAATCCCTTGATAAAAAGGGCTTGTTAAAGTTGATCGGGCTACGGATCCCCATCAAATTTGAAATGGCCAAGGCAAACATAGAATAACCTGCAAAGTCAAAGAAGAGTTCCAGACCAAAGGTATACATAACTGCCAAGGCATAGAGGTTAAAGAAGCCACCTGATTGCAGGGCTAGATTCTTTAGAGGAGGTAGTAAAGTTTCTCCTAAAACATGAGCTAGGATAAACTTGTACAAAAATCCCCACATGATATAGCGAACGGATTCATCCAGCATATCCATCAACTCATCCCGCTCAGGAATGGTCTGATAATTTTCATTAAAACGCTTAAAGCGATCGATTGGACCACTCGAGAAAGTCGGCATGAAGAGAAGGAAACGAAGGAACTCCCAGAGGGTAAAATCCTTAATCACTCCATCTCTCAGCTCGATGATAATCCCAACCGAACGAAAAGTCAGGTAAGAAATTCCCAAGAACCCAAGCAAAGACTGCGTTCCATTGATAGCCGGCTGCACCTTGACAAAGATAATCGGAAGTAGGGACAGAAAACTAACTAAGTAGAAGACCCACTTGCCATCCTTGCTTTTTCGATAGTGCTTGTAGAAGAGCAGGAGCAATATCTCCCAGCAAAGGTAAATACCTAAGGCAACCAATTGATTGGTCTTCCCACCTACCAACATGGTGACGATAAAGAAGAGACTAACCAGTACTTCATACCAGGCAAAGCGTTTCTTGAAAAAAAGACCGATAAAGATGGGCAAGGTTGCAGCAATCACATAAACAAAATACTGAGGATTGCCATATGGCTCTAAATGAGGAAGCTGTTGAAAAAACTCCATCATCTCTTATTCACCTCGTTAATCAATCCTTTGATGTCAATCTTTCCATTTGGAGTCAGTGGCAAACTGTCTCGATAAAGGAATTTAGACGGCATCATGTAGGACATCATGATGTCTGTCAAATCTTCCTTGATGGCCTTAGTAATATCGATATCACGCTCAAACTGCTCACGAACACCGTCTTTTAAGATGACATAGGCCAGTAGATTTTGTACCTTGTGGTCCTTGTTATAACGCGGTACTGCGACAGCAGACTCGATATAGCGAGACTTATTAAGATTTTGAGAGACATCTTCTAACTCAATGCGGTAACCGTTGAACTTAATCTGGAAGTCCATGCGTCCGCCGTAGAGAAGCAAGCCTTCATCTGTCATGGTTCCCACATCGCCTGTGTGATAGGCTGGCAGACCTTCAAACTCAAAGAAGGCTTCTGCTGTTTTTTCAGGATTGTTCATATAGCCTTTTGAAACAGCTGGCCCTGACACAATGATCTCTCCCTGTTCACCATTTGGCAATTTATTGCCTTCCTCGTCAATGATAAAGGTTGGAGAGTCAGCCTTGGTATAGCCGATTGGTAGGCGTTTGAGAGTCGCTAGCATCTCATCTGTCACGGCAACTGCTGACAGAGCCACTGTCGCTTCTGTTGGGCCGTAGGCATTGATAATACGGGCATTTGGGAAACGCTCGCGCAGTTTTTGAGCCGTTTTAACCGTCAATTCTTCGCCATCAAAGTAGAAATGCGTGATTCCAGGCATTTTCTCACTGTTGAAGGCTTCAGACAACATGGCCATATCTGCAAAAGAAGGGGTTGATGTCCAGATAGCGATTGGCAATGAAAAGATAGTCGCAAAGAGTTGCTTAAAGTCCTGAGTAATGGCAGATGGAAGAGCAAAAAGCGTCCCACCAAGTGCCAAGGTCGGTGCCCAGTACATGACAGACAGGTCAAATGAATAAGGTGGTTGAGCCAGCATTTGCGGACGACTTGGCGTCGCAAATTCCTTATCCGTAATCATCCAGTTGGTAAAGCTGAGGAGGTTATCATGGGAAATCTGCACTCCCTTTGGCTTACCAGTCGTACCAGAAGTAAAGATAATGTAGTAATTATCATCGCCCTTGACTGGATGCGTGATCTCATAGCTAGTCCCTTGAGCAAAGGCTTCTTGAACCTGAGCTAGAGTCATCATCGGTGTAGAAACCTGCTCCAAAGGAAAGTCTGAAATGGCAATAATCAAACTTGGCTCCGCTACTTCTAAAATAGCCGAAACTCGCTCCAAGGCCGAATGGCTATCAATGGGAATGTAGGCATGACCTGACTTAGTCAGCGCTACAAAAGTTGCCAACATTTCATATTCTTGGCCACCAAAAACAACCACAGGAGACTTTTCAAGCAAGCCTAGTTGGTCAATGGCTGTAGCCAAACTATCCGAATCAGCCTTCAAATCGCCATAAGTGTGTTCCTGCCCCAAAACATTGTAAACAGGATAGCTAGGCTGGGTCTGAGCAAAATGCTCTATGGTTTCAATCATATCTACTATTGGTTTATGTGACACAATAGGAATTCTCCTTCAAGTTAAAATTCATTATAGATAAAGCTTCCTTGACCCTGACCAAGATAGCTAAAGAAGTACAGCAGCCCCAGAAAGATAAGAAAATACAAGGCTGTCCGACCAAGAAAGAGGTACAATTCTTTTCTCTGTTTCATAAAGAAAAACCATTCATTTCTGTAATTTTTCGCTAAAATAAGAGTGATTCTTACTAGCTTATTTTTCTACCATTGTACCACTTTATATAGTATTTTTTCAATTGTTTACCGTAGATTTTCATTATATTTAAGCTAATTTTAAAATTATGCAGTTTTTCTATGTATATTTCAAATAGAGTGATCCTGGGCAAAAACTCAATTTCAGTAGAAAATGAGGTAAATCTTTCCATAATAAAACGCACAATATCAAGTTTTCAACACCTGATACTATGCGCTTTTCTAATTTCTCAAGACTTTTTAACCAGTCTCTTATTTAAAATAATCTCGTCTGATATAAATTAAAATAGCTTCTATCATCAGACAAATGGCTGATAGCCAAAAACTGATGCTAATACCAAAACTCTCAGTAATATAGCTCATTAGCAAAACAAATACTGAAAATGCTAATGTCGAAATCACTTCAAGAACAGAATAGACATTAACCAAATGATTTTCCTCTACTGTTTCCTGAAGAAATACCCTTTCAGGAACTTCTTTTAGCTGCGATAACATACCAACTAAAGCTGAAAATAATAAAAACATCTGTGCATTTGGAAAATATAGAATAGTCAGTGTCACTATTGCCATGGCTACAAGAGGAAAAAGAATACTTTCCCATTTAGCAGCAAGGAACTTTTCAGATAGCCTAAAAGCAATTAAGCCACTAATTATAATACCAATAGAGTATGCTGTATTAGAATATCCCCAGTAACTTTCCGTTTTATTTAATAACTCAGTTACAAAAACAAGTATAATGGAAGAAACCCAAATCGTATTTGAGAAAATTTCCAATAAATTTGCTGATACAAAAAGTCTTAATCTAGGATCTCTAGCAACTAACTTCCAACCTTTGAGCAAAATTTCAAGATTAGTTTCTGACTCTAACACCTCCACTTCAGCGTTAGGAAGAAATAACATCAGAAAGCTAGAAATTATATACAACATTAAAATGATAAACGTGGTAGGTAAAAGACCAATTGTTGCAAACAAGAGTCCACCTAATCCCCAACCCACTAACTGAACAGCTTCACCACTCATTGATAAGGCTGAATTAGCCTTACCCAAATCGGTCGCATAGCGTGGCACAATAGCATAGGAAACAGGTGCTGCAAAACCATCTAATATTGAAATTGCCACAACAAATAGATAGGTTACCAAAGGCGCTACGGATTGCATTACGGTAAACATTCCTACCAGTATCGCCAATAATATAGTCTTTCCAAATTGGGATAAAGATAAAACTCTATTTAGCGCTATCCTTTTAGTAACTAAAGGAACTAAAAGACTCGCAACAAAAGAGGATATCCCTATTAAAATGGGAACTAATGACGTGGCAATTACTGATTTTGAAATAATGTATATGTTAGCAATGATTGTTACTCTAAAGAAAATATCTGCTAAATTTGCAAACAATTGAGAGACTAACAACTTGACAAATGAATTAGACATGTAGCGCTCCTATAACATAAAAATATTTAACTGATAAATGGTATAGTAGACTTTGTTTGATAACTATTTGACACAAGATTAGGTGGTCAGAAATTGAATTTTTAACATTCCAACTTAGCCATAGTTTTTAGTTCTCACATCTTTAAATCAGCTAAAACAATCCATAATATAACACATATATTATAGCTAGCAAGATGCCGAACAAGTCTATTTATTTTATTCTATATTTTCCCAAATCAATTACTTGATTATAAACCGTTTCTGAATCAATATGATGAGCAACTTCAATCAAAATGATAGGCAACTGCAAAAGTAACTGGCGCACTTGATATGCATTGTCCTTGTCTAAGGATGATGTAACCTCATCCGCCAACACAATGTCTTTTTTCCGAAGCAGACAGCGAACTAATTCAAGTCGTAAACGTTGCCCACCTGAAATGTTTTCTCCATTATTTATCAGTTGATAATCCAAGATATTAGTGATTTCATTCGTTAAGCCAACTTGTTCTAGGCAACAGAGTAATTCTTTATCTGAAATCTCCTGTCCTAATGTTAAATTTTCTCGAATTGTCCCATGTCTGAAAAATGGATTCTGAGAGATATAAGCGACATTCCCTTGATAATGAGTAAATTCTCGACCTGATTTATCACGTACGATAATTCTACCACTATTCGGACTTATCTTTCCTGCTACCAACTGTAGGAGAGTTGACTTTCCGGTACCACTAGCTCCCTTTATTAAAACTTTACTTGGCTTGGTTAATCTAAGTGACAAATCATAAAAGAGCACTTGCTCTCCAACCTGTTTTGAAACACCCTCCAAAACTAGCTCAGCTAAAGATTCGACTGTCGGATATGATGTTTCTAAACAAGATTCTTCCAATAATGAAAATATTTTTTCTTTCACTGTTTGCGATCGCTGTATATCAGATATGCTATACATAATTCTTTGAATAGGTCCGCTAAGATTCATTGTAGCTATATACATAGAGACCAAACTAGCTGTTGTTAACTCTATACCGCTCTTTTGTAATAAAAGACCAAGTGCAAGAGGTAGTACCTGACTAAGGAATTCTAAAGGACCATTGAAAAAATAAACGACATTGCTAGTCCATTCATTTTTCCAACGAGCGTTCTCGTAACACTCGTTGTTTTTTCTCATCTTAGCAAGGTTTTCTTTACTAGCGCCATAAAAATATATCGTATCTGCTCCCTTAAAAAAATCTCCTACAGATAGATGAAAAGCTTTTTGCATTTCCGAAAAATTTGCACCACTTTTCATTAAATGATTATTCATTACCCATTGAGGTAATGGTCGAAGAAAAGAGAACACGATAAAAACAATACCAAGCCAAAAATTTTGCACCAAAATAAAAACAATCGTTGTACAAAGTATAAAAACTCTTCCAACTATCATATCCAGGGGTAAAAAGAAGCGATTATAGAGCAGTTCCATATCTTGTGTAACAATTGAAACTTTTTCATCATATACAACATTTTCCTTCAAAAATAGTTTCTTGATAAGCTGATCTTTTAAACGAATTTGTAGATGACGCTGCAGATTATTACTGACAAAATTTGCTAGCAACATCGTGCTATAAAAAAACAGGTGCAAACACAGTCCATATAAAACAAAGTATGAAATTGTACCAATTGTAAGTTGCTCTTCACGAATATTCAATAGCTTATCCAATAACAATGGCTTTATTAGAGCCATCCCACTATTCAAAAGCACTCCTATTAAAAAATAGATAAAAATATTAGTTTTAATGTATTTTAGAAATTTCATAAATAAGCCTATCTAAAAGAAAGCGAATAGATATAAAAGCCTCAGTCTAAAAGTTATAAACAAATTAACTCCAACTGAGACTATACAATAATTTAATTAACCTATATATGATGCTGTTTATTAAGAGTGATTACCTCCTGAACTAGACTAACTAAATTTCGATTTATATTTTAAAAATCAATCTAAAACTCATTTCCATCTTCATCGCAATAATGATCACGGAGTACAAGTATATCAAGTTGAGTAGTACTCTTATTTTCAATTACAATCATCTTTTCACCCCCTCTCTTATTGCATCAAGATAATCACAATATTCCTTATTTAACATAAATAATTCTAGATTTTTATCAATTTTCTTTTTTATTTGATTGCATAATGTTCTTTGCTTATTACTTCTATGTTTGGGCGGACAAAATCCTGATTTACAAATTAAAACAATAGGACACTGCTTACAATCTGAATCCATGTTTAAGTGCCATTTATCAAACTTTTCCTTATTAAACTTAGCATGTACACTTCCAAATATATTAGAATTAGAATACAAGGCAACCGTACAAGTTTGAATTACACCCTTTACATTAATAGTATAGTGATTTTTTCTATTTGCATAACAGTTGAACAAATTTGTTATTATACCTCTAGCAGCAGGAACATTATAACCTTTTTTTATGGCAAACTTTGATAATTCAAAACTAGCATCTGAATTAGGTAATGTCACTTTATAATTTTGGGCACGCTCCCCACAACCCCAACTACCTACATTATAAAAATAAAATCTAAATCGTTTATCATGCTTAAAATATTTCCCATCTGAATCTAAAAAAATCTTAACATTATTAAAATTTTCTTTCGATATATTAAATCTTAAATTACAATAAAAATTCAAATTTGAATTTTGTAAACCTTTGATATTCTCGAGTATTTTGATATATGATCCCTTTCCATTACGCAACACTCTTTGAAAATTATGACTTTCCTCATCTCCATCAATTGTTATCTGAAAATTATTAACGCGATAGTCTAGAATTAACTGATGAATCATTCGTTCATTAAGCAAATATCCATTAGTTGTTATACTAGCAGAATAATCAAGTCCATTTTGAGAACAAATACTAATAAATTTTTTTGAAAGATTCTTTATCGTTTTTAGCCCTAATAAAGGCTCTCCTCCAAACCATGATACATGTAAAGATTTAAACATAGATTCAGATAATAGTTTTTCTGTAAATTCAACTATCGCAATCTCTGTTTCTTTACTCATTTTTATATTTTCAAATTTTTCATAACAATATTTACATCTAAAATTACAGTCTCCATGTGTTAAAATTGTAAATTCTAACGTCTCCGTTTCACTATTTTTAACATAATCTATTGTATTCTCGAATTCATTTTCTTCTTGAAAATAATTATACTTATTCAAATAATTTTCATATTGTTCCTTAATCTCTAAATCATTTTCCATAACATCTTGTAAATCATTTGTAATGAAAAAAGAATGATTATTTTCACTATTGAAAAATAATTCTCCTGTTTCACTTTTCTTTCTTAAAATATATGGAGATAGAACTTGCATATTAAATACCTCAAAATTCATAATTATGGTGACAACTTCGAAAAATCCTATCGCTCAAATACAATGAACTGATAAAACAACTGTAATTGAAATTTCTAAAGACAATTCTACCAAAATATTATTTCGAGATACTTCCTTTCCCATATCTGCACACTACCCTTTATCTGCTAAAATTTTTTCTAAATGTCCCTCATAATTCTTTGCCAAATGGTTACTTCCCGCTAATTTCATTGCTCCAATACACTTCCTCATTTCAATAATTGCTTTACAATCCGTCTCTTTTTTATAGCGATATAGATATTGGGCATACTGGAATACCAACCGTTCATAAATTTCAGTTTCAGTGAAAAAGCATTGGTTTAGTCGTTTTTCAAAATACAAAGCATCAAGCAATTTTCCTCTTTCAATACATGTGATATATCCGTTCAATAGCATAGATGAAATCAATCGTCTATTATTAGGAATTTCTTTATAAAAATCAGAACGTCTAGACATCTCTCTAGCCAAAACCATAAAGACATCGTGTTTTAGGACATCTAAAGTATTTGAAAAAATCAATAATTCATAGTATCCCCAGTATTCAACACTAAAGAGATAGTCAGTTAGATAAGATAAATCATCACCAGAATAATAAGCTTCTCCAGATAAATCTTGTAAACGAATTTTTAATAAAATAATGTTAAGCTTATGAAATTTCTCTTGTTTAGAATCTGACTCCATCTGAGAATAAAGTAGTTTTTTCAACCCATCAACATCATGATTTGATACAAAATGCCTAATCTTTGATAAGAGTTCATTCAGTTCATCACGATGAAAATCATGAACAGCATACATAAATTCATCAATAGGCATGTTAATTTCATCCAAAATAGCCATAAATTTTGAAATGGTTAAATCAGTCTCTCCCTTTTCAAAACGTGAGAGCTGTGATGTTGATATACCAGCTTTTTCGACATCTTTTAAGCGAAACCCTCTAGATTCTCGAAACTTTTTAAAAATTTCTCCAAATTTTTTCATAATATCTCTCCAACAAGCATATACGGGAACAATTTTTGATTTTTAATATTTTAGCATAAAATAGAAGAAAATAAAAGTGAGGTATTTCACATGAAAAAACAAAAACTATTGCCTTTATTATTCCTAATTTTAGGAGGAATTATGATTATCGTTGTTGGCTAGTACTAAGAAATTAGTTACTAAAATACTTACATCTTCAATCGAAAAAAGATACTGGAGAAAAAGTCTTAAAAATCATAAAAACGCATCATATCAGGTGTTGAAAACTTGATATGATGCGTTTTATTATGAGAAGATTTACTTCATTTTTTGCTGAAATTGGGCTCTTGCTCAAGCTCTTATCAACATAATTATTTTCTAAACTAGAAAAGGGAAAACACAAGAACTGCCAAGGCTGCACCGATAACAGGTCCCACAACAGGAATCCAAGCGTAAGACCAATCTCCGTCTCCCTTGTTTGAAATTGGAAGGATACTGTGCATGATACGAGGTCCAAGGTCACGTGCAGGGTTCAAGGCATAACCTGTTGTCCCACCTAGTGATAGACCGATACCGACAATCAAAGTTCCCACTGCAAAGGTTCCGATACCTGCCTGAAAATCGTAAAGACCCAAAGCAAAGATTGTCAAGACCAAAACAAAGGTTCCAAGGATTTCGCTAATCAAGTTTGATACAGTATCTTTGATAGCTGGTCCTGTGCTGAAAGTAGCCAAAATATTTCCTGCATTTTCTTCTGCCTCATAATGCGGCTTGAATTGCAACCAAACCAAAATCTGACCCAGCATAGCCCCTGCGAACTGGGCTAAGATATAAGGCAAAACGGAAGCCCAAGGCAAACCACCTTTCAAGGCCACACCAATCGTCACAGCTGGGTTTAAATGAGCTGGACTGAGCTTGCCAGATACAAAGACCGCAACTGCAACTGCAATCCCCCAACCCATAGTAATCACAATCCAACCTGAGCTGTTGCTCTTGGTTTTAGGAAGAACCACACCAGCCACAACACCATTTCCTAGAAGAATCAGGATTAGAGTCCCCAAAAATTCTCCAAATAATTCATTCATCATCTTTCTATCTCCATTAAAAAGGGAGAGAGGGTAGACTAGGAGTCCTGCCCTCCACCTCTTTTATTTTTTCTTAATTTTTTAATTCTGCTAAATCGTTATTAGCGAGAGCTGCTTCGACATCAGCACGGTAAGTTGCTTTTTCTTCTTCTGTCCAGTCATAGAATCGTCCCATTTCATTCAAAACTGGCTCAACGATGCTATCCAAACTATCACGCATAAAGAGCATATGGTTGGTACGACGAAGAAGGAAGTCAACTGGGCTAAGAGCCAACTCATTGCGCATTGCATAGTGAAGTGATAAAGTATCTGCCAAGCTGAGTCCTGGTGCTTGTTCCAAACTATGAGCAAGAGCAAAGACCTTCGGTGCATTTGAACCGTAAAGATTTGCTAGGTAATGGGCTTCCTTACTATCCAATCCACGTGACACTCCAAGTTGCGCAAAAGCTTCGATTTCTGAGTCTACATTTGCTGGGTTCAATTCTCCACCTGAAACAGGGTAAGTCTTAGAGTTGATCAGTTTAAAACTACGGTCAAATTCTGCTTTGAGGATGTCAACCACGCGCTCCATAGCTCCTTCAGCCATCTTACGGTAGTCTGTGATTTTACCACCAGCAAGGGTCAAGAGACCATTATCATCTCGGTCCAAGCTAGAGCCACGAGAAACAGCAGATGGGTCCAAATGTTTCTCAGAGGTACTGCTTTCAAGCTTGCTGACAGCAGATTCAACATCTTCACGCGTTTTTTCTTTAGAGAGATAAGATTCAACAGTCGCAATCAAGTTGTTAAAGCTTTCATCACTGATGGTTCCGTTATTTCCTCCATTGTAGTCAGAAGCGCTATTGCCTGCGATCAATGGGCGAAGACCTGCCCAGCTACTTTCGATATCATCAATGGTAATGTTAGCTTCTGGGAAGCGGTTGTTGACAATACCAAGTAGATAATCTACATCTTCCTGAGTCACTTTTGGATGTTCCAAATCACCTGTGTAATCTGTATCCGTTGTACCAAAGTAAGTCTTGTTTTCACGTGGGAGAACAAAGACCATACGACCATCACCCAAACCTGTGTCAAAGTAAACTGGCTGTGAAACCTTGATCTTGCTTGAATCCACGACTAGGTGAACCCCCTTAGTTGGGCGCATTTGTGAGAATTGTGTTCCCTTATTAGACAAATTACGCACCTTGTCGCTCCAAGGACCTGTTGTGTTAATCACCAGACGCGCCTTGATTTCAAAGACTTGGTCTGTCAAGAGATCACGAGCTACAACACCTGTAATCTTGCCACTTTCGTCAAAGAGGAAACCTTCTGCCTTCACGTGGTTAGCAATGAGGGCACCGTCTTGGTTAGCACGTTTGATATTTTCAATCACGAGACGCGCATCGTTGTTACGGAAGTCAAGATAAACTCCACCTCCTACCAAGCCTTCTTTCTTCAAGTTTGGCTGGCGTTCCAAGACTTGATCCTTGCTCAAAACCTTGTTTGCAGCAGGTGTGTTGTTCACACCTGCTAAAAGATCGTACAAATCCATAGCTACTTTAAGGCGGAAGAGGCTAAAGGTCGCTCCATCTTCTTCATAAACTGGTAAGAGCATTGGGTCTGGTTTTGGAATGTGAGGTGCAATTTGTTGTACCACTGCACGTTCTGAAACCGTATCTGATACCACTTCTACGTCAAATTGTTTGAGGTAGCGAAGACCGCCGTGAACCAATTTTGTTGAACGGCTGGATGTTCCTTCTGCGAAGTCCTGCATTTCAATCAAACCAGTCTCAAGACCACTGGCTGCCGCCTGCAAGGCTACACCAGCCC
Organism: Streptococcus sp. 1032; assembly: GCF_013277015.1. NCBI lineage: Bacteria > Bacillati > Bacillota > Bacilli > Lactobacillales > Streptococcaceae > Streptococcus > Streptococcus sp. 1032. The sequence continues at coordinate 68,853 of NZ_VMMD01000014.1, read as the reverse complement.
CTGTGATTCCTCCACCGATAATTAAGAGGTCCAGGGTACGTTCCTGCATTTTTTTAATTGATAATTCACGTGTTTTCTTTGAAAATTCCATATTTACACACTTTCTAAATAAATCGCTTTATTCTGCCAGTATTAGTCGTCTACTTCCGCAAAGACTTGGGTTGCTTTCACAGCTTTCTTCCAGCCCTTGTAGAGTTGTTCCTTGCGCGATTCGTTCATCGATGGTTCAAAGAGTTCTCCTGTCTCATTCAAGAGTTTCAACTCATCCAAATTCTTCCAGTAACCTACTGACAAACCTGCTAGGAAGGCTGCTCCTAGAGCTGTTGTTTCCAAGTTTTTGGCGCGTGCGATATCGATTCCCAAAATATCAGCTTGGAACTGCATGAGGAAATTATTCATGGCTGCACCACCATCTACTTTCAAGACTTGGATAGCTGTCTGCGCATCTACTTGCATGGTATCGATGATGTCACGCACTTGATAAGCGATAGATTGTAAGGTTGCCTTGATAAAGTCTTCTTTGCTTGTTCCACGAGTCAAACCAAAGACAGAACCGCGAGCATTTTGGTTCCAGTATGGTGCTCCTAGTCCTGTAAAGGCTGGAACGACATAAACTTCATCATCATTGTGAGAATTACGAGCGTATTTTTCAGATTCTGGTGAATTTTCAACCATGCGAAGTCCATCACGAAGCCACTGAATGGCACTTCCTGCGATGAAGATAGAACCTTCCAAGGCATAGTAAACCTTGCCATTGATACCGTAACCAATGGTTGTCAAGAGGTTGTTCTCAGACAACTGCATTTCTTCACCAGTATTCATGATGATGAAAGAGCCTGTTCCATAAGTATTTTTAACCATACCAGGTTCAAAGGCCAACTGTCCAAAGAGGGCTGCCTGTTGGTCACCAGCCATACCTGAGATTGGGACTTGTCCACCATAGAAATGGAATGGCGCTGTTTTACCGTAGATTTCAGAGTTAGAACGAACTTCCGGAAGCATAGCCTTAGGAATGTTGAGGATTTCCAAAATCTCGTCATCCCATTTGAGTTCTTTAATGTTATAAAGCATGGTACGAGCTGCATTTGAGTAGTCGGTCACGTGAGCCGCACCGTCTGTCAATTTCCAAACCAACCAAGTATCGATAGTACCAAAGAGCAATTCTCCTTTTTCTGCTCGCTCTTGAGCGCCTTCTACATGGTCCAAAATCCAACGAACCTTGGTAGCAGAGAAGTAAGCATCGATAATCAAACCAGTTTTTTCATGGAATTTTTCCACATAACCTTGGCTTTTTAGTTGTTCAGCCAAAGGTGCTGTCTGGCGTGACTGCCAAACGATAGCATTGTAGATAGGAAGTCCTGTTTTCTTATCCCAGACGACAGTTGTTTCACGTTGGTTGGTAATCCCGATTGCTTCGATTTGATTTGGCTTGACACCGCTTTCGATGAAAGCACCCGCAATAACTGACTGGACTGAGTTCCAAATTTCATTGGCATTGTGCTCAACCCAACCTGCCTGAGGGAAAATCTGAGTAAACTCTTTTTGGCTAGAGCTGACCTTTTCTCCTTTTTTATTAAAAATGATGGCACGAGAACTTGTAGTTCCCTGGTCAATAGCCATAATGTATTTTTCTTGTGACATGTGCTGTCCTCCTCATAAAGATCTTGAGGTGTTTCCTCTTTACACTTACTAGTATACAAAATAAAGCGCTTTCTTGTTTATCAACTTTTTTTAATTTTTTAAAAAATGTGAGGAGATTGTGTGAATTTCACAAAAAAGGCCTGGGTTAACCAAGCCTTTTAGGTAAATAATAACTGACGAATCCCTGCCAAATCTTCCATATCCAAATCATTTTTTAAATAATAGACTGGTGTTTGTTCCTTCTTATGAATCGGGTTATTGGTAACCAGCAAATCATAATGCCGAGTTCGGTCATAGGCTTCAATGGTAATAAAACGATTGTATTCCAAATACCGTTTTAAAATAGCAGCCATCCTTGAAAAGACAAGAAAACCAGATGTCAAATCAAGACCAATCCGCATATGCTGGCCACCATTTTCAGCCATATATTCGATTAACTGGAGCCATTCCCAGAGAATCTTCTTATCTAAGTCTGTCCCCTGATGAAAAGCAGGTAGAGCATGAAAAATCTCCTCTGCCGTTCCCCTAAAATCATGTTCCATCAGCAAATATGGATGACGATTCTCTAACTGGTACTTGTAGCGATCCTGTAAAATATAGCCCTTGTATAGATAGACTTGAGCACAAAGCTGACTGAGTTCATAGGTGACATGGTCCTCTGTATAACCGCCCAGCAACTCCTCCTTCTTCATTTCTTGAATCAATTGCGTCAGCAAATCTGCCAACTGCCCTCCAAAACCAAGGATATACTCCATAGTATGAAGAGGAAGAATACGATGAGATAGGAGGAAAGAGAAGAAAATCATCATCTCCCCGTCCTCAGTTCCGAGAGGGATGTGTTGCCCAGCAAAAAAGGACGGAGCCTTTCGATGCAAACGAAGGTAGAAAATATTGTCAAAATACCCTCGCATTTTTTCTTCTATGACTTGAAACTGACAGGCATTGACACGGAGACGTTGTTGACTGATATGAGACCAGAGAACCAAGTCCAATTTCTGCCCTGAAGACAAACTTGCACCGCAAATTTCTTCTAGTGTAGCAATCTCCTGTTTTCTCTCTGGTTTCTGCATGTGACCTTCCCACTCCTGACTTGACCAGACCTTGCGGAAAAGACAGAAATAGAAATAGCGTATCTGATGCTCTGGACCTCGCCAACGTCCATTTTGGATGGATAAATCAAATTCTGACAAAATCTGATTTAAACCAGCCAAGTGGCGGCCAAGCGTAGCCTCGCTAATCATCAATTCTTGAGCCAGCTGATGGGCTAAAAACTGTTGGTGGTAGAGAAGATAAACCAAAATCTGGTATTTAACAGCATTCTCCAAAAACAAGCTCCGAATATCTCTCCCCTTGGTAGCTGCACCGATTGACAGATGCAGATTTTCATCTTCTAAGGAGATAGTCAGCTCTAAACCACTTTCCAAAGTCTTGTCATTGAGCAGGGTGACATATTTGGTTAGGGTTGCTTTTGAAAATCCTGTTTCCTCCATTACAGCCTTGACGGTCGTCTGAGACTCTTGTAATAGAAAGGAAAGGATTGAAAATTGACCACACTCGGCTTTCTCCATCAAATCTCCTAAATACATTTGTTACCCCTTTCATTTTCTACCTTAAGCATAGCATAAATCTTAGAAATCCTGAAATAATCTGTTTCTCTTTTTATTTTCATGCTGATTTCCTGGTCCATTATCCTGAAAATCAGCAAACACACGGCTCCCCCTTTGGGCATTTTTATGCTAAAATAGTAGCTATGGATAAAATTATTAAAACTATATCAGAAAGTGGCGCCTTTCGTGCTTTTGTCCTTGACACCACAGAAACCGTCCGCACTGCTCAAGAAAAACACCAAACCCAAGCTAGCTCAACTGTAGCGCTTGGTCGAACTCTTATCGCTAGCCAGATTCTCGCAGCCAATGAAAAAGGAAATACCAAACTAACAGTGAAGGTACTGGGAACTAGCTCTCTAGGAGCCATTATCACCGTTGCTGATACCAAGGGGAACGTCAAAGGCTACGTTCAAAATCCTGGTGTTGACATCAAAAAGACTGCAACTGGTGAAGTTCTAGTCGGACCTTTTGTTGGAAATGGTCAATTTCTCGTTATCACAGACTACGGCATTGGAAATCCTTATACTTCCTTGACCCCACTCATCTCTGGAGAGATTGGTGAAGACCTTGCTTTCTACCTAACAGAAAGCCAACAAACCCCTTCTGCAGTCGGTCTCAATGTCCTTTTGGACGAGGAAGACAAGGTCAAGGTTGCTGGTGGTTTCCTAGTTCAAGTCTTGCCAGGAGCCAAGGAAGAAGAGATTGCTCGCTTTGAAAAACGCATCCAAGAGATGCCAGCTATCTCAACTCTTCTAGAGAGTGACGACCATATCGAAGCCCTCCTCAAGGCTATCTACGGTGACGAGGCCTACAAGCGTCTTTCTGAAGAAGAAATCCGTTTCCAATGTGACTGTAGCCATGAGCGCTTTATGAACGCTCTTGCCAGCCTTCCAAGCTCAGACTTACAGGAAATGAAAGAGGAAGACCACGGGGCAGAAATCACTTGTCAATTCTGCCAAACGACTTACAACTTTGATGAAAACGACCTGGAGGAACTCATTCGTGACAAATCTTAATACATCTTTTATGATTGGCAATGTTGAGATTCCCAATCGTACCGTTTTAGCGCCTATGGCTGGCGTGACCAACTCAGCCTTTCGTACCATCGCAAAAGAACTCGGAGCTGGACTCGTTGTCATGGAAATGGTCTCTGACAAGGGAATCCAATACAACAATGAAAAAACCTTGCATATGCTTCATATCGATGAGGGCGAAAACCCTGTTTCTATCCAACTTTTTGGTAGCGATGAAGACAGCCTAGCACGCGCAGCAGAATTCATCCAAGAAAACACTAAGACCGATATCGTCGATATCAACATGGGCTGTCCAGTTAATAAAATCGTGAAGAACGAAGCTGGCGCTATGTGGCTCAAGGACCCAGATAAGATTTACTCGATCATCAACAAGGTCCAATCTGTTCTTGATATTCCCCTCACCGTTAAAATGCGTACCGGCTGGGCTGACCCATCTCTGGCAGTAGAAAACGCCCTGGCTGCTGAAGCAGCAGGTGTTTCTGCCCTCGCCATGCATGGCCGTACCCGTGAACAAATGTATACAGGTCACGCAGACCTTGAGACCCTTCACAAGGTTGCCCAAGCTCTGACCAAGATTCCCTTCATCGCCAACGGTGACATCCGTACTGTCCAAGAAGCCAAACAACGTATCGAAGAAGTCGGTGCTGATGCAGTCATGATTGGCCGCGCTGCCATGGGAAATCCTTACCTCTTCAACCAAATCAACCATTACTTTGAAACAGGAGAAATCCTACCTGATTTGACCTTTGAAGACAAGATGAAAATCGCCTACGAACACTTGAAACGATTGATTAACCTCAAAGGAGAAAACGTAGCAGTTCGTGAATTCCGTGGACTCGCTCCTCACTACCTCCGTGGAACATCTGGTGCAGCTAAACTTCGTGGAGCTATTTCACAAGCTAGCACCCTAGCAGAGATTGAAGCCCTCTTGCAATTGGATAAAGCATAAAATGGTTCATACTGCTCTACTGATTATCGATATGCAAAAAGCATTTGATAACCCTATCTGGGGAGAACGGAACAACCCTCAAGCTGAACAACAAGCATTGAGGATACTGGCATACTTTCGTAAACACGCTCTTCCAGTCTTACATGTTCAACACATATCTGACAATCCCCAGTCACAATTTCATAACAAACAAAATCAGGTGTTTAAAAGTGGATTTGAACCAGTTGCTTCAGAACCTGTCTTTCAAAAAACGGTTAATAGCGCCTTTATTGGAACAAATCTTGAAGCCTATTTACGAAAAAATCAGATTTGTCATTTAGTCGTTGTTGGTTTGACCCTGCCTCATTGTGTATCTACTACGACACGAATGGCAGCAAATCTTGGTTTTGAAGTCACTTTACTAGCAGATGCTACTGCCAGTTTTACCCTATCTAACAAAAACGGTCAAGTCATCTCTCCTGAGACTATCCATGAGATTAATCTCCTTTCTCTACAAGATGAGTTTGCTCAAATTCTTACTACAGAAGAATTTTTAACCCAAGTACAAGTATAAAATAAGAGTCTGGGACAAAAGTCTAGCCTTAAATATAAAAAGCGAACAAAACGAGTTATCTGACACTCAGAATTCTGTCTTGTTCGCTTTTTTGTCTAATCTATCGATTTTTAAAATTTATAATAAAGAATTCCTAAAATCAAAATCTTTTTGTCCCAGACTCTTTTATTTCAATCGATAGGTTTTTCTTGGTTTCTTTTTAGGTACTCGTTTGAGTCCGACTTCTTCTACATATTCTCCATATTTTACGAGAAAGTTATTGCTGACGATTGGACGACCGGGGTTGATAAGATTGACCAGTTCAGTCCCTTCGTATACAGTGAACTCCTCCTCTAGCAGATAAAGGAAGGTCGGATTCCAGTCAAGTCGACCTTGGATTCGTTTGATGGATTCTTGGATAATGGCATAATGGTCAAAAGCGAAGGCTTGCTCCTCCAACTCTACTCCCTCTAAGAAGCACTTGCCCGTCTGAAAATCGACATCTACGAAAACGACATCCTTGGCATCGTCTCCTGCTTGAACAAGTTCTAATGCACGACTAGGCAAATAAACCAAGTGGGCAATGGTCACTGTCCAGCCCCGTGGGTCACGGCCGGGAGTCGATACGGTCATCAATTGCTCGATTTTTTCCAAAGGAAGATCGAGATTGACTTCTTCTCTCACCTCACGCTGACAGGCATGCGCAGCGTCTTCGCCCTTGTCCATAAATCCTCCAACCAGAGCCAAACAATTTTGATAAGGGTGAGCCTTGCGTCGAATTAATAAGAGCTTGATCTTTCCTTCGACAAAGCAGTAGGCTACCATATCCACCGTCACACTTGGTTTTTCGTATTGAGGGAGTTCCTGCTTGTAGTACCAATCTAAAAACTCTTCCTGACTGGCATGGATTTCAAAATATTCTCTCTCTGTCATCCCAGCTGGAATCATCGTGTCCGCCATTTTATGCCTCCTTACGAACTGCCTTGGTCCATTGGTACCAACCTACTAGACTATTGAGAGTGTAAACCCAGTACATCCCTTGGATATGGATCTTTTCACCCCACCAGAGATAGATACTAAAGAGATTGGTTGCAATCCAGAAAATCCATTGCTCACGGTAAAGACGTGTCATCAAGAGCTGACCAACACCATTGGTCGCATCGGTAACACTATCACAGAAAGGGCGAGCACTATGGATACTTTGGTAAGCTAAGCCCATACCAATCCAAATGATAGCAGTCAAGGCTAAGTACTTGAGCCAGTCAAGCACAGATAATTTCTTGGCTTCAAAGTGAGATTCTTCTGCTTTTCCTTGGTCATTAATACGGTTGGACAGCCAAGCATAGAGGCCAATCGGCTGCATGACAAAGAAGTAAACTGTCGTCAAAACTTCGCCATAAAAAGTCGCATTCATGGCCAAAACCAAATAGATAGCAGAGTTAATGGCCCCAAAGAGATAATTGCTTGCACGCCCTTCTGCTACCAAGATAACACAGACAATCCCAGTCCAAGATGCAAACAAGCTCATCCAGTCATGACTTTCTGTATTTTGCGTGAATTCCAAGATCAAGGGAACACTTGACAGGACGATGAGATACAACCACTGGAAAAGACTACGGCCGACAAAGAGATCTTTCCAGAGCAAGTGCATGATTCCTGCAAAACCAATCTTGCGGGCTTCCGCATGGACATTTTTAAAGTTTTCGATAAATTGTGTGATTTTTTCAGTTAGTTTTTTCATAATTTTCTCCTAATCTGCTTGATAAATGGCATCAATAGCCTCTTTTGCAGTTTCATAATTTCCTAGATAATCCTCTGCTAGATAAACTAGTGGAATATTTGCTAAGTAGCGCTCCCTCATCTGATCCAAATGCTGGGAAAAACTATGACGAATATGGTCTTCTGCCATAGTCATATCTCTAAATCCGTCATTGACATAGGAGCCGACAGGCTGCACAAAGAGAATCAAGTCCCATTTCTCCTTAGCCAATATCGAGACAAAGAGATTATCAAAAGTCTCTCCCGATAAGTCCCCTTGATCCTCAGTCTCCATGTAATAATCATAGTAGCCCTTGGTTACTAAGGAGTTGGTGTCTGCTACCACCAGTCCCCTATTGGCATTACTGTCAATTAACTTAGAGGTCTGGTCATACTGCCCCAACAGGATATAATAGTAATCTTTTGGAGTCAATTCATCGTCGCGGACATTGTTTTTGATCTGGTATTCACGCGCGTATTCCAGACTAACGGGTGCATCGTAATACCTAGCCAAATCCTTGGCCAAAGTTGTCTTCCCATTGCTAGCACTTCCCATAATCAACACTTTCTTTGTAAACTGACGTCGGAAGGGTTGAGCAATATATTTCCAATATTTGCTTGGATTTTCTCGAATCATAGTCGCTGAGATACCAAACTTTCTTTCTTGCAAGACAGTCTCAAAGCCACGATTAGACAATTCTTGCTGGTAGTCTGCTTCTCCCACAAAGAAAATTAGTTCTTGCTGGTTTTTATCATAGGAAATCTCCGCTAACATTTGGTCCAACCACTCCTGCCAACCCATAGGGTAACGAGGAAGATTGATTTCATCTAACTTGCAGACAGAGGTCAACTCGTCATCACGAAAGGCCTCTCGGATATAGCGAAATCTTTTTTGAAGCGTTAAGCCTACCTGTTCCCCTCTGTCTCCCTCATAGCCTGAAACGACAACCCAAACCTGGTCACACTGCCGCTTTGCACACTGGATCAGATCGATATGCCCTTGATGAAGCGGAGCAAAGGTTCCAAATACCACTGCTGTTTTCTTTTTCATAAATGCATTGCCTTTTTATAATTTTCGATATTTTCATTGTCTATGTTTTTATTATAAACTATATTTTTATTTCGTCAATAGATTTTTATTATTTTTTATAAAAAAGTAGCAAAAAAGAGAATCAAGATTTCTCCTGATTCTCCATTTTTATACAATATCAAATTTTAACTGGCCTGCTTTGACACCAATCTTAAGTGTGCTGCCTGCCTCTAATTCTCCCTTGAGAAGAAGTTCTGCTAACTTGTCTTCCACTTCTGTTTGTAGGGTTCTGCGAAGTGGACGAGCTCCCATCTCTGGGTCATATCCTTGATTGGCCAACAATTTCAGTGCGGAAGTTTGTAATTTCAAGTCAATACCTTTTTCAGCCAAACTTGCCACTAAAGGTTTGACCATAATCTTCACCACTTCCTGCATATGGTCGCTAGACAGGCTATGGAAGACCACCTTTTCATCAATACGGTTAATAAACTCAGGTCTATAAGCTTTTTTCAGCTCTTCAAACATGCGTTTTTCCATATTTTCCTGATCAAAACGAATGTCCTTAGCTCCAAATCCGACAGTCTTGTCATCACGAAGGGCTGTCGCACCAAGGTTTGACGTCATGATGATAATGGTATTTGAAAAATCAACCTTGCGCCCCTTGCTATCTGTCAAGACACCATCATCCAAGACCTGTAAGAGAACATTAAAGATATCAGGGTGGGCCTTCTCTACTTCGTCAAAGAGGAGAACGGAATAGGGTTTGTTGCGAACCTTCTCGGTCAACTCCCCACCTTCTTCGTAGCCCACATAACCCGGAGGAGCTCCATTGAGACGGCTGGCTGCAAATTTCTCCATATACTCACTCATATCAAAGCGGATAAGGGCTGATTCGTCATCAAAAAGAACTTCTGCCAGAGCCTTGGCCAATTCGGTCTTCCCGACACCTGTGGGTCCTAGGAACATAAAGGAACCAATCGGACGCTTATGACTGCGAATCCCTGACTGGTTGCGACGAATCGCACGGCTAATGCTTGAAACTGCTTGATCTTGACCGATGACACGTTTGTGTAGTTCAGCTTCCAAATTCAAGTATTTCTTGGCATCCGTTTGAGTCAGTTTTTGGACTGGAATACCTGACAAGCGACTCAAGGTGGTCAAAATATCAGACTCTGTCACCAAGACTTTATAGACAGGCACTTCCTCTTCTTTAGCAATTAGTTGAGCAGCTTGTTTCCACTTACCATCCATCAAGGCCTTGTCAGCTGGACTCAAACCTGAATCGTCTGCTTTTACATTTTTAGTTTTATTTTGCACTGTTGCCGCTGCTTCATCCAAGAGATCGATAGCAGAGTCTGGCAAGTGACGACTGGTTAAGTAACGATGCGCCATCTTAACCGCTGTTTCAACCGCTTCATCTGTGATTTGTACCCGGTGATGTTTCTCATAAGTCGCCTTCAAACCTTGTAAAATGGTCATGCTGTCTGCCACACTTGGCTCTTCAATCGTTACTTTGGCGAAACGACGAGAAAGGGCCGCATCTTTTTCGATGTGTTTTTGGTATTCTTCCTGAGTGGTGGCACCAACCGTTCTCAAAGTTCCACGCGCCAAGGCTGGTTTTAAGATATTGGCCGCATCCAGAGTTGAATCAATCCCGCTCCCAGAACCCATGATAGTGTGAAGTTCATCGATAAAGAGGATGACTTGGCCATCTTTTTCAATATCCTTGATGATATTATTCATGCGTTCTTCAAAGTCACCACGGAAGCGCGTCCCTGCAACGACATTCATCAAATCAAGCTCTAACACGCGCATCTTAGCCATTTCAACAGGCACATCCTCACTAGCAATACGCTGAGCAAGACCAAGCGCCAGAGCAGTTTTCCCGACACCAGCATCCCCAACCAAGACAGGATTATTCTTGGTTTTCCGACTCAAAATTTGAATCATACGCGAGATTTCCTTATCCCGACCGATGACTGGTTCTAACTTGCCAGAACGCGCTTGCTCTGTCAAATCATGCGTATAGTCCTCGAGACCACCACTAGGAGTCTGCGGCATGCCCATCATATTGGCCATAGAATTTTGCTTGTCAGCTACTGTACGATGGCGTTGGCGTAGAGCCTTGAGATCTTCTCGAGTCCAGCCTGCACGTTCTTCTAGATTGCGACGAAGGGCAGCAATCTTGACCTGATCTTTCTTGTCTTCATAAGAAAAACCAGCCCTCTCCAAGATACGAGTCGCCAAGGCATTGCCATCATGCAAAATCGCATAGAGGACGTGCTCCGTCCCTAGCACCTTAGCATGGACCACTGACGCTACATACTCTGCTTCGTCAAAAAGAACCTGCAAACGATGGGAGAACGGCAATTCCGTAAAGGTTTCATCCTGGCTATAGTCTGTTTCAGTCAGTTCCAAAGCGACCTCTTCTAAACGGTCCATCTCATATGGATAATCATTTAAAGTCGCCCCTGCCACACTATAACTGTGATTGGACATGGCAATCAACAAGTGCCAAGACTCTAGGTAACGAGCTCCAAAATGGCCAGCAACCATGTAGGCACTTTCGATACATTCATTCAATGCTTTTGAATAGTTCATCTTACTTCCCTTTTCTATCTACCTCTTGTATGACCTGTCGTAGCATGTTTGCTCGAACAACTGGAGCTTCTTCTCCTAGAACGCGATCCAAAGCTACTGCCACCAGCAAATTCATCTCCTGCTTGGTCATCAATTCCTGCTCAACCAAAAGCTGCAGAATATCCTCATAAATTTCTTGACTAACTCGCTCACCAATCGAGTAAAGCAGCTCCCTGAGCATTTCATGATGACTAGAAAACTCAATCCGTCCTATACGAATGTAGCCTCCGCCACCACGTTTACTTTCAACCAAGTAGCCTCTACTTTCAGTAAAGCGTGTCTTGATCACATAGTTAATCTGACTAGGGACAACCTGAAAGGTATCTGCCAACTGACTACGTTGTAACTCCACGATACCAGATTGATCTAAAATCGCCTTGATGTAGGCCTCAATATGATCCGATGTATTTTTAAATCTCATTACAAACCCACCTCTCTCTTTAAACCTTGACTATCTTTGACTATTATACCGAAATTTTCTCATTTTTAAAAGAAAAAGGGCGCTGGTAAAGGATAATCTTCACCAACTCCCTATTTTTCTACTTATCTAAGCCTAATTCTGCTAAGATTTGACGTTTGTAGGCAATCTTTTGAACTTCCTTGTCCTCACTTTCAGACCAATCTAGTTTAATTTCTGAAACAATTTGCCCAGGGCGATTTTTCAAAATATAGATGCGGTCGCTGAGACTGAGGGCCTCCTCGATACTATGCGTGATGATCAAGGTTGTTAGCTGCAACTGCTTGTGAATCTCAAGGTACCAAGCGTGTAGTTCCATCTTTGTCATCTCATCCAAGGCACTAAAGGCCTCATCTAAGAGAAAGAGCTTGTGCCCGAAAAGGTAAGTCCGGAGTAAGGCTACACGCTGGCGCATCCCACCACTGAGTTCATGAGGGTATTTATCTCTTACAGCTGTCAACTGGAAGGTCGCAAGAATGTCATCTGCGCGAGCAATAGCTTCTGCCTTATCCACCTTTTGAATCAAGAGGGGCAGAATGATATTACCAAGCACCGTCTTGTGCTCCAAGAGCAGATCCTTTTGCAACATATAACTCACGCGCCCCTTGGGATTTTCTTCACCATCAAGGACAATTCTCCCTGACTGAACTTCTAAAATCCCCGCAATTAAGTTGAAAAGCGTAGTCTTACCAACACCACTTGGGCCTAAGATAGAAACCACTTCTCCTGAAGTCACCTGCAGGTTAATGTCCTCTAAAATCCTCTCTTGACCATAGGCATAACTGACGTGTTCTAGTCTAATCTCTGTCATTATTTCACAAATTCGTTGGTGAAGCCTTTGTCTGTCAAGTCTTCTTTAAGGATACCATTTTCTTTATCCCATTTGTAGAAGGCATTCCAGCGAGCTGCATCAAATTGACCCCATTTTTCCTTGTCGCTTGCGTATTCTTTTGACAAGTATTTTTGAGATTCGATGACAAAGTCACGTTTTTCCTTGAGTTCAGGTGCATTTTTGATGAGGATATCAGCTGCTTCTTCTGGATGCTCCATAGCATATTGGTAACCTTTTTTGATAGCTTGGATGACTTTACGAGCTTCTTCTTTATTGTCTTTCAGATAGTCGTTGTTTGCGATGATAACTGGTGAATAGTAGTCAAACTCCTTGACATAGTCTTTCAAATACATGAAGTTAGCATCTACACCTTGAGATTTAGCAAGAATTCCATCCCAACCGTAGTAAATCCAAGCAGCGTCAAAGACACCATTGGCAATCGGTGTGATTGAGTTTGAGTCGTTGTTTGGTACTTTTTCAACTTTTTCAAAGTCCCCACCTTGTGATTCTACCAAGGTTTTCAACATAGCCAGTTCAGTTGGGTCATTCCAAGTTCCGTATTTCTTACCAACCAAGTCTTTTGGACTGCTTACATTGTCAGATTTACGAGAGATGATTCCTGATGTATTGTGTTCAACAATAGCTGCAACGGCAGTAATTCCTGCCCCTTTTTCCAATTTCTTAGCCATGTAGTCTTGGAAATACACTGCAAATGGTGCCTTACCATTGATAACCAAGTCAGAAGAACTTTCTTCTGGTGGCAATTTCAAATCAACATCCACTCCAGCTTCTTTGAAATAACCTTTTTCCTTGGCAACATAAAGCCCTGTGTGATTGGTATTTGGCGTCCAGTCTAGGATAAAGTCAATCTTCTTGAGTTCTGCCTCTTTGTTATCCTTAGAAGTAGTTCCTTGACCACAGGCCACAAGCACAACAGCTACAAGAGCTGTCACAAGCGTTAAAAACACTTTCCATGTTTTCTTCATTTTGATTTCCTCTTTTCTTTTTCAGAAACATTCTTATTCTAAGAACGTTTCCATTTAATAACATATTTCTCGCTGATATCGACCAACTTCATACCCAAAAGGCTGATAATCGATACCAGAATAATAATAGCAAACATGGTATCATACTGAAACAGTTTCTTGGACTGAATCATGTAGACACCTAGTCCTTCAAAGCCTCCCAACCACTCAGATACCACTGTTGTGATAAAGGCGTAGGAGACACTGACCCTCAGACCTGCATAAAAGTAGGGCAGGCTGACTGGAATTTTAAAATGCCACAGGATTTGCCAAGGCTTGGCCCGCATCAGACTAAACAAGGTCAACATATCCTTGTCACAATGCCTAAAACCGTCCAAAATGCTGACGATGATAGGAAAAGTTGTCGTCAAGATAATCAGGACAATCTTGGGCAGAATGCCATAACCTAGCCACAAGACCAAGATAGGAGCTATGGCAATGGTCGGGATAGTCTGAACAACCACCATCATAGGGTAAATCAGGTCATTGAGCCAAGTCAAACTGTCCATGAGTACAGCCATGAGACAGGCAATCAAGACTCCCAAAATTAGACCTAGCAAAGCCACTCTCAAGGTCGCCCAGCTATGGTGCCAGAGAAATTCTCTATCACGCACAAAAGACTGGAGGATCTCAAGAGGAGTTGGCAGGATAAACTTGGGGAGAAGTTTAAGAAAACCTGCTAACTGCCAGATTGACAAGACTCCCAGAAAGCCCAATAGACTAATGTGTCGTCTCAGTATACTTTTCAAGTTTCTCATCAATACTTAAAATCTCTCCTACATTTATTTTGACATTGGCAAAGACATTATCTGCCTCCTGCCCTGCCACTTCCAGCGCTTCTTTGAGAATACGCATGAGCTCATCAAACTCCCCTTCCAAGACCGTTTCAAATGGTGTCACCACCATGGTCACTTCTTGAGCTTGCAGGTAAGCAATGACCTGATCGATAACAGCTATCCGATCAATCCCCTGCGCTAGGGGTAAAACTTGCAAGGCAATGCTTGCTTTCATAAAAACCTCCTCTTCTCGTTTTCCTTTGACAAAAAGAAAAACCTTTACCATATATGGAAAAGGTCAAGAATAGACTAAGTATCGTTCCCTACGCTGGCATTACCCAGATCAGGTGCGGTCGAAGTTTAACACTTCCTCTCAGACTGTACACAGACTCCCATATATTATATAGATATATGATAGCGCAAAATAAGAAAAATGTCAAGGAAACTGCTTACAGAAAAGAGCAGGAAAAATTTCCTACTCCAATTTTCTATACTCGTTCTCCATCACTGTTTACTCTGTAGCCATCCACCGTCGTATTAACAGCTAAGACACCTGAAGAGTAAGAATAATACCACTTACCAGAAACTTGATACCAGCCTGTTTTCATTGCCCCTGAACTATCCAGATAATACCACGAGCCATTTTCCTTTAACCAGCCTATCTGCATTTCACCAGATGATTTCAAATAATACCAGCTAGATCCATCTTTCAACCATCCCGTTGATTTAGACCCATTTGATTTGAAATGATACCAACTACCATTTATTTTCTTCCAACCGACAGTCGATCCATTATTTGAGCTATAATTAGAGCTATTCCCTGATTGGTTCTGATAATTCTGTGAAGAAGTCACACCCTCTAACTGGATATAACGACGACTTCCGTTATAAGCCGTATAACTCAACCACTTGTAGCCGTCTTTTTCGAGAATTTGATCATAATGAACCTTCTCCCCAGGATAATAGTAATCAATCGCAGTTGCGCTAACTAATGGCTGATTTTTGATAGCAGACTTGCTCTTAAAATAATGTGTTCCTCCTGTTGAAGAAAGACTAGAATTACCTAGAGGATTTTTATTCACAGCCTCCAATTGAACATAACGATAGCTTCCGTTATAAGCTGTATAACTCAACCACTTGTAGCCGTCTTTTTCGAGAATTTGATCATAATGAACATTCTCCCCAGGATAATAGTAATCAATCGCAGTTGCGCTAGCTAGTGGCTGATTTTTGATAGCAGACTTAGACTTGAAATAATGTGTTCCTCCTGTTGAAACTGAGGTTTGACTATTCCCAACACTGCCACCAGCCAAATCTTTAAAATGAATAAATCCTGTCATCATATTTGCTTTTATACTTCGTTTATTATAGGCTTCTGTATAACCATAGTTATATTCCTCGATCTCAATCTGATCTCCCATTACATTTGACACCCAGGCAACATGCCCATAAGTTCCTGCAGTAGACCAAGCAATGGAGCCAATCGTCGGTGTATTATCTACACGATAGCCTTCACGACGAGCACGATGCCCCCATTCATTCGCATTTCCATAAGCCCTTGGAATCTCAAAACCATTGACATTACTCAAACGAAAGGCTGCAAAAGAAGTACACTGACGAGAATACATGCGCCACTGATCAATCTCCTGGCTCCCATTTTTATAATGAACAGGATAATCATCCCCACGCGCAATCGATCCATTTCCTCCAGAATAGGCATATACACTATCACTCGCTGCTAACATCAATCCTACTACTAAAAAAGGAACAACCTTTTTAGCTGATTTTCTGAAAGAAAACCTTGTCTCTGTTACTTTAAACGGTAAAATTTTCATTCTTCCTCCTTGAAAATAATATAAATCGAAGATTACCTTCACTTAAACTATTCGGAGAAAAAAGAAAAAGTGAGAAAATTTCTCACTTTAGTCCAGATAATGAATTAGATTTTTTTCTGTAAGGATATCTGAGTAAGTAAAGGATTCAACGTAAACATTAGCCTGTTTATCTCCTTCCACATTCCCAAATTCCACAATAAATAGGGATGGATAAACTTCAATTAACTTACCCAATCTATTTTTTTGACGCTTACGCCCATTTTCCAAGGTCATTTCAATTACATGACCCTCATGTGCCTTGATTTCCTCTTTGATTTTTTTCATCTTAGCTACATCTGTAAATGCATCTGTCATTTTATGCCTCCCTTTTTGAGATACTTGAAAATTTATTGTATTCTTTTTGGAAAATCAATTCCACTGTTCCACGAGCTCCACTACGGTTTTTCTCGATAATAACTTCCACCTTATTATTTGGGATACCGTCCTCTTCTTCACCACCACGCTCATAGTAATCGTCACGATAGAGAAAAGCTACGATATCAGCATCTTGCTCAATAGACCCAGATTCACGAATATCAGACAAGACTGGTCTTTTATCCTGACGTTGTTCTACACCACGAGAAAGCTGACTTAGAGCAATTACTGGAACTTTCAGTTCTTTTGCTAGGATTTTCAACTGACGTGAAATTTCTGAAACTTCTTGTTGGCGGTTTTCTCGCCCAGTTCCCGTGATAAGCTGCAAGTAATCTATCAAAATCAAACCAAGATTACCCGTTTCTTGAGCAAGTTTGCGTGAGCGAGAACGAATTTCCGTGATTCGAATCCCTGGCGTATCATCGATATAGATACTCGCGTTGGCTAGATTCCCTTGAGCAATGGTATACTTTTGCCATTCCTCATCAGTCAATTGCCCCGTACGGATAGAATGGGATTCCACCAAACCTTCTGCCGCCAACATACGATCCACTAGACTTTCCGCACCCATTTCCAGTGAAAAAATAGCAACCGTTTTGTCCAACTTGGTCCCAATATTCTGAGCAATATTCAAGGCAAAGGCTGTCTTACCAACCGCCGGACGAGCTGCTAAGATAATCAACTCCTCCTCATGAAGACCAGTCGTCATATGATCTAAATCACGATAGCCTGTCGCAATACCTGTAATATCAGTCGTTTGCTGCGAGCGAGCTTCCAGATTTCCAAAGTTGATATTCAACACATCTCGAATGTTCTTAAATCCACTTCGATTAGCATTTTCACTGACATCAATCAGGCCTTTTTCTGCCTGAGCAATGATTTCATCAGCTGGTTGCGAAGCCTCGTAAGCTTGATTGACAGACTCTGTCAACTTGGAGATTAATCGCCGTAGCATTGCTTTTTCTGCAACAATCTTAGCATAGTACTCCGCATTAGCAGAAGTTGGCACAGAATTGACAATCTCAACCAAGTAAGACAAGCCACCAATATTCTGTAAATCACCTTGATTATCAAGAATGGTACGAACCGTTGTTGCATCTATAGCATCGCCACGATCGGATAAATCAACCATAGCTTGGAAAATCAAACGATGGGCATACTTAAAAAAGTCCCGAGACTCAATATATTCTCGCACAAAAACAAGTTTACTCTCATCAATAAAGATAGCCCCCAAAACAGATTGCTCAGCTAAGATATCTTGAGGTTGTACTCGTAACTCTTCTACTTCTGCCATCAGACTTCCCTTCCTTTTACAATCTTGTCAAGAAGGTGTAAACTTATCCTTCTTTCACACGAAGATTGATTACACTTGTGATATCTTGATAGATTTTCACTGGCACATCAATCAAACCAACCGCTCGAATCGGAGCTTGTACTTGAATATGACGTTTATCAATCTTAATTCCAAATTGCTTTTGCAATTCTTCTGCAATCTTCTTATTGGTAATAGAACCAAAGGTACGACCATCTGGACCAACTTTTTCAACAAATTCTACAACCGTTTCTTCTGCTTCAAGTTGGGCTTTAATTGCTTTTGCTTCTGCAATCATCTCAGCGTGAGCTTTCTCTTCGGATTTTTGTTTACCACGAAGTTCACCTACAGCTTGAGCAGTCGCTTCTTTTGCTAGGTTCTTTTTGATAAGAAAGTTTTGCGCATACCCTGTTGGTACTTCCTTAATTTCGCCTTTTTTACCTTTTCCTTTAACATCTGCTAAAAAGATTACTTTCATTCTTCTTTCTCCTTTTCCTTTATTTCATTTAATACAATTTCTGTCAGTTTTTCACCTGCTTCCGACAAGGTTAAATCCTTAATTTGAGCTGCTGCCAAATTAAAGTGACCTCCACCGCCTAACTCTTCCATAATCCGTTGTACATTCAGTTTACTACGACTTCGAGCTGAGATAGAGATAAATCCTTGTGTATTTTTCGCAAGAACAAAACTCGCTTCAATACCTGACATAGCTAACATGGCATCTGCTGCCTTACTAATAACAACTGTATCATAGCATTTCGTGTCCTTAGCCTCTGCTATTAGTACATCTGAACCTAATTTACGCCCCTGTAAAATCAGTTCATTGACCTCACGATATTCTTCAAAATCTGTCGCAGCGATTTCTTGGATAGCAATACTATCACTTCCTCTCGTTCTGAGATAGCTAGCAACATCAAATGTCCGACTAGTCACTCGTGAGGTGAAATTTTTAGTATCCAGCATCATACCAGCCATCAAGACACTTGCTTGCATACGACTCAAACGATTTTTCTTAGAATTCTGGAACTGAATCAATTCCGTTACCAACTCACTGGCACTGCTTGCACCACTTTCGATATAAGTGATGACTGCATTATCTGGAAAATCCTGATCCCTTCTATGGTGGTCAATAACGATGGTCTGTGTAAACAAATCATAAAATTCTTTTGATAATGTTAAGGCTGTCTTTGAATGGTCTACAAGAATCAACAAAGAACGATTGGTCACCATCCCCATTGCATCCTTAACAGACAACAACTTCGTAACTCCTTCTTTTTCTAAGAATGAAACAGCACGTTCAATATCTGGAGACATTTGTTCTTCATCATAAAGAGCATAGCTATTTTCAATCACATTGCTGGCGAACAACTGCATACCTACAGCAGAGCCCAAGGCATCCATATCTAAATTTCTATGCCCAACTACAAACACTTGATCCACACTACGAATCTTATCAGATATGGCTGTCATCATTGATCGAGTACGGGTACGAGTGCGCTTGATGGACGCAGCCGACCCACCGCCAAAGTAGACTGGATTTTTCGTTTCATCATTCTCCTTGACAACCACCTGGTCGCCACCACGTACTTCAGCCAAGTTCAAGTTGAGCAAAGCAACTTTCCCTATTTCATCATGATTTCCATCGCCATAAGAAAATCCCATACTTAAGGTCAAGGGCAACTGTCTCTGTTTCGACTCTTCTCTGAAAGCATCAATAACAGAAAATTTATCATTCATCAAGCCCTCAAGCACCGTGTAGTCAGTAAATAGATAAAATCGATCCATACTTACCCGACGAGAAAACATCATGTATTTTTCTGAAAACTCTGATATAAAATTAGCTACAAAACTATTGATTTGACTAATATCTGACTCAGAAGTTGCATCCTCCAAATCATCATAATTATCCACAGATACAATTCCAATCACTGGTCGACTCGTTACTAACTCATCTGTTATGGCTTGCTCCCTGGATACATCTACAAAATACAAAACACCGGAAGAAGCATCCATATGAACAGCATAACGCTTCTCACCCAGTTTGGCATAAGTAGACGGATTTCCTACTGAAGCCTTGATAATCGTTTGAACAGCTTCCAAATCAAAATCGCCATCTTCCTTGGTCAAAATCAATTCAGCATAGGGATTAAACCACTCAACCTCTCCAGAAGATAAATTCAATTTCATAACACCTACAGGCATCTGTTCCAATAGAGATGTCAAACTTTCTTCCGCTTGGTGGTTTACATACTGTATCTGTTCTACATCACTCCTTGTATAATGCACTCTCAGTTTCTTAAATAAAAAAACATAGCCTCCTACAAAAAGAAACAAAATTAAAAGCGTCAACAGATTATTATTAACAAAAATAATGAAAGTGGATAAGACTCCAAACGCAATCAATCCTACTAGAATAGGAAAAATTGGACTTACATAAAATTTTTTCATTCCAAACCTCTTGGCACCCATTATACCATAATAACCCTCAAAAAGCGACTTTTTAAAAGTGTAATCAGTAATTCTATCAATTATAAGAAAAAGGAGGTTTACAATTCAGTAAACCTACCTTTACACATATTGAAATTAAGATTCTTTAACTTCTAACAAACCAATTTCGCCATCTTCACGACGATAAATCACATTGGTTGTCTGATCTTCAACATCCACATAGATAAAGAAATCATGTCCCAACAAATCCATTTGTAGAATAGCTTCTTCCAAATCCATTGGTTTTAAATCAATTTGTTTTGAACGAACAACTCTAGACTGGACAACATTTGGATCTTCCACCAAAGCATCTGTAAATAATTGACTAGTTGCTACCTTATTTTTATTTTTACGCTCGATTTTTGTTTTGTTTTTACGAATCTGACGTTCAATTTTATCGGTTACAAGGTCAATTGAACCATACATATCTTGAGACACATCTTCTGCACGAAGAGTAATAGAGCCAAGCGGAATCGTTACTTCCACTTTAGCCGTTTTTTCACGATAAACTTTTAAGTTAATTCGGGCATCCAACTCTTGTTCTGGCTGGAAGTACTTTTCGATCTTTTCGAGTTTAGAAACTACATAATCACGAATTGCTTCTGTTACTTCTAGGTTTTCACCACGGATACTATATTTAATCATATGAGTACCTTCTTTCTAAACATTTTTGTTTTTATGATTTTATTATAACGCTTTCATTCTATTTTTGCAAATTTTTTCCTCATCTTACAAGGGAAAATGTTTTTACATCCTCAGCACCAGCTTCTTCCAGCAGTTTCTTCACACGATTTATAGTTGTTCCTGTAGTATAAATATCATCTATAAGTAGGATTTTCTTAGGAATGCGGACTCCACTTTTAATAAAGAAAGGAAGTTCTGTCGCCAAGCGCTCTGAGCGACTTTTAGAAGAACTGGCTCGTTCTTCTCTTTTCTCTAGTAAGTCTTGAAAAGAGAACCCTGCTGCTTCAACTAAACCTTCAATCTGGTTAAATCCCCTCTCGAGCAATCTTTCAGGACTTAGGGGAATGACTACAAATTGATACTCTTTGTACTTTTTTAACTCCGCACTTAAAAATGAAGCGAACACTTTTCTTAACAGGAAGTCTCCATCAAATTTATATCGACTAAAAAAATCCTTCATAGCTTGATTGTAAGTAAAAATCGCTCTATGACTGACCTCAACTCCTTCTTTACACCAAAATTGACAATCTTGACACTTTGTTGACAAACCTGTTTTCATACAATTTGGACAGTTCTCTTCTCCAATTCTCTCAAAAGTAGAATCACAGTCTGAACAAAGACAAGACTCATCATTCTTCAGAAGTAAGAGACTACTAAAAATTAAAACAGTCTTCATAGTCTGCCCACATAACAAACACTTCATAAGCCTGCCTCCTTGTTCATCTGCTGAATTTCCTTAATTGCCTTCTTGATTGAAGCATTTAACCCGTCATGAAAGAAAAACAAATCTCCTGTCGGTCTATCCATGCTTCGTCCAACTCGTCCACCAATCTGAATCAAACTAGACTTGGTAAACAAACGATGATTGGCCTCTACTACGAAAACATCCACACAAGGGAAGGTAACCCCACGCTCCAAGATTGTCGTACTGATAAGTATTGTCAGTTCTCCATCTCGAAAAGCTTGTACTTGCTCTAATCGATCCTCTGTTACAGAAGATACAAAGCCAATTTTCTCATTTGGAAATTGCTCCTGTAAAATTTCTTTTAACTGCTCCCCTTTCTTAATTTCTGAAGCAAAAATGAGTAACGGATGAGCTGTCTTTCTCTGCTTCTCAATATAGGACTTTAACTTTGGTGACAAACGATTCTTGTCTAAGTAGCGATTAAAATCCGATAACCAAATTGGTTTTGGAATAATCAACGGATTTCCATGGAATCGTCTAGGTAAGCTCAGTCTTTTTAGTTCTCCTAAACGGACCTTTTTATCTAACTCATCGGTCGAAGTCGCTGTTAAAAAGATTCTCAATCCATTCTCCTTTACACTATTCTTGACAGCATGGTAAAGCGTGGGATTATCAACATAAGGAAAAGCATCTACTTCATCCACTATCAGCAAATCAAAAGCTTGATAAAATTTCAATAACTGATGGGTCGTCGCAACAACTAGTGGTGTTCGAAAATACGGCTTTGATTCTCCATGTAGGAGGGCTATCTCGCAAGAAAAATCATTTTGCAGGCGCTTATACAGCTCCAAACAAACATCTATGCGAGGACTAGCCAAACATACTGCACCACCTCCATTGATCACTTTAGCCACTACTTGATAAATCATTTCTGTCTTTCCTGCTCCTGTTACTGCATGAACTAAGGTTGGCTCCTGCTTGTCTACTGCTTGAATCAGTCCCTCTGACACCTTCTCTTGAAAAGGAGTTAATTGACCACGCCATTTAAGAACATCTTGCTTCGGAAAATCCTCCTGTGGAAAATAGTATAAAGCTTGATCACTCCTGACTCGCTTCATAATTAAGCACTCCCGACAATAGTAAGCACCGATGGGCAAATACCATTCTTCTAGAATAGTACTATTACAACGTTGACAGAAAAGTTTCCCCTTCTCCTTTCTCATTGCTGGAAGTTTCTCCGCCAACTGACGCTCCTCTTCTGTTAATTCATTCTCAGTAAACAAACGACCGAGATAGTTTGGATTTACTTTCATACTTCTTTATTCGTAAAAGCCTAGCACTTTAGATGATTTTTTAGTACAATTAAATCATGGAATTTAGAACAATTAAAGAGGACGGTCAAGTCCAAGAAGAAATCAAAAAATCCCGCTTTATCTGTCATGCCAAGCGTGTTTATAGCGAAGAAGAGGCTCGTGACTTCATTACTGCTATCAAAAAAGAACACTACAAAGCTACGCATAACTGCTCTGCATTTATTATTGGGGAACGTAGTGAAATCAAACGTACAAGTGATGATGGCGAGCCTAGTGGCACTGCTGGTGTTCCCATGCTTGGGGTACTAGAAAATCACAATCTCACCAATGTCTGTGTGGTCGTGACACGCTACTTTGGTGGTATTAAACTAGGCGCTGGAGGACTAATTCGTGCTTACGCAGGCAGTGTTGCCTTAGCCGTCAAAGAAATTGGCATCATTGAAATAAAGGAACAGGCGGGCATTGCTATTCAAATGTCTTACGCTCAGTACCAAGAGTACAGTAACTTTCTTAAGGAACATGAGCTCATGGAACTTGAGACAAACTTTACAGATCAAGTCGATACGATGATTTATGTTGATAAAGAAGAAAAAGAAACTATTAAAGCTGCACTGGTGGAGTTTTTTAATGGAAAAGTCACTTTAACTGATCAAGGTTTACGCGAAGTTGAGGTTCCTGTAAACCTAGTGTAAACAATAGATAATACAGTGTTTCACTGATATTTTCACCGCTACTTTAATTAGCAACATAAAAAGGTTCTTGCCAAGAGTTACTAGAAAATGAAGCAATTCAAAAAGAAAACTGATAACTTTCTTCTTTACACCTATTTACTAAAATTAACTTATCACAATCGCTTAAAAATTAATGGCTTAGACCTGTGATATAAAAAAATCCTATCGCTCCGATAGGATTTCTATATTTTACAAATGGTATAGTTAGCGTTATACTAGAAATATCTTATACAAAGAGGTATTCATATGTCTATTTATAACAACATTACTGAACTAATCGGTCAAACTCCGATTGTTAAACTCAACAACATTGTGCCAGAAGGTGCTGCGGACGTCTATGTAAAGCTTGAAGCATTTAACCCTGGTTCATCGGTAAAAGACCGTATTGCTCTTAGCATGATTGAAAAAGCGGAACAAGACGGTATTCTAAAACCTGGTTCTACCATTGTTGAAGCAACAAGTGGAAACACTGGTATTGGACTTTCATGGGTAGGTGCTGCTAAAGGGTATAAAGTTGTCATCGTTATGCCTGAAACCATGAGTGTAGAACGACGTAAGATTATCCAAGCTTATGGTGCTGAACTCGTCCTAACTCCTGGTAGTGAGGGAATGAAAGGAGCTATTGCTAAAGCTCAAGAAATCGCTGCAGAACGTGATGGTTTCCTTCCTCTTCAATTTGACAATCCCGCTAATCCAGAAGTACACGAAAGAACAACAGGAGCTGAGATACTAGCTGCTTTCGGTAAAGATGGATTAGATGCCTTTGTTGCTGGAGTTGGTACCGGTGGAACAATTTCTGGTGTTTCTCATGCACTCAAATCAGCAAATTCAAACATTCAAGTTTATGCAGTGGAAGCTGATGAATCCGCCATTCTATCTGGTGAAAAACCTGGTCCTCACAAAATTCAAGGTATCTCAGCTGGATTTATTCCTGATACACTTGATACTAAAGCCTATGATGGTATCGTTCGCGTAACATCAGATGATGCTCTTGCACTCGGACGTGAAATTGGTGGAAAAGAAGGCTTCCTTGTAGGGATTTCTTCAGCTGCAGCTATCTACGGAGCCATCGAGATTGCCAAAAAATTAGGTACAGGTAAAAAAGTCCTTGCTCTAGCACCAGATAACGGTGAACGTTATCTCTCTACAGCACTCTATGAATTTGAAGTTTAGTCTCCTAAATGCACTTAGCCCTTATTATAGGGCTTTTTATTTTTACCTTGAAAATAGGAAGCTCTCCCTATAGGGATCGACTGCATAGAAAAAAGGAAGCAAATTTACTTCCTTTCTATAATTAGTTATTCAAGGCTGCTGCCATTGTAGCTGCAACTTCAGCTTCAAAGTCGTTTGCAGCTTTCTCAATACCTTCACCAACTTCAAAGCGAGCGAACTCAACTACTGAAGCGTTAACTGATTCAAGATATGCTTCAACTGTCTTGCTGTCATCCATGATGTAAACTTGTGCAAGAAGTGTGTAAGCTTGGTCAACTTTAGTATTGTCAAGCATGAAGCGATCCATTTTACCTGGGATGATTTTGTCCCAGATTTTTTCTGGTTTGCCTTCTGCAGCCAATTCAGCTTTGATGTCAGCTTCAGCTTGAGCAATAACATCATCAGTCAATTGTGCTTTTGATCCATATTTCAAGTGTGGAAGAGCTGGTTTGTTAACCATTGCACGGCTTTCGTTATCTTGGTCGATAACGTGGTTCAATTGTGCCAACTCATCTTTAACGAATTGTTCATCTAATTCTTTGTAAGAAAGAACTGTTGGTTTCATCGCTGCGATGTGCATTGACAATTGTTTAGCAAGTGCTTCGTCTCCACCTTCGATTACAGAGATAACACCGATACGTCCACCGTTGTGTTGGTAGGCTCCGAAGTGTTGTGCATCTGTTTTTTCAATCAAAGCAAAGCGACGGAATGAGATTTTTTCTCCGATAGTCGCTGTTGCAGATACGTATGCAGCTTCAAGAGTTTCACCTGAAGGCATTGTCAAAGCAAGAGCTTCTTCGTTATTAGCTGGTTTTCCTTCAACGATTGCTTTAGCTGTTGCGTTTACCAACTCAACAAATTGAGCGTTTTTCGCAACGAAGTCAGTTTCAGCATTTACTTCAACAACTGCTGCAATGTTACCGTCAACATAAACACCAGTCAAACCTTCTGCAGCAACACGGTCAGCTTTCTTAGCTGCTTTTGCCATACCTTTTTCGCGAAGCAATTCAATCGCTTTTTCGATATCGCCTTCCACTTCAACCAATGCTTTTTTAGCGTCCATAACACCAGCACCAGATTTTTCACGCAACTCTTTAACAAGTTTAGCTGTAATTTCTGCCATTTTGATTCTCCTATATTTTTTAAAAATAGGAGAGCCGGGCTAAGCCCCGCCCTCCTAGGTAATTACTATTTATTATGAATTAAGCGTTGTCGCCTTCTACAACTTCAACGATTTCTTCAATTGAATCTGCTTGAGTTTCTGAAGCTGCAAATTCTGCTTCAACTGCTGCTGCATCTTCACCTTGACGTCCTTCAATGATAGCATCAGCCAATTTAGCTGTGATCAATTTAACAGCGCGGATAGCATCATCGTTAGCTGGGATGATTACATCGATATCATCTGGATCAGTATTTGTGTCAACCATCGCTACAACTGGGATTCCCAATTTTTTAGCTTCTTTAACAGCGATTTGCTCTTTATGTGGGTCAACTACATACATCACATCTGGGATACGAGGCATATCTTCGATACCACCCAAGAATTTTTCAAGACGTGCACGTTGTTTGTTAAGAAGTGCAACTTCTTTCTTAGGAAGAACTTCGAAAGTTCCATCTTCTTCCATACGTTTGATTTCTTTCAAACGAGCGATACGTTTTTGGATTGTTCCCCAGTTTGTAAGAGTTCCACCCAACCAACGGTGGTTGATGAAGTATTGACCTGAACGTACTGCTTCTTCAGCAACTGCATCAGCTGCTTGTTTCTTAGTACCAACGAACAATACAACTGCATCGTTAGCTGCTGCATCACGCATGAAGTCGTATGCTTGGTCAGCGTATTTTACAGTTTGTTGCAAGTCGATAACGTGGATTCCGTTACGCTCTGTAAAGATGTATTTAGCCATCTTAGGGTTCCAGCGACGAGTTTGGTGACCAAAGTGTACACCAGCCTCAAGAAGTTGTTTCATTGAAATTACTGCCATGAGTATTTCTCCTTTTTGTTTTTTTCCTCTTCTTGACTTCAACTCGCAAAACGACCCAAGAGCAACTGCTTCACAATTCATCAAGAATGAGTATTATCGTTCACACGACAATTTTCATTTTACCATACTTTTCCAATATTTTCAAGCTATTTTGATATAATTTTTAATAGTTATTGTCTCTGGTAAAACCTGAAAAAGAGGGCTCTATTCGAGTCCCTCTCTCTAATTAGTCTGCATAAATATATGTTACAAAACCTTCAGAAGTCGTTGTTGGATTAAACCATCCACGGTGATTTCCAAGTGTACGATTACCTGCATAGTTTGATTCTGATACTTGGATACGTGTTGTTGATTCAACAGCTGTAACAACCGCTACGTGTCCATATCCACCATCGTTCCAACATGCAATTGCTCCAACTTGAGGTGTCGATCCTGTACGGAATCCTGCTGCAGCTGCACTTGTAGCCCACTGTGCTCCATTACCCCAATAGTCTCCAGCCCAAGGTGCTAATGTTTTAACTCCCCAGGTACATTCTCCAATTGGGTAAGTTGAGGCATCCGTGTTATATGTTGGACGTACTTTAGCCTGAACAGGTGCCACTGCAGATTCAGATACTGCTTGTACCTGTGCTGTTAGGTTTGTATTACCTGAAGCAAGTACTGATTGTTGTTGGCTAGCTTGTTTTTCTTTATAAGCTGCTTCTGCTGCCGCAGCTGCACGAGCCTCTGCCTCAGCTGCTGCTTTTTGTTCTAATAGACTTGCCTTTTCCCCTTCAGCTGTCGCTTTCTCAGCAGCAAGACTCAATTCAGCAGCTTTTAGTTCTGCCTGTTTCGTAGTCAATGCTTGAGCATCATCAGCTAATTTTTGTTGATTAGCAATTACAGTATTGATAGCATCATTATTTGCTACTTGTTTTTCAGAAATAGCTTTTTTATCTGCCTTTTGTTGTTCTAACATTTTGTTATTCGCAGATACGATTTCACTCATTGCAGCAACACGTGAAATAGCTTCTGTAATTGATTTTGAGTTTACGATTGTATTGATGTAGCTAGTTGCGGCTCCATTTGTTTGAGCACTACGAGCTTGTTTTTCCAAAGATTGGTTACGAGAAACAATGTTTTTAGAAAGTTCTGTAATCTCACCCTCGAGTTTCTTAGATTCTGCTTGTAATCTATCATTTTCAGATTGCAAGTTAGATTGCTCTGCTTGAATAGCAGATACTTGCTCCTGAATTTGATCAACTTGTTTTTGTGCTTCTTGTTGTTGTGCTGTTAAGTTACTAATTTTATTATCTTGAGCAGCAATTTTGTCATCAGTCGTTTCTGCATGAGCAGTCGTCAATACTGCTGCCTGGGAAACCATTACTGTACTTAATAAAAGCGAGGCTAAGATTTTTTTCTTCATGGTTAATAAATACTCCTTCTGTTTAAGACAATACTAGTATACCAAAAAAAACTCCAATAAATATTACGCCTTTGTTACATTTATATGTCGTTCTTATAGATAATATTTTTCAAAAATAAATTGAAAAACAATAATCCATAAAAAATTTAAAATCATCGTCGGTACCAAGCTATAGACTATAAAAATCGGCATGTTATCCACTGTCAATCCTACCATAAAAGCCAAAAGATAACTACCCATTTCAAACAGGAAGGTCAGGACAATCATGGCTAGCATTCTTGTCCAACGATTCAACAAAATAACACTATTCAATTTATGAAGAAACGCTCCCAATAAGATAAATAAGAGAGTTGCAATCCCTATTAGATGGAAAAAGTAAACATCGTAAACCAAGCCTATCACAAAACAATAGACTAGGTAGAGATACTCTGATACTTCTATCGTCTCAAATAATAGAAATAGAAATAGAAAATGACTAGCCAAATGTACATGGGGGAAAAATGAGCCCAGAAGCTGGCTAATATGGGCGTCAATTAGAACAAAGAAAGGAAGCAATAAAAACACTCCAACCCGCTTCAACTGTCTCATTATGAATTCCCCACTAATTCTATCACATCCACATTATGAGTATCTGCACTCAATTTAACAGTTACTTCTCGTGTCAAATAGTCTGTACTATGCGTTGTGGCAACCACTTCACCAACAGGAATATCCGTAACGTTAAAGTTTCCTAAT
Source organism: Streptococcus sp. 1032 (assembly GCF_013277015.1). Lineage (NCBI taxonomy): Bacteria > Bacillati > Bacillota > Bacilli > Lactobacillales > Streptococcaceae > Streptococcus > Streptococcus sp. 1032. The sequence continues at coordinate 39,777 of NZ_VMMD01000014.1, read as the reverse complement.
CCACCCGTTGTCACCTTATCGCCTGTACTAATATCGCTATTACTATTTAATTGACTAATTTTAAGAACTTCATTTTCCTTGTCGTAGCCAACAATAATTCCATAAATTGTGGTAGTGCCGTGTTGAATTTTAACAGAAATCTTATCAGTATTTTCCGTATTTGTCAGAAGGTTGACTATAGTAGAGTTCTCCTCTACTTTTGAAACACTCCCAATCAAGCCACCATTTGCAATAGCTAACATATTCTCAGAAGCCCCTTTTGATTTCCCTGCATCTAAAGTCAACTCCTGCTTCCAAGATACCGGAGAACGCATAATAACATCTGCTGCCAAAGTCTTTGTAGCTTGCAACTTGGACTTCATATCAAGCAATTGGCGCAATTGTTCATTTTCTGTCTTTAAAGTTTCCGCCTCATTTGATTTGACTTCTAACTGGTAAATCTGTTTCTTCAAACTTTCATTTTCATTATATGTTCGTGTCAAATGAGCCAAATCTGATTTGACAGAATCAAACCACTGAAAAGGTTTTTGTACAACCCTATCAACCAATGAGATTCCATCTCCTAATTTTGTCACAATTGTACTTGAATAAGTCGTCGCTAAGAGAGCTGAGACAAGCAGAACAGTGACAAAAACAATAATGACATATTTTGATTTTTTAAAACGGTTCATATCCCTACCTTTATATCAAGAACTGTTACAGTAACTTTTTTATCAATTCCTGAAAGCTACTAAGATTTTAAGAAAAATAAGCAACAACCAAGTACGAGAATAACAAGAATGGTCAGCGTATCCTTTCGAGTCCATTTCAATTGTCGGTATTGACTTCTACCTTTTCCACCCTGATAACCACGCGCTTCCATGGCGATAGCCAAGGAATCTGCACGTTTTAAACTTGTCGCAAAAAGAGGAATCAAAATGGGAATCATCGCCTTTACTTTTTGAACGATGCTTCCTTCACCAAAATCCACTCCACGTGCTTTCTGCGCATTCATAATCCGCGTCGTATCATCCATCAATGTTGGAACAAAACGTAGACTCATGGACAGCATCAATCCAATTTCATGAACTGGAACTTTCACACGCTTTAAAGGCGCTAACAAAGCTTCTACAGCTGAGGCCAAACTTAAGGGCATGGTTGTTAAGGTTAACAAAGTTGAAAAGAAAATAATCAATACGAAGCGACAAAAAATAATCCCAGCTTGTTGCAAAGCATAATCCGTGATTCTCACAAACGAAAACTCAAATAAAACATTCCCATTAGAAATGAAAAAAAGTTGAAAAATAGTTGTGAAGGCAATCAAGAAAAACATAGATTTCAAGCCCTGAATAAAAAATGAAAGAGATACTCCTGACAAGGCAATAAATATCCCTGTCACTATGAAAAGAATTAGATTCGTCAAAGGGTTATTAGCCCAAAACACAATCAAAATCAGTAGCATCATAGCAAGTAATTTGCTACGTGGATCCAATCGGTGAACAATCGAATCCCCTGGGATATAACGCCCCAAAATCATACTATCCATTTAGCGACTCCTTGAACTCCTCTATCTTAATCGGTAATCGTTTAAATGACACACCTCTATCAGCCAATCGTTTACAAAAGGCCGTAATTTTAGGTACTCCCAACTGCACTTCTTCCATAAAGACAACATCTTGAAAGACGTCACTCGGTTTACCATACTTAACTAAACGTCCCTTTTCCATTACATAGACTTGATTCGCATATTCAGCAACATCATCCATCAAATGCGTTACCAAGACAATGGTCATCCCTGACTGGTGGAGTTTTTTGAACAAGTTCATCAACTCTTTTCTTCCCAGAGGATCCAGACCTGCTGTGGGTTCATCTAAGACTAATATAGCTGGCTCCATTGCAAGTATACCTGCAATGGCAACACGTCTCATTTGTCCACCTGATAGCTCAAACGGGCTACGATCAAAAAGTGATTCATCAATTCCAACCAAAGCCAGTTTCTCACGTGCAATCTGCTCCGCATCTTCTTCAGAAACTCCAAAATTTTGCGGTCCAAAAGCAACGTCTTTCAAAACCGTTTCTTCAAAAATCTGATTTTCAGCAAACTGAAATACCAAGCCAACCTGTTTTCTAATTTGACGAATATCTTTATTTTTAGAAGTCGAGGTGATTAAGGTATCAAAAACCCTCACACTCCCTTGACTTGGCACCAATAAACCATTTAAGAGTTGTAAAATAGTTGATTTACCACTACCTGTGTGCCCAATTAAAGCCGTATAAGAACCATCTTCAATCGTCAAAGAAACATCCGACAAAGCTGTTGAAGCTAAGGGAGTCCCTTCTTGATATGTAAAATTCACATTTTCTAGAGCAATTCCCATAGCTTATCCTCTAGCTCACTTTCTGTCAAATAATTTTCAGGTAAATCATAGCCATTCTGGCTCAAAGATTTTTTTAATTGATTAGCAAAAGGATCGTCTAATCCAATTTGATCCAAATCATTTCGAGAGAAAAGATCTCTTGGACTATTAGTTGATTCAATTTCCCCTTTTTTCATGACCAACACACGATCACTCATGGCAACTTCTTCCAAATCATGTGTAATGGAAATGACCGTCATATCATAGTCTTTCCGAATTCCTTTTACTGTCTCAATCAGTTCTCTACGTCCCTCAGGATCCAACATACTTGTTGCTTCATCTAAGATTAAAATAGCTGGTCTTAGGGCTACAACACCTGCAATGGCCACACGTTGCTTTTGGCCACCTGATAGACGCGCCGGCTCTCTCTTTTTAAAGTCCAACATGCCAACCAAATCCAGAGCTTCCTCCACTCTCTTTTTCATTTCTTGACGAGAAAGGCCCTGATTTTCCAAACCAAAGGCAACATCATCTTCAACAGTCGCTCCAACAAATTGATTGTCTGGATTTTGAAAAACCATACCGATTTGACGACGTATTTTCCAAACATTTTCCTCAGTCAGCCGTTGGCCATCAATTACAATCTCTCCGGATTCTGCTTCCAGTAAGCCATCAATTAAGCGAACCGTCGTTGATTTACCACTACCATTATGCCCTACAATCGAAAGCCATTCTCCACGTTTCACGTGAAACGTAATATCTTTCACATCATAGTATTCCTGACTTTCCTTATAGCGAAAAGAAAGATTTTTTACATCAATTATTGATTTCATTTCGAACCAAATGTCCCTTTAAATACATAAGCACTACCCTTGAAATAATCATAGCCAGAGTAGATAGTGAAAAACAAGGCTACATAAAGTAGATCTTGACCAAGCAAAGTCCAATGTAATAGCAAGAAAATAATCGCAAACATCTGACTAAAAGTTTTAATTTTTCCAGGCATTGCCGCTGCTAAAACTGTTCCACCAGTTTCAACCAATAAAAGCCTTAAACCTGTCACAGCCAACTCACGACAGATAATTACTGCAACAATCCAAGCTGGAGCCATACCTAACTCAATCAGCATAATAAAAGCCGACATAACTAGTAACTTATCCGCCATAGGATCTGCAAATTTACCAAAATTACTGACCACATTCCATTTACGTGCTAAATATCCATCTAAATAGTCGGTAATACTGGCAACAGCAAAGATAATAGCTGCCACTATATGACTCTCTATCGAATTTCCTACTGTTAAAATAAAGATAAAAATAGGTATAAAGAGAATTCGACCTATTGTTAAGAGATTGGGAATTTGTTCTTTTTTCATTCGTTTTTCCTTAATTTTTAGTAAAGGTTACAGTGATTTGTCCAGTCTGCGCTGTTAACTTCGATAAATCAACAGTCTGATTATCTACTGTCAAAGTAACACCTTTTACAACACCTAACGTAATTGTTACAGGATTTTTTGTTGCAACTGTTGCTTCTGCACTTTTATTATCCGGTGATAAGGTTACACCGCCCTCAAGTTCGCTTTCTGAAACGCTGATCCAACTTGTAACATCTGAAACTGCCAATTGCAATTTAACTGTTTCCTTACTTGTCTTATAAGCGATTTCTACATGATTTCCTTCACCTGACACACTTATAGCTGATTCTACACTAGAAGAACTGCTAGATGAACTACTACTTGAAGAGTGGGGAACAGAGCTAGTTGAACTTATTGAACTTGTTGATTGAACCACACTGTAATTAGAAAGAGAAGCCCCCTCTGGTTGAGTTTGAATATAGTTCCAAACATAATAGGTCACAAAAATTAAAATCGATAAAGCAAAAAGGATAAAATAGAATAAAGGTAAAAATGATGTTTTTTTCTTCTTTTTCTTACTTGAACGTCTACGACCTGTCAACTCGTCTTCATCAACATCTACTTCCTCATAAGTAATCATACTCCCAGAATCATAAGCATCCAAAACAATTTGGTCATCTAACTCAACAGCCCATGCATATTTTCTCAAGAAAGAACGCGTGTAAAAAGGACTTGGAAGTTGATCGAAATCGTCTGCTTCCATTGCTTCCAACATATCTAACTGGATTTCTGTTTTTTTCTGCAATTCATCTAAACTCAATCCCTGATTGATTCTAGCTAATCGTAAAACCTCTCCAATTGTTTTTTTTCTCATACTTGTCATCCCTTCTTTCTAGTGTCTATTATGATAGGTTACTACGATGGGAATATTGTAAAATCAACTATATCCCCTTCATCTATTAAATGATGTCCAGCATCAAGGACATCCTCTAAAGTAATTTCCTGTAAAATCTTCGGCAAATCAAAGATTGTCTCACCTTGTCCAAAAGTATCATATTGCGTTGCAATAAATTCAAGAGAGTTCATGCTACTGAAAAATTCTCCAAACATCTCTCTTTTGATAGTATCCAAATGATCCTCTGTAATATCTAAATCCTTTGTAAAATTACGAATGGCCTTCCTAAACTGATGAGATAAAGCAACTGGCTCTTTTGTATCCATTGTCAACATGACAAAATGAAAGCGACTTGTTACTTCAACTTCCAGAGATAAGGACGCATCAATTTTACCTGATTCATATAATTTTTGAAAACGATCAGAAGTCCAACCAAACATCATTGCAAACAATAATTTTAATAAAATATGATGTCGATAGCAATCGGCCTCAGCAACTTCTCGCTTACCTCTAATCCCAATCGCTAATTTAGGAGAAGACACTTCCATTCTCATACTGTCTGTTTGCTTTACATCTTGTAAAACAAACTTTTCTCTTGCTACTTCCTGAACATCTAAATCTTTACGTTCTTTTCTTTCAAAGTAGTCCTGTACTTGATCCACATCAAAATTACCAACTAAAAACAGAGACATGTTTACAGGTTTGTAAAATCTTGTAAAATTTTCTTGCAAATTAGTTAGATTGATTTGGAAAATGGACTCCTCACTACCAACTATATCAGTTGCTAAAGGTGTTCCTGGATACAAATTCGCTAAAGTTGAAAAGAATAAACACGAATCTGGATCATCTTGATACATTTCTCGTTCTTGCTGGATAATATCCTGCTCTCTCAGAATGGAGTCTTCAGTAAAGTGTGCTGATGTTACCAATTCATCAAGTAAGTCTAAATTTTCTAAAAAATGATCCGTTGCTGAAAAAAGATAACTTGTTTTTGTAAAGCTTGTAAAGGCATTACTATCTGCACCTAGACTCGTAAAAGCCGACATCAAGTCGCTAGAATCTTCTCTTTCAAATAATTTATGTTCAAGAAAATGAGCAATTCCTGCAGGATATTGTTTTACAGCTCCGTCAACTCCTGTGACAAGCGCATCTGCTGAACCAAACTGAACAGTGACACTCCCGTAAACCTCTTTAAATTCCTTTTTAGGCAAAAGAGCAACTGTCAATCCGTTGGCCAAACGAGTCCGATAAACCATTTCTTTTACAGCTGGATAGTATTTTTCTTCAAAAATAACCTTTGTCATTCTATTCCTTCCATAAAGTAAATCGCCTGTAGTTTCACATTATTAGCTGCTCTACAAATATCATCTTTGGCAACTTGCTCGAGTTTTGCAATCCAACTTTTAAAGTCTGCCGAAAATTTTCCAAGTAAGGCATTTTGATAAGCACGTTCAATCAATGAAGATTGATTATCTTGAGAAAGTAACAAAGACCGACGAATCATTTCCTTGGTCTGCTCTAACTCAAGCTCTGTAAAATATCCTTTTTTTAAATCAATCAGTTGATTATTCATCATTTTACGAGCCTGGTTACGATTTTCTCGATTGATACCAGCATACATCCTCAAGAATCCACTAAACAAATCAAGCTGACTTGAAATAGTATAAGCCAATCCAGCATTTTCACGGACATTTGTAAATAGTTTAGAGTGAGCAAATCCACCAAGTAAACCATTCATTACAATCATGGGGAAATGTTGCTCATCACCATATTCAGCAGAGCAATGATATCCCAACTCTAAAATAGACTGTCCCACATTTTTCCTAACCATGCCTTCTTGCAAGATATTGGAATAAGGTTGGCAATATTGAATCTTCACATCCACTTCTCGACCTTTAAAGGCAAATGATTCTAATACATTTTGAATTTCAACCTCATTAAAATCACCTAGGAAAAAGAAATCGATTCGATCATTGGCCAAAAATTCTTGGAAACAAGAATAAGAACTTTGTGGAGTTTCAGCTAAAATACGATTTCGTAAATCACTATATTCCAATTGGAGACGTTCATCATGAAAAAATAATTTATCTAATTCTTTATGTGCGAAATAAAAAGAATCATCCATATCAGCTGCTAAACTTGCTAGCAATTGCTTTTTCTCAATTTCAAATAAGGCCGAATCAAACCCATTATCAACTACTACGGGTGAAAAAAGAGTTTCTTTTACAAGTTCCAAAACCTGAGAAGTTAGCATATTTTTCCTACTTAAAAACTCATCACGAACATAGGTAAATGTCAATTCTACAATGTGACTTTGCCCTCTTCTGAAACAATTGGTTGACATATCTGTACCGTATAGACTGGCTAAATGTCTTCTCAAATCTTGAGAAGTGGGGTACATCTGATTAGCAGTCTCTAGCATACTCGCACTCAACATGCGACCTGCAATCGTATCGAGGGATAATGGAGTGGTAAAACGCACGGCGATTTTGTTCGTTTTAAACTTCTTTGATTGGATAAAATGTGTTGAAATTCCATGCACTAACTCCATGATTTACCTCCTTATATACAGACTTCTATTATATCACGAAAACCTGAAATTTTCTTGTTCTCTGTAACACTTTTGAAATAAAAATCGCTTACATTTCTCCCTGTTTCTCTCACTATTTTTAGGAAAATATGGTATAATACCAAAGATTGAGGTGAATTATGGAATACAAATTATTTGAAGAATTTATTACCCTCCAAGCACTACTCAAAGAACTTGGAATCACACATAGCGGAGGAGCTATCAAATCCTTTCTCTCTGAACATTCTGTTTACTTTAATGGGGAATTAGAGAGTCGTCGCGGTAAAAAACTTCGTATTGGCGATAAAGTTGACATCCCTGACATGAATATTGACATCTTGTTGACACAACCTACTTCTGAAGAACTAGATGAATACCAAGCTGATAAAGTTGAAAAAGAACGAATCGCTAAACTTGTTAAGGAGATGAATAAAGGAGTAAAAAAAGACAACTCTAAACCTACTTCATCACCAAAAAGCAAACAAGCTCCGCGATTCCCTGGTAGATAATCATGTGGCTACAACACCTATCTCTCAAGACTTTTCGTAATTACAAAGAGACGAAAATAGACTTTAATCCTAAATTGAATGTCTTTTTGGGACGTAATGCACAAGGAAAAACAAATATGTTAGAGGCTATCTATTTTTTAGCCTTAACGCGTAGTCATCGAACTCGAACAGATAAAAATCTCATTCATTTTGATGAGGAACAACTTCATCTTTCAGGTCTTGTTCAGAAAAAAACGGGATCTATTCCCCTCGAAATCGAACTAACACAAAAAGGACGTGTGACAAAAGTTAATCATTTAAAACAGGCACGCCTTTCAGATTATGTAGGACACATGAATGTTGTCTTATTTGCTCCTGAAGATTTACAACTAATTAAAGGAGCACCTTCGGTTCGACGAAAATTCATTGATATGGAACTTGGACAAATCAAGCCAATCTATTTATCTGACTTAACCAATTATAACCACATCCTAAAGCAAAGAAACACTTACCTAAAATCAGCTCAAAAAATAGATGAAACCTTCCTTTCAGTACTAGATGATCAGCTAGTTGATTATGGATGTCGTGTGATGAATCACCGCTTAGATTTCATAAAAAAACTAGAATATTTTGGCCGTAAGAAACATTTTGAGCTTTCTAATCAGATTGAAGAGTTGTCAATATACTATCAATCTTCTGTCAAGCTAACTGACAAAGAAGACTTATCCGAATCTTTCAAAATTTCTTTAGAAAAAAGTAGATCCAGAGATTTATTAAAAAAGAATACTGGTGTCGGTCCTCATCGAGATGACATTTCTTTTTATATAAATGGGATGGATGCTAGTTTCGGAAGTCAAGGCCAACATCGTAGTCTCGTCCTTTCTATAAAATTAGCAGAAATCGAATTAATGGAAAGTATTACTACAGAATCTCCAATATTACTGCTTGACGATGTCATGAGTGAACTTGATAACACTAGACAATTAAAATTATTAGAAACGATTTCTCATTCAATCCAAACCTTTATCACAACAACAAGCTTAGATCATCTTCAAAATCTGCCAGAAAATCTAAGTATCTTCACTATTCAAGATGGTAAAGTTATTGTAAATGAAACTTGACAATATTGTAAAAGAACTCCTGTTTCCATGGGAGTTCTTTTCATTGTTTTTTACATAGAATAATTTGGTGCCTCATTAGTAATTTGTACATCATGAGGGTGGCTTTCTTTCAAACCAGCACCAGACATTTCAATAAATTGAGCATTATCGTGTAGTTCTTTAAGGTTAGCTGCACCACAGTAACCCATACCAGAGCGAATACCTCCAATCATTTGGAAGACAATATCAGCTGCTGCTCCTTTATAAGCAACACGACCTTCAATTCCTTCTGGAACAAGTTTATTTGCTTCATTGACAGAACCTTGGAAGTACCGATCGCTTGAGCCTTTTTTCATAGCAGCAATTGATCCCATACCACGGTAAGTCTTGAACTTACGTCCTTGGAAGATTTCAGTCTCTCCTGGAGCTTCATCAGTTCCAGCAAACATTGATCCAAGCATAACTGCATTTCCACCAGCAGCAAGAGCTTTTACAATATCTCCAGAATACTTGATTCCACCGTCAGCAATGATCGTTTTTCCATATTCACGCGCAACGGCTGCAGCATCGTAGATAGCTGTTACTTGCGGAACACCAACACCAGCAATCACACGAGTAGTACAGATAGAACCTGGTCCAATACCAACCTTGACAACGTCTACACCTGCTTCATAAAGGGCACGCGCTCCCTCAGCAGTAGCAATATTTCCAGCAATCAAAGTACGATCTGGGAAGTGAGCACGAATCTCAGCAATTTTACGCAAGACACCTGCAGAATGACCATGTGCAGTATCAATAACAATCGCATCCGCTCCTGCCTCAAAAAGAGCCTCTGCACGTTCAAATGTATCTGAAGTAACACCTACTGCACCTGCAACTAGAAGACGACCAAATTCATCTTTAGCAGCATTTGGAAACTCAATAACTTTTTCAATATCTTTGATAGTAATCAAACCAGAAAGACGACCAAACTCATCTACCAAAGGAAGCTTTTCAATACGGTGCTCTTGAAGAATACTCTCAGCTGTTGAAAGATCTGTACCTACAGGAGCAGTCACAAGATTTTCACTGGTCATATGATTTGAGATTGGTTGGTTATAGTCAGAAATAAAACGAAGATCTCGGTTTGTCAAAATACCAACCAATTTACGATTTTCAAGTGTTTCAACAACTGGAACACCACTGATGCGGTAACGACCCATAAGCTCATCTGCTTCAGCAATTGTATGTTCAGGCGTCAAGAAGAACGGATCAATAATAACTCCATTTTCAGAACGTTTTACCTTACGAACCTCGTCTGCTTGTTGAGCAATTGACATGTTTTTATGGATAACTCCGAGACCGCCTGCACGAGCAATAGCAATAGCCATTTGACTCTCTGTAACTGTGTCCATGGCAGCGGTAATAATTGGGATATTTAAAGTCAGATTATCTGCCAATTTAGTTGTTAAATCTGCATCGTTAGGCAACACATGACTTTCAGCTGGAATAAGCAATACATCATCAAAGGTAAAACCTTTTTTCAAAAATTTAGTGTCCCAATTAGACATTCGAAGTTTCCTCTTTTCTTTCTTTTTGAGCTTGACTCTTTTTATATTGTATCTATCATACCATTCTATAAAAATTTGTCAAATGTTACAGGGGTAAATAAAAAACTATCTTTTCTTTGAGATAGAAATGATAGTTTCTTATAAAATAAACTTAGTTAAAGTAATGAAGTCCCATTGCTCCTTTAACTTCAGATAGGGTTTGACCTGCAACTTCACGCGCTCTTTCACTACCTTTTTGAAGCATATTATAAACTTCTCCCATATCCTTAGCAAATTCGATACGGCGCTCACGAATAGGACCAAGTTCACGTTCTAATATTTCAAGTAGATAACGCTTGGTCTTCACATCACCAAGACCACCTCGTTGATAATGTTCTTTCATGTCAGCAATTTCTTGAGCATCTTCTGGACGACCAAAAACATCTAGATAATGGAAAACCATATTTCCTTCAATTTTACCTGGATCCTCAACGCGGATATGATCTGGATCTGTATACATACTCATTACTTTTTTACGCAAAGTATCCGCATCATCAGCTAAATAAATACCATTATTGAGTGATTTAGACATTTTAGCATTTCCATCTAAACCAGGTAAACGCCCTGCTCTCTCATTTTCTGGATAAATACCTTCCGGTTCTACCAAGACATCACAGTTATATGCATTGTTAAAAGAACGAACAATTTCACGAGTTTGCTCAATCATTGGTTTCTGATCTGTCCCAACAGGAACATAATCAGCTTTGAAAGCTGTGATGTCAGCTGCTTGAGCTATTGGATAGACCAAGAATCCTGTCGGAATGCTTTCTCCAAATCCTTTCTGAGCAATTTCTGTCTTGACAGTTGGATTACGCTCCAGACGTGCTAATGAAACCAGATTCATATAATACATAGACAACTCAGCCAACTCTGGAATCTGACTTTGAATAAAAATAGTTGACTTACTTGGATCCAATCCAACTGCAAGGTAATCCAAAGCCACATTTCCGATAGACTCTACAATGGTTTGAGGATCTTTGGCATGATCTGTCAATGCTTGTTGGTCAGCCAAGAACACAAACATATCATACTTATCCTCTTCCTGTAATAATACTCGATTTTTGAGACTTCCAACATAATGCCCAATATGCAATTTTCCTGTTGGACGGTCTCCTGTTAAAATAATGGGTTTAGTCATTTTATTCTCCTTCGATATGGTCCCTTCAATTATAGCATTTTTTTAATGAAATAACTGCAATTTATAAAAATAAATCAACCTTGCTATTTACGGATTTTTGTAAAGTATGCTGTAAATGTAATTTACACAAAATTGACAGATAAAAATTTGAATATTTCCGTATTTTCTAGTAGAATAAATATATTACACATATAGGAGAAAAACATTGCTTACAGTATCTGATGTTTCACTACGTTTTAGTGATCGCAAACTTTTTGATGATGTCAATATCAAATTTACAGAAGGAAATACTTACGGATTAATCGGTGCTAATGGTGCCGGAAAATCAACCTTTTTAAAAATTTTAGCTGGAGATATCGAACCTACTACTGGTCACATCTCTCTTGGTCCAGATGAGCGTCTCTCTGTTCTCCGTCAAAATCACTTTGACTATGAAGATGAACGTGCCATTGATGTCGTTATCATGGGAAATGAAAAACTTTATAGCATCATGAAAGAGAAAGATGCTATCTACATGAAGGAAGATTTCTCAGACGAGGACGGGGTTCGTGCTGCCGAACTCGAAGGAGAGTTTGCCGAACTTGGAGGTTGGGAAGCAGAGAGTGAAGCCTCTCAACTCCTTCAAAACCTAAACATTACAGAAGAATTGCACTACCAAAACATGAGCGAATTGACCAACGGTGAGAAAGTAAAAGTTCTCCTTGCCAAAGCACTTTTTGGTAAACCAGATGTTCTTCTTTTGGACGAGCCTACCAACGGTTTGGATATCCAATCGATTACTTGGTTAGAAGACTTCTTGATTGATTTTGATAACACAGTTATCGTAGTATCCCACGACCGTCACTTCTTAAACAAAGTATGTACTCACATGGCCGACCTTGACTTTGGAAAAATCAAACTCTATGTCGGAAACTACGACTTCTGGAAGGAATCTTCTGAGCTTGCTGCTAAATTGCTAGCAGACCGTAATGCAAAAGCAGAGGAAAAAATTAAGCAATTGCAAGAATTCGTTGCTCGTTTCTCTGCTAATGCTTCTAAATCAAGACAAGCAACATCACGTAAGAAAATGCTTGATAAGATTGAGCTAGAAGAGATTGTGCCATCTAGTCGTAAATATCCATTTATCAACTTTAAAGCAGAACGTGAAATTGGTAATGATCTCTTGACAGTAGAAAATCTAACTGTAAAGATTGACGGTGAGACTATTTTAGATAATATCAGCTTTATCTTGCGTCCAGGTGATAAGACAGCGCTTATTGGACAAAATGACATCCAAACGACTGCATTAATTCGTGCAATCATGGGAGACATTGACTATGAAGGAACTGTCAAATGGGGAGTTACTACTAGCCGTTCTTACTTGCCAAAAGATAACTCGGCAGATTTTGCAGGAGGAGAGTCAATCCTTGACTGGTTGCGTCAATTCGCAAGTAAAGAAGAAGATGACAATACTTTCCTACGTGGCTTCCTCGGCCGTATGCTCTTCTCTGGAGATGAGGTTAACAAACCTGTCAACGTCTTGTCAGGGGGAGAAAAAGTTCGTGTCATGCTTTCAAAACTCATGCTCTTGAAATCAAATGTCCTTGTACTTGATGATCCAACCAATCACTTGGACTTGGAATCTATCTCAAGCTTGAATGATGGATTGAAAAACTTTAAAGAATCAATCATCTTTGCCAGCCATGACCACGAGTTTATTCAAACTTTGGCTAACCATATCATTGTCTTGTCTAAAAATGGCGTCATCGACCGTATCGATGAAACCTACGATGAATTCCTAGAAAATGCAGAAGTACAAGCAAAAGTTAAAGAACTTTGGAAAGACTAAATAAAACTTCAAAACTCAGTTGGGTTAACCAGCTGAGTTTTCTAACATTTTATGAGGTAACATGAAATTATTTTTTAAAACATATTGGACCTATTTTGTTTCCTTCATCATTCCCGTAGTCATTATGACAGGAGTATACCTATCTCAAGGTATCTACTGGAATAGTGACAACTCTCCTCTATTAGGGGATGGGTTTCATCAATACGTTATTTTTGATGTATCCTTACGAAATATCCTACATGGAAATAGTAGTCTATTTTACACCTTTACAAGTGGCCTCGGATTAAATTTCTATGCCCTATCTAGTTATTACTTAGGTAGTTTCTTTTCACCACTAGTTTACTTTTTTGATCTAACGAATATGCCAGATGCTGTCTATATGACAACTCTCTTAAAATTTGGATTGATTGGACTGTCAACTTACTTTAGTTTAAATAATTTATTTCAATCGATTCCTAAGCCTTTAAAACTAGCCTTATCTACTTCATATGCTCTGATGAGTTTCTCTGTCAGTCAATTAGAGATAAAAACCTGGCTAGATGTTTTTATCTTGATTCCTTTAATTATCACTGGTTTACATCTACTGATAACTGAAAAGAAATTCCTATTGTACTTTACAAGTCTGTCAATTTTGTTTATTCAAAATTATTATTTTGGCTATATGACAGCATTGTTTCTTATTTTCTGGTATCTCTGTCAAATTTCGTGGGACTTTAAAACCCGAAAATCATCTTTTCTTGATTTTGTTGTCACCTCCTTTTTAGCTGGTATGGCTAGTTTAATTATGACTCTTCCCACTCTATTTGATTTACAGACACATGGGGAAAAATTGACTGAAGTTACAAAGTTTCAAACTGAAAGTAGCTGGTATCTTGATCTCTTTGCTAAGCAATTCATCGGTTCCTTTGATACAACCAAGTATGGGGCTATTCCAATGATTTTTGTCGGACTACTCCCCTTTATTTTGACCATTTTATTTTTTACGATGAAATCTATTAAGTTTCACGTGAAACTTATCTATGCAATCTTCTTTGCATTTCTAATTGCCAGCTTTTATATAGAAGCTCTTGATTTATTTTGGCAAGGTATGCATACTCCAAATATGTTTTTACATCGCTATTCTTGGATTTTCTCTACCTTGTTAATTTACACAGCAGCGGAAGTCTTAAATCGTCTGAAAGAAATTAAAATCTGGAATTTTTTAGTTTCGCTTTTTCTTATAGTAACAGGATTTTTAGCTACCATCTATCTAAAATCACATTATTCTTTTTTAACAGATTTGAATATTCTACTGACTCTTGAATTTTTAGTTGTCTATTCTCTTTTACTACTTGCAGTTATCAAAAAGTTTATCTCTGTAAATCTATTTGCCATTCTAATCTCTTTATTTATAATAGTTGAAATAAGTTTAAATGCTTCATCTCAAATGGACGGAATTGCTAAAGAATGGGGCTTTGCTTCTCGAAGTGCATATAATCGAGATATCCCAGCTATGGAATCTTTCTCAACATATATTGGAAATCAATTTACTCGTACTGAGAAACTAGAGACTCAGACAGGAAATGACAGTATGAAATTCAACTACAATGGAATCTCTCAATTTTCATCTGTTCGAAATCGTTCAGCAAGCTCTACTTTGGATAAACTTGGATTTAAATCCTCTGGGACTAATCTCAATCTCCGTTATGCCAATAATAGTATTTTGGCTGATAGTTTATTTGGAATCCAGTATAATATCTCAGAAAACCCTATTGATAAGTATGGTTTCCAAGATGTATATCAAAAAGATAATCTTACCCTATATGAAAATCAATTCTCTCTTCCAATTGCATTTGCTAGTCAATCTGTTTACAATGATGTCAAGTTCAATGAACACACTTTGGATAATCAATCCTCGTTTTTAAATCAACTTGCTAACGTCGATTTTGATTATTTTTCTCCAATTCCTTATGACAAAACAGAAAATACTAATGATTTGATTAGTGTTACAAGTTCTTCAAATGAGGATGCAGCAATCCAGTATCAAATTGAGGTTCCCGAAAACAGTCAAGTTTATCTTTCTTTCACAAACCTTCACTTTTCTAATGACAAACAAAAAAAGGTTGACATTCTTGTAAATGGAGAAAAGAAAACTTTTACAACTGATAATGTCTTCTCCTTCTTTAATCTAGGCTATACAAAAGATACAAAAACTTTTAATATTCATGTTAGTTTCCCTGGAAATTCACAAGTATCATTTGAATCTCCTACCTTCTACCGTTTAGATACCCAAACTTTAACTGAGGCAATTCAAAAAATTAAAGAACAACCTGTCACAGTATCAACTTCTAAAAACAATGTTTTTGCTACATATGATGTCCAACAAGATACATCTATTTTTTTCACTATTCCTTATGACAAAGGTTGGTCTGCCTACCAAGATGATAAGAAAATAGAAATGAAACAAGCTCAAACTGGCTTTATGAAAGTTGACGTTCCTAAGGGAAAAGGAACTATTACACTTTCCTTTATTCCCAATGGTTTTATTACTGGAGCAATCTGTTCCTTTACTTCTCTTTTACTATTTGGAATCTATAATCACAAACGAAAATCATCTAAGACATAAAAAAATCGACCAGTTGGTCGATTTTTTTAATCTTCTTCCATTTTCTTAGGTTGATAGGCTAGCATACCTAAACAAATAAATAGTACTAATATAACGGCAAGGAAAATAACTTGATGATGAATATTTCCTGTCATAGAGATTGTTTGTCGTAATCCCGAAACTGAATAACTCATTGGTAACCAGGGATTAATAGCTCTAAAGAAATCATTTGTCAAGGCAAGTGGATAAGTACCTGCACTTGATGCTAACTGTAATAAAAGCAAGATAAGAGAAAAGAAAGCTCCTATACGACTATTCCATGTTGTTAAAGCGGTCACCATGGACATGAATACTAAACTTGTTAGGATAATGAGAATAAATGTTCTCATCTCATGATTTGCAGTTAAACCAATAAGATGAACTCCTCCATATACCAAAATTCCTGCTAAAACAGCTATAATACCATTTATTTCTGCTCGAGATTTCAACCAAGCCCAACGGCTCTCTGGATGACGTCCTGAAGGCAACTTCGCAAAGATCATATTCGTTGATATTGCTGCAACAAAGAGAGCAACTGATATCATATAAGGAGCCATTGCAATTCCATTTACAGGAACTTGGTCATTGTCAGTTTTGGATAGACTGAGAGGATTTGACAAAATCTCTGCATTTTTAGATTCTGTTGATGCTGACTTGAGTTGATCACTA
Source organism: Streptococcus sp. 1032 (assembly GCF_013277015.1). Lineage (NCBI taxonomy): Bacteria > Bacillati > Bacillota > Bacilli > Lactobacillales > Streptococcaceae > Streptococcus > Streptococcus sp. 1032. The sequence goes on along the minus strand of NZ_VMMD01000014.1, from coordinate 23,188 downwards.
GCATTACCTAATCCTTGTCCCAAAGAAGCAACTCCTATCTGTAAACCTTCCAATCCAGAAGTTAACTTTGTTCCACCTTCTGCTAGTTTCCCAGCTCCATCTGCCAATTTATTAGCTCCACTTTCTAATTGAGAAGCACCTGAAAGTAACTGACTGGATTTGTCAACTAGTTGGCTAGAGCCTGACTGCAATTTATCAACTCCTGCTATCAATTCTTGACTCTTTTGATTCAATTGGTTAGAGCCAGTTGATAATTTTTCAATCCCAGACACTAATTCTGGAGTTTTTTCAACTAATTGACCAACTCCTGCTGTCAAGTTAGAAGATTTTTGTGTCAAGGTGTTTGAGCCTGAAACTAGTTGATCCAAACTACCTGTCAAGGTGGCATTTTTTTCACTTAGTTGACTTGCGCCCTGAGAAACTTTATCAACACCTGTAGTATATGTATTTACACCTGATGCAATCGACTGACTAGCAGGAACTAATTTACTAGTAACAGCTCCTTGTATCTCTGTTAATCCACTTGACAATCCTGTCAAAGAAGTAGAAGCAAGCGGTAATACTTGATTAGCTTGATTTTTTAAAGTCGAAAGATTAGAAGATTGATTTTGTAAGTTTTCTAAACTTCCCTGTAAACCTTGTACTAAAGTTACAATTGACTGAGCAGATTGAATACTATCAGTTGAATTTTGAGATACAGAAGCACTTATCTCAGCTTGTTGCTCACTTGTCAATGATTGATAAGCTGCTGTCGATTGAATATTAGCTAATGTAGTCGCTTTATCAGACTGAGCACGTGCTAACATTTGATTAGAAAGAGATACTATACTTGATAAAACAGAATCTAATTGTTTTGTATCTCCAACATCAATATTTTGAATAGCTTGATTTAACTGATTCAAACCAGAAGATAATTGATTAATTTGATCTTTTTGCTCAGACGAAGCATCTAACTTGCTAGAAAGTTGTTGAATTCCTTCACTTAATTGCTCCACACCCATTCGAAGTGTAGCTGATTGATTAGATAACTGATTAGCACCTGTTGCAAGATTTCCCACACCATTTGTATAGGCACTAACACCAGATGAAAATTGATTAAGACCAGCATTAAGCTGAGAAACACCGCCAGTATAGGATTCTACACCAGTATATAACTGATTGATTCCTCTTACTAATTCAGGACTTTTAGAAGATAATTGACCTAATCCGCTATCTAATTGACTCACTGCACCAGTATATGTAACTAAACCACTATTAAAATTCCCTAAGCCAAGATGAAGTTGTTCGACACCAGAAACATAAGCAGATAATCCTTTAGTAAACTGCTCCGTTCCATTTGAAAAGGTTAAACTTGAAGCTGCTAAAGAGTGTAGGTTAGTAGTTAATGTTTGACTTCCTGTCACTAACTGATTCGCTCCATCAGTTAATTTTTCACTACCAGAAGCTGCTTGACTCATGCCATCCTTTAAATCAATCATTTTGTTAAATAAGGCTTTAGTATAGGTCTCAGTTACATTTGTAGAAACATTCTGCTTCAATTGTGTCATCGCAGAATCGCTCATCTTGCTGGCAATAAAGCTATGACCACTTGAAGTCTGATAATCAATTTGCATTTGCTCTGGATGATCCGTTAAAATAGAAGCTGCTTTTTCAGATAAATCACTGGGTAAAGTCACTACCATATAGTAATCTCCATCTTCCAATCCCTTCTTTCCTTCATCTTCATCCACGAAATGAAAATCCAAGGTTTTATTTTCTTTTAAATTGGACACCATGTCTTTTCCTATTGCCATAGTATTACCATTATAGGAAGCCTCTTTATCATTATTGACAACTGCCACAGGTAAGTCAGACAATTGACCATACGGATCCCACATTGAGGACAAAAATATAATATTGTACAGAGCTGGAATAAGAGAAATCCCTATCATGACAATAATAAAGGTTGGTTTTTTAAAAATTGCTTTCCATTCTTTAAACATAGTTTCTCCTTTTTTACACATATTGTCTAAAATTTTGATATAATAGATTATACATTAAAAAATCTAAATTACAAGATAAAAAATCTATTTTTAGACATATAGTCTAATTTGTTTATAAGGAGAAAATATGCAAGAAAGTAACAAACGCTTAAAAACAAAGCGAACTATTGAAAATGCTATGGTACAATTACTGATGGAACAGCCATTTGATCAAATTTCTACTGTAAAGTTAGCAGAAAAAGCCAGAATTAGTCGTTCCAGCTTCTATACTCACTATAAGGATAAGTATGATATGATTGAGCATTATCAAAGCAAGCTATTTCATACATTTGAATATATTTTTCAAAAACATGCTCATCACAAAAGAGACGCTATTTTAGAAGTCTTTGAATATTTGGAATCAGAACCACTTCTGGCTGCCCTTCTTTCTGAAAATGGAACCAAAGAAATCCAAAATTTCTTACGAAATAAACTTCATATCATGCTCAGTACAGATTTACAAAAGCGATTTATGCAACTGAATCTCAATACAACTGAATTAGAATACAGTAGCATCTATCTAACTCATGCACTTTTTGGTGTCTGTCAAACTTGGATTGCACATGGAAAAAAAGAAAGTCCTCAAGAAATAACAGATTTCCTTATGAAGATGCTTGGTGATACAAATTGATACAAAAAGAGGAACACAGTTGTGTTCCTTTTTATCTATACTCCGCCAGTAGGACTCGAACCTACGACATCATGATTAACAGTCATGCGCTACTACCAACTGAGCTATGGCGGATAAAATAGTCCGTACGGGATTCGAACCCGTGTTACCGCCGTGAAAAGGCGGTGTCTTAACCCCTTGACCAACGGACCTTCTATCTGTAGCAGATATAACCATTATATCAATTTCTTACTAATTGTCAATCACTTTTTAGATTTTTTCTCTAAAATATCTTTTAATTTTCTAATTTTTAATCTTGAAATAGGACAACGATGATCTTCATAGAAAACAATTTCTAGGTTTTTTCGATCAATCTCTCTAATATTGCCTATATTTACCAAAAATGACTTATGAGGAGAATAAAATCGCTGAGTATGTTTGTCCTTTTCCTGAATATCTGTCATGGTACCGTAAAACTCTTTGGCAAAATTCTTACCAATAATACGTAATTTATGAGAGACTCCTGTCGTTTCAATATACAAAATATCATGGTAAGGGATTTTTAAATCATTTCCCTTGTAATTGTAGTCAAAATAATCCACCACATCTTCATTTTCAAGTAACATACTCTTCGTGTAAAAGATATTTTGCTCAATTCTCTTCTTAAACATCTCATCGTTGATATCCTTATCAACAAAATCTAGGGCTGATACCTGGTATTTATAGGTTAGAGTCGCAAACTCTGATCGACTGGTGATAAAGACGATAATAGCGTAAGGATTGTAATGACGAATGAGCTGAGCCACTTCAAATCCCTTTTTCTCAATTCCATGAATATCAATATCTAGGAAATAAAGCTGATTTACTTCATCGTTTTCAATGTATTCTTCAAATTCACGGACTTTTCCTGTTGTCTTGTATGATATTGGAATATTCGATTCTTTCGAAATTTCATCCAATATTCTCTCTAGTCTCACTTGATGTTCAATAACATCTTCTAAAATTAAAACTTTCATTCAAATTCCCTCTTAAATCTAATAATTTGTCTAAATGTACTGCCTTCCATCTCTGTTTCTAAAATAATATTGTTGTACTTATCTAGTAGTTCTTTCACATTATTTAATCCTACCCCGCGATTTCTTCCCTTAGTGGAGAATCCTAAAGCAAATAGATCTCCTGAAGGAGTCATCGTCATTTTACATGAATTCTGAATCACAATAACTGTTTCAGTTTCCATCTTAATAACTGCTACTTCCATCTGCTTTTTATAGCTATCAGCCGATCCTTCGACAGCATTGTTCAATAAAACGCTCATGATACGAACCAAATCCAATAGTTCAATTGGGAGCTTGGTAATCGTATCTTTTACTTCCAGTGTAAACTCTACACCATTATTTCGAGCATAGACAATAGACTGAGCAACCAAACTTCGTAAAGCTGAATCTTCTATGTTGTTCAAATCAAAGTAAGTGTACTTATCTGAACGCAATTTATGATTTGCTTTGACCAAAACTTCATTGTAAACTCTGTCAATTTCCTGTAAATCACCACTGTCAATTGCCATCTGCATACTGACAAGCATTCCAGCATAGTCATGTCGAAAACCACGGATTTCATTATACAGTCCGACAATTTCATCTGTATAATTCTGTAAATGTTTCTGTTCAAATTTCTTCTGCTTCAAAGCAATCTCTTTTTCCATTTGTTCTTTATGCGAATTCATTGCAAAGAAGGTCAAAAGGAGAGAAATAAAGACAATAGATGACAAGATACTTCCAAAACTATTCAAATGTTTAATCGTACTTACTATATCTGAAACGAAAGATAAAAGATGTAACAATAGTAAAGCAAAAAATACTTTTTTCAAGAAAGGATAAAGGTAGTCCTTGTCAAAATAGGTTAGTTCTAAGTGGAAATAATGAATGATTTTTAATATAACAACATAAGTCAACACCGTTACAACGAAAAAGAATGGGAAATGATATTGTGAAACAAAATTGTCTCCTGTTATAGAGGAGAAAGTTACGGACAGAAAGTTATGAGTGCTCTCATATAAAAGAGATAGTAGTAAACTTAGGAATAGTCCTCTATCCCTCTCATACTGTTTCATCCATCGAAAATAGGAATATAAGCCCAAAGGAAATAAAAATCTTTCAATCCCTATTTTATCTAAATATGGAAGATAAAAGGAAAGTTCAAGTACTGCTTCTACTAGTAATGTATAGATACCAAAAACATATAGTTCTTTTCTATTTATTTGACCTTTACAAATTAAACGGTAACTGTGACTAATAATTAAAAAATGAACAATAACTGTCCCAAATCCAAGTAAATCCATTACTCTTTCTCCTTATTTTATTACTTTTTTCGTAGGAAAAGAAAATCAAGGATGATTCTTGAAACCCTACTTTCCCCACCTCGAATCTCCTGCAAGTCTTTTTCCTTCAAGGCTACAAACTGTTCCAATTTAACTGTGTTTTTCATAATAAAATCTCCTAAAATGTTTTTTTCTTGTAAGCTAACTTACAAAAACCATTATACAAAATGGAATTTCATTTTAGATAAAATTCTCTCAACTGTCATTTTTTTCTCCCCAAGTGTACTTTTTTAAGAAAAAAGCCGGGAAAATTCCCAGCTTTGCTACTATATTGATCCCAGCAGGATTCGAACCTGCGACCGTTCGCTTAGAAGGCGAATGCTCTATCCAGCTGAGCTATGAGACCTAACACAATTATTCTACCAAAAATTCAATTAAAAGTCAATTCTCTATTTATGATAGGGTGATCCCTGCTGAATCGTAAAAGCGCGATAGATTTGTTCAACAAGAACTAGTCTCATTAACTGATGGGGCAAGGTTAAACGGCCAAAGCTGACAGAAAGATTGGCTCTCTTTTTTACAGCTGATGATAATCCTAAACTCCCTCCAATGATAAAGGTAAGAGTAGAAAATCCTTTTATAGAAGCTTCTTCTAAATTCTTACTAAATTCTTCCGAGGAGAAAGTTTTCCCTTCAATGGCTAACACAATAACAAAATCACGGTCACCAACTTTTGATAAAATTCTCTGACCTTCTATTTCTAAAATCTTTTGATTTTCTGATTCACTGGCCCTATCTGGTGTTTTTTCATCTGCTAACTCAATCATTTCAAGTTTAGCAAATCGAGAAATTCGTTTTGAATACTCTGCAATACCATCTTTTAAATACTTTTCTTTCAGTTTCCCAACTGTTACAACTTTAATTTTCATGACTCTATTCTAACATATTCTCTATTTTTTCACATCTTATTCACAAAATAAAAAATAGATTTCAATTGAGAAAATCACAGTTTTAAAAGAGTTATCCACAGTTTGTGTAAAACTTTTTGTGTTTAAGTTATAATTAAGCTAGTCAGTTTATACTTTCAGTAATTCAAAAATATGGAGGCAAATATGAAACATTTAAAAACATTTTACAAAAAAGGGTTTCAATTATTAGTCGTTATCGTCATTAGCTTTTTTAGTGGAGCCTTGGGTAGTTTTTCAATAGCTCAACTAACTCAAAAAAGTGGTGTAAGTAGCTCGAACAACAATAGCACTATCACACAGACTGCCTATAAAAACGAAAATTCAACAACGCAGGCTGTTAATAAAGTAAAAGATGCCGTTGTATCCGTTATTACTTATTCAGCAAATAGACAAAATAGCGTATTTGGCAATGATGAGACTGATACAGATTCTCAACAAATCTCTAGTGAAGGATCTGGAGTTATTTATAAAAAGAATGATAAAGAAGCTTACATCGTCACCAACAATCACGTTATAAATGGCGCTAGCAAAGTAGATATTCGATTGTCAGATGGGACTAAAGTACCTGGAGAAATTGTCGGAGCGGACACTTTCTCTGATATTGCTGTCGTCAAAATCTCTTCAGAAAAAGTGACAACAGTAGCTGAGTTTGGTGATTCTAGCAAGTTAACCGTAGGAGAAACTGCTATTGCCATTGGTAGCCCGTTAGGTTCTGAATATGCAAATACTGTCACTCAAGGTATCGTATCTAGTCTTAATCGAAATGTATCTTTAAAATCTGAAGATGGACAAGCCATTTCTACAAAAGCCATCCAAACTGATACTGCTATTAACCCAGGTAACTCTGGTGGCCCACTGATCAATATTCAAGGACAGGTTATCGGAATTACCTCAAGTAAAATTGCCACAAATGGAGGAACATCTGTAGAGGGCCTTGGTTTTGCAATTCCTGCAAATGATGCTATCAATATTATTGAACAGTTAGAAAAGAACGGAAAAGTGACACGCCCAGCTTTGGGAATCCAGATGGTTAATTTATCTAATATAAGTACAAGCGACATCAGAAGACTCAATATTCCAAGTAATGTTACATCTGGTGTAGTTGTTCGTTCTGTACAAAGTAATATGCCTGCCAATGGTCACCTTGAAAAATACGATGTGATTACAAAAGTAGATGACAAAGAGATTGCTTCATCAACAGACTTACAAAGTGCTCTTTACAATCATTCTATCGGAGACACCATTAAGATCACTTACTATCGTAACGGTAAAGAAGAAACTACATCTATTAAACTTGACAAGAGTTCAGGTGATTTAGAATCTTAATTGACATCTATGTAAAGAAAGCTTTACATAAGAGAAAAGATATGTTAGTGTAGAATCATGGAAAAATTTGAAATGATTTCTATCACGGATATACAAAAAAATCCCTATCAACCTCGAAAAGAATTTGATGGAGAAAAACTAGATGAACTAGCACAGTCTATCAAAGAAAATGGACTCATTCAACCGATTATTGTTCGTCAATCTCCTGTGATTGGTTATGAAATCCTTGCAGGAGAGAGACGCTATCGGGCTTCACTTTTAGCTGGTCTAAGGTCTATCCCAGCTGTTATTAAACAGCTTTCAGACCAAGAGATGATGATCCAGTCCATTATTGAAAATTTGCAGAGAGAAAATTTAAATCCTATAGAAGAAGCACGCGCCTATGAATCTCTCGTAGAGAAAGGATTTACCCATGCTGAAATTGCAGATAAAATGGGCAAGTCTCGTCCATATATCAGCAACTCCATTCGTTTGCTTTACTTGCCAGAACAGATTCTCTCAGAAGTAGAAAATGGCAAACTATCACAAGCACATGCTCGTTCGCTAGTTGGGTTGAATAAGGAACAACAAGACTATTTCTTTCAACGGATTATAGAAGAAGATATTTCTGTAAGGAAGTTAGAAGCTCTTCTGACAGAGAAAAAACAAAAGAGACAGCAAAAAACGAATCATTTCATACAGAATGAAGAAGAACAGTTAAGAAAACTACTCGGATTAGATGTAGAAATCAAACTTTCTAAAAAAGATAGTGGAAAAATCATTATTGCTTTTTCAAATCAAGAAGAATACAGTAGAATTATCAACAGCCTGAAATAAGGCTGTTCTTTTATTTTTTTATCTCACAAGGTTATCCACTATATTTTTCAATAAAAAGCTTAATAAATCAATAGTTTCTAACTTTATCCCCAACCTGTGGATAAAACTTGATAACATTGTGGATTATTTTTCACAGCTTGTGGAAAATTCTTACTATCTATGGTAAAATAGGTCTAGTATTAAACTTTTAAATAGTAAAGGAGGAGAAAGGATTGAAAGAAAAACAATTTTGGAATCGTATCTTAGAATTTGCTCAAGAAAGACTGACTCGATCCATGTATGATTTCTATGCTATTCAAGCTGAACTCGTCAAGGTAGAAGAAAATGTTGCCACTATATTTTTACCACGATCTGAAATGGAAATGGTCTGGGAAAAACAACTAAAAGATATTATTGTAGTAGCTGGATTTGAAATTTATGATGCTGAAATAACTCCCCACTATATTTTCACCAAACCTCAAGATACGGCTATCTCACAAGTTGAAGAATCTACAAATTCAACTCTTTATGACTATAGTCCAAAGTTAGCATCTATTCCGTATTCGGATACTGGGTTAAAAGAAAAGTATACCTTTGATAATTTTATTCAAGGGGATGGAAATGTTTGGGCAGTATCAGCCGCTTTGGCTGTCTCTGAAGATTTGGCTCTGACCTATAACCCTCTTTTTATCTATGGAGGACCTGGGCTTGGTAAGACTCACCTGTTAAACGCTATTGGAAATGAAATTCTAAAAAATATTCCAAATGCGCGTGTCAAATACATACCTGCTGAAAGCTTTATTAATGACTTTCTTGATCACTTAAGGCTTGGGGAAATGGAAAAATTTAAAAAAACCTATCGTAGTCTTGATCTTTTGTTAATCGATGATATCCAGTCACTCAGCGGAAAAAAAGTCGCAACTCAGGAAGAATTTTTCAATACCTTTAACGCCCTTCATGACAAGCAAAAACAGATTGTCCTAACCAGTGATCGTAGTCCAAAACATCTAGAAGGACTCGAGGAGAGGCTTGTCACGCGCTTTAGTTGGGGGTTGACACAAACTATCACACCCCCTGACTTTGAAACACGCATTGCCATTTTACAAAGTAAAACGGAACATTTAGGCTACAATTTCCAAAGTGATACTCTAGAATACCTAGCTGGGCAATTTGATTCAAATGTTCGAGATCTTGAGGGAGCTATCAACGACATCACTTTAATTGCCAGAGTAAAAAACATCAAGGATATCACTATTGATATTGCTGCAGAAGCTATTAGAGCTCGAAAACAAGATGTTAGCCAAATGCTCGTCATCCCAATTGACAAAATCCAAAATGAAGTTGGTAACTTCTATGGAGTTAGTGTCAAAGAAATGAAGGGAAGCAGACGCCTTCAAAACATTGTGTTAGCCCGTCAAGTAGCCATGTATTTATCTAGAGAACTAACAGATAATAGTCTTCCAAAAATTGGGAAGGAATTTGGTGGAAAAGATCATACAACAGTTATTCATGCCCATGCTAAAATTAAATCTTTGATTGATGAAGACGATAATTTACGCTTAGAAATTGAATCAATCAAAAAGAAAATCAAATAAGTTGTGGATAACTTTTACTTTATTATCTTTTTTATCCACATTTTTTAAACAAGCCAAAAAACTTGATATGACTTGTTTAAAGTCTGTTTTCCACAGATTTCACAGACTCTATTATTACTATTATCCTTCTAATACTAAAAATAAATAAAGGAGAATCCATGATTCATTTTTCAATTAATAAAAATTTATTTCTACAAGCATTAAATACTACTAAGAGAGCTATTAGTTCTAAAAATGCCATTCCTATTTTATCAACCGTAAAAATTGACGTGACCAATGAAGGTGTTACTTTAATTGGTTCAAATGGTCAGATTTCAATTGAAAATTTTATTTCTCAAAAAAATGAAGATGCTGGTTTGTTAATTACTTCTTTAGGTTCGATTCTTCTTGAAGCTTCTTTCTTTATCAATGTAGTATCTAGTCTACCTGATGTGACTCTTGATTTTAAAGAAATTGAACAAAATCAAATTGTTTTAACCAGTGGAAAATCAGAAATTACCCTAAAAGGAAAAGATAGCGAACAGTACCCACGAATCCAAGAAATTTCAGTAAGCACTCCTTTGGTTCTTGAAACAAAATTACTCAAGAAAATTATCAATGAAACAGCTTTTGCTGCAAGTACACAAGAGAGTCGTCCAATTTTGACAGGTGTTCATTTTGTATTGAGTCAACACAAAGAGTTAAAAACAGTTGCAACAGACTCTCATCGTCTAAGCCAGAAAAAATTAACGCTTGAGAAAAATAGTGATGATTTTGATGTTGTCATTCCTAGCCGTTCTCTACGCGAATTTTCAGCGGTATTTACAGATGATATTGAAACTGTAGAGATTTTCTTTGCCAATAACCAAATTCTCTTTAGAAGCGAAAATATTAGCTTCTATACTCGTCTCCTAGAAGGAAACTATCCTGATACAGATCGCTTGATTCCAACAGACTTTAACACTACTATTACTTTTGATGTGCTAAACTTACGCCAGTCAATGGAACGTGCTCGTCTTTTATCAAGTGCGACTCAAAATGGTACTGTGAAACTTGAAATTAAAGATGGGGTTGTTAGCGCCCATGTTCATTCTCCAGAAGTTGGTAAAGTAAACGAAGAAATCGATACTGATCAGGTTACTGGTGAAGATTTGACTATTAGTTTCAACCCAACTTACTTGATTGATTCACTCAAGGCTTTAAATAGCGAAAAGGTGACCATTAGCTTTATCTCAGCTGTTCGTCCATTTACTCTTGTGCCAGCAGACACTGATGAGGACTTCATGCAGCTCATCACCCCAGTTCGTACAAATTAAGTGAAAGAGGTTGAGCCTAGCTCGCCTCTTTTATGATATAATCGAAAAAGAAAAGGAGAGTAGTATGTATCAAGTTGGAAATTTTGTTGAGATGAAAAAACCACATGCTTGTACTATCAAGTCAACTGGTAAAAAAGCAAATCGTTGGGAAATTACACGTGTAGGGGCAGATATCAAAATCAAATGCAGTAATTGTGACCATGTTGTCATGATGGGGCGCTATGATTTTGATCGAAAAATGAATAAAATTATTGACTGAGAACCCTTAGTTAGAGGGTTAGCAAGTTTTCCCTTTTTGTGTTATAATATTAGGGATTGAAATGAAAACGGAGAATGAGAAAATATGGCTTTAACAGCAGGTATCGTTGGTTTGCCAAACGTTGGTAAATCAACACTATTTAATGCAATTACAAAAGCAGGAGCAGAGGCAGCTAACTACCCATTTGCAACGATTGACCCAAACGTTGGAATGGTAGAAGTTCCAGATGAACGTCTACAAAAATTGACTGAAATGATTACTCCTAAAAAGACAGTGCCAACAACATTTGAATTTACAGATATTGCAGGGATTGTAAAAGGAGCTTCAAAAGGAGAAGGATTAGGGAATAAATTCTTGGCCAATATCCGTGAAGTAGATGCCATTGTTCATGTAGTTCGTGCTTTTGATGATGAAAATGTCATGCGCGAGCAAGGACGTGAAGATGCCTTTGTGGATCCACTTGCAGATATTGATACCATTAACCTGGAATTGATTCTTGCTGACTTAGAATCAGTCAATAAACGCTATGCGCGTGTAGAAAAGATGGCACGTACGCAAAAAGATAAAGAATCTGTAGCAGAATTTAATGTTCTTCAAAAGATTAAACCAGTCCTTGAAGATGGAAAATCAGCTCGTACAATCGAATTTACAGATGAAGAACAAAAAGTTGTCAAAGGTCTCTTCCTGTTGACAACTAAACCAGTGCTCTATGTTGCCAATGTGGATGAGGATGTGGTTTCAGAACCTGACTCTATCGACTATGTTAAACAAATTCGTGAATTCGCAGCGACAGAAAATGCTGAAGTAGTCGTTATTTCTGCGCGTTCTGAGGAAGAAATTTCTGAGTTAGACGATGAAGATAAAAAAGAGTTTCTTGAAGCCATTGGTTTGACAGAATCAGGTGTAGATAAGTTGACGCGTGCAGCTTACCACTTGCTTGGATTGGGAACTTACTTCACAGCTGGTGAAAAAGAAGTTCGCGCTTGGACTTTCAAACGTGGTATGAAGGCTCCTCAAGCAGCTGGGATTATCCACTCAGACTTTGAAAAAGGATTTATTCGTGCAGTAACCATGTCATATGAGGATTTAGTGAAATACGGATCTGAAAAGGCCGTAAAAGAAGCTGGACGCTTGCGTGAAGAAGGAAAAGAATATATCGTTCAAGATGGCGATATCATGGAATTCCGCTTTAATGTCTAAAAAATTAATAAATGGTGTCAATTAGGTTGGAAAAAAATTCCAACCCTTTTGGCTTTTGAAAGGAAAAATAAATGACCAAATTACTTGTAGGCTTGGGAAATCCAGGGGATAAATATTTTGAAACAAAACACAATGTTGGTTTTATGTTTATTGATCAACTAGCGAAGAAACAGAATGTCACTTTTACACACGATAAGATATTTCAAGCTGACCTAGCATCCTTTTTCCTAAATGGAGAAAAAATTTATCTGATTAAACCAACGACCTTTATGAATGAAAGTGGAAAAGCAGTTCATGCTTTATTGACTTACTATGGTTTGGATATTGAAGATTTACTCATCATTTACGATGATCTTGACATGGAAGTTGGAAAGATTCGTTTAAGAGCAAAGGGATCCGCAGGTGGTCACAATGGCATTAAGTCTATTATTCAACATATAGGAACTCAGGTCTTTAATCGTGTTAAGATAGGAATTGGAAGACCTAAAAATGGTATGTCAGTTGTTCACCATGTTTTGAGTACCTTTGACAAGGATGAGTATATTGGTATTTTACAGTCTATTGACAAGGTTGACGATTCTGTAAACTACTATTTACAAGAGAAAAATTTTGAGAAAACAATGCAGAGGTATAATGGATAAATGGTGACCCTATTAGATTTATTCTCAGAAAATGATCAGATTAAAAAATGGCATCAAAATTTAACAGATAAGAAAAGACAACTAATACTAGGTTTATCAACGTCTACTAAGGTTCTTGCAATTGCAAGCAGTTTAGAAAAAGAAGATAAGATTGTGTTGTTGACGTCAACTTATGGAGAAGCAGAAGGACTTGTTAGTGATCTTCTATCTATCTTGGGTGAGGAACTTGTCTATCCATTTTTGGTAGATGATACTCCTATGGTGGAGTTTTTGATGTCTTCACAAGAAAAAATCATTTCACGGGTTGAAGCCTTGCGTTTTTTGACTGATTCCTCTAAGAGAGGGATTTTAGTTTGTAATATCGCAGCAAGTCGATTGATTTTACCGTCTCCCAATGTATTCAAAGATAGTGTTGTAAAAATCTCAGTTGGTGAAGAATATGACCAAAACACACTTATCTATCAGTTAAAAGAAATCGGCTATCGAAAAGTTACACAAGTACAAACTCAGGGAGAGTTTAGTATACGAGGAGATATTTTAGATATTTTTGAAATATCCCAGTTAGAACCTTGCCGAATTGAGTTTTTTGGTGATGAAATTGATGGTATCAGGTCATTTGAAGTCGAAACACAATTATCGAAAGAAAATCAGACAGAATTCACCATCTTTCCAGCTAGTGATATGCTTTTGAGAGAAAAGGATTATCAACGAGGTCAGTCAGCTTTAGAAAAACAAATTTCAAAAACGTTATCACCTATTTTAAAATCATACTTAGAAGAAATTCTTTCAAGTTTTCACCAAAAACAAATGCATTCTGATTCACGGAAATTTTTATCTTTATGCTATGATAAGACATGGACTGTATTTGATTATATTGAAAAAAACATACCAATATTCTTTGATGATTATCAAAAATTGATGAATCAGTATGAAGTCTTTGAAAGAGAATTAGCGCAGTACTTTACAGAAGAATTACAGAATAGTAAAGCATTTTCTGAGATACAGTATTTTGCAGATACAGAGCAAATTTATAAAAAACAGAGTCCGGTTACCTTTTTCTCTAATCTACAAAAGGGGTTAGGAAATCTCAAGTTTGACAAAAATTATCAATTTAATCAATATCCTATGCAGGAGTTTTTCAATCAGTTTTCTTTTCTAAAAGAAGAAATTGAACGATACAAAAAAATGAATTATACTATTATCCTGCAGTCTAGCAATTCAATGGGAAGTAAAACATTGGAGGATGTTTTAGAGGAATACCAGATTAAATTGGATTCTAGAGATAAGTCAAGTGTTTGTAAAGAATCTGTAAACTTAATCGAGGGTAATCTCAGACATGGTTTTCATTTTGTAGATGAAAAGGTTTTATTGATAACTGAACATGAGATTTTTCAAAAGAAATTGAAACGTCGTTTTCGAAGACAACATGTTTCAAACGCAGAGAGATTAAAAGATTACAATGAACTTGAAAAAGGAGATTACGTTGTTCACCATATCCATGGAATTGGTCAATATCTAGGGATTGAAACCATTGAAATTAAGGGGATTCACCGTGATTATGTCAGTGTTCAATACCAAAACGGGGATCAAATCTCTATCCCAGTGGAACAGATTCATCTACTTTCCAAATACGTTTCAAGTGACGGTAAAGCACCTAAACTCAATAAATTAAATGACGGTCATTTTAAAAAGGCCAAGCAAAAAGTTAAGAACCAGGTAGAGGATATAGCTGATGATTTAATCAAACTCTATTCTGAACGCAGTCAGTTGAAGGGCTTTGCTTTTTCAGCCGATGATGAAGAGCAAGATGCTTTTGATGATGCCTTTCCTTATGTTGAAACGGATGATCAACTTCGTAGTGTTGAGGAAATCAAGAGAGATATGCAGGCTTCTCAGCCAATGGATCGACTTTTAGTTGGGGATGTTGGTTTTGGAAAGACTGAAGTTGCAATGCGTGCAGCCTTTAAGGCTGTCAATGATCACAAACAGGTTGTCGTTCTAGTTCCGACGACGGTTTTAGCGCAACAGCACTATACCAATTTTAAGGAACGATTCCAAAATTTTGCAGTTAATATTGATGTATTGAGTCGTTTTAGAAGTAAAAAAGAGCAGACCGAAACACTTGAAAAATTGAAAAACGGTCAAGTTGATATTTTGATTGGAACCCATCGTGTTTTGTCAAAAGATGTTGTGTTTGCTGATTTAGGCTTGATGATTATTGATGAGGAACAGCGATTTGGTGTCAAGCATAAGGAAACCTTGAAAGAACTGAAGAAACAAGTGGATGTCCTAACCTTGACAGCAACGCCAATTCCTCGTACCCTTCACATGTCTATGCTGGGAATCAGAGATTTGTCTGTTATTGAAACTCCGCCGACTAATCGTTATCCAGTGCAAACCTATGTTTTAGAAAAGAATGATAGTGTCATTCGTGATGCTGTCTTACGTGAAATGGAGCGTGGAGGTCAAGTTTACTATCTTTACAATAAAGTTGACACGATTGACCAGAAGGTTTCAGAATTACAGGAGTTGATTCCAGAGGCTTCGATTGGTTATGTTCATGGTCGCATGAGTGAAATCCAGTTGGAAAATACTCTACTAGACTTTATTGAGGGACAATACGATATCTTGGTGACGACTACCATTATTGAGACAGGGGTGGACATTCCAAATGCTAATACTTTATTTATTGAAAATGCGGACCATATGGGTTTGTCAACCTTGTATCAGTTAAGAGGAAGAGTCGGTCGTAGTAATCGTATTGCTTATGCCTATCTCATGTATCGTCCAGAAAAATCAATTAGTGAAGTTTCCGAGAAGAGATTAGAAGCGATTAAAGGATTTACAGAATTGGGATCCGGATTTAAGATTGCTATGCGAGATCTTTCGATTCGTGGAGCAGGAAATCTCCTAGGAAAATCCCAGTCTGGTTTCATTGATTCTGTTGGTTTTGAATTGTATTCGCAGTTATTAGAGGAAGCTATTGCTAAACGAAACGGTAATGCTAACGCTAACACAAGAACCAAAGGGAATGCTGAGTTGATTTTGCAAATTGATGCCTATCTTCCTGATACTTATATTTCTGATCAACGACATAAGATTGAAATTTACAAGAAAATTCGTCAAATTGACAACCGTGTCAATTATGAAGAGTTACAAGAGGAGTTGATAGACCGTTTTGGAGAATACCCAGATGTAGTAGCATATCTTTTAGAGATTGGTTTAGTCAAGTCATATTTGGACAAGGTCTTTGTTCAACGTGTGGAAAGAAAAGATAATAAAATTACAGTTCAATTTGAAAAAGTCACTCAACGACTGTTTTTAGCTCAAGATTATTTTAAAGCTTTATCCGCAACGAACTTAAAAGCAGGCATCGCTGAGAATAAGGGATTAATGGAGCTTGTATTTGATGTCCAAAATAAGAAAGATTATGAAATTTTAGAAGGTCTGCTGATTT
Source organism: Streptococcus sp. 1032 (assembly GCF_013277015.1). NCBI lineage: Bacteria > Bacillati > Bacillota > Bacilli > Lactobacillales > Streptococcaceae > Streptococcus > Streptococcus sp. 1032. The sequence continues at coordinate 6,704 of NZ_VMMD01000014.1, read as the reverse complement.
TTGGAGAAAGTTTATTAGAGATAAAAGAGTCTAAGAAAGAAAATTCCATTTGATATTTTTCTTCTATAAAATAGATAAAAATGGTACAATAATAAGTTGAGGTAATAAGGATGAGATTAGACAAATATTTAAAAGTATCGCGAATTATCAAGCGTCGTACAGTCGCAAAAGAAGTAGCAGATAAAGGCAGAATCAAGGTGAATGGAATCTTGGCCAAAAGTTCAACGGATTTGAAAGTTAATGACCAAGTTGAAATTCGCTTTGGCAATAAGTTGCTACTTGTCAAAGTACTAGAGATGAAAGATAGTACAAAAAAAGAAGATGCAGCAGGCATGTATGAAATTATCAGTGAAACACGGGTAGAAGAAAATGTCTAAAAATATTGTACAATTGAATAATTCTTTTATCCAAAATGAATATCAACGTCGTCGCTACCTGATGAAAGAACGACAAAAACGGAATCGTTTTATGGGGTGGGTATTGATTTTGATTACGCTATTATTTATCTTGCCAACTTTTAATTTAGCGCAGAGTTATCAGCAATTACTCCAAAGACGTCAGCAATTAGCAGACTTGCAAACTCAGTATCAAACTTTGAGTGATGAAAAGGATAAGGAGACAGCATTTGCTACCAAGTTGAAAGATGAGGATTATGCTGCCAAATATACACGAGCGAAGTACTATTATTCTAAGTCGAGGGAAATAGTTTATACGATTCCTGACTTGCTTCAAAGGTGATAAAATGGAAAATTTACTAGATGTAATTGAGCAATTTTTGAGTCGATCAGATGAAAAGCTGGAAGAGTTGGCTGATAAAAATCAATTATTGCGTTTACAAGAAGAAAAGGAAAGGAAGAATGCGTAAGTTCTTAATTATTTTGTTGCTACCGAGTTTTTTGACTATTTCAAAAGTCGTTAGCACAGAAAAAGAAGTCGTCTATACTTCGAAAGAAATTTATTACCTTTCACAATCTGACTTTGGTATTTATTTTAGAGAAAAATTAAGTTCTCCCATGGTTTATGGAGAGGTTCCTGTTTATGCGAATGAAGATTTAGTAGTGGAATCTGGGAAATTGACTCCCAAAACAAGTTTCCAAATAACCGAGTGGCGTTTAAATAAACAAGGGATTCCGGTATTTAAGTTATCCAACCATCAATTTATAGCTGCAGACAAACGATTTTTATATGATCAGTCAGAGGTAACTCCAACAATAAAAAAAGTATGGTTAGAATCTGATTTTAAACTGTACAATAGTCCTTATGACTTAAAAGAAGTGAAATCATCCTTATCAGCTTATTCGCAAGTATCGATTGACAAGACCATGTTTGTAGAAGGAAGAGAATTTCTACATATTGATCAGGTTGGATGGGTAGCTAAAGAATCAACTTCTGAAGAAGATAATCGGATGAGTAAAGTCCAAGAAATGTTATCGGAAAAATATCAGAAGGATTCATTCTCTATTTATGTTAAGCAACTGACTACTGGAAAAGAGGCTGGTATCAATCAAGATGAAAAGATGTATGCAGCTAGTGTTTTGAAACTCCCTTATCTCTATTATGCGCAAGAAAAAATAAATGAGGGTCTTTATCAGTTAGATACGACTGTAAAATATGTATCTGCAATCAATGATTTTCCAGGTTCTTATAAACCAGAAGGAAGTGGTAGTCTTCCTAAAAAAGAGGATAATAAAGAGTATTCTCTCAAGGACTTAATCACAAAAGTATCTAAAGAATCTGATAATGTAGCTCATAACATATTGGGATATTACATTTCAAACCAATCTGATGCCACATTTAAATCCAAGATGTCTGCCATTATGGGAGATGATTGGGATCCAAAAGAAAAATTGATTTCTTCTAAAATGGCTGGAAAAGTCATGGAAGCTATTTATAATCAAAATGGATTTGTATTGGAGTCTTTGACTAAAACAGATTTTGATAATCAGCGAATTGCCAAAGATGTTTCTGTGAAGGTAGCTCATAAAATTGGGGATGCGGACGAATTTAAGCATGATACGGGTGTCGCCTATGCAGATTCTCCATTTGTGCTTTCTATTTTTACTAAAGATTCTGATTACGATACGATTTCCAAGATAGCCAAGGATGTTTATGAGGTTCTAAAATGAGGGAACAGGATTTTTTAAATCATTTTCTCAAGAAGGGATATTTCAAAAAGCATACTAAGGTGGTGCTAGCTCTTTCTGGTGGATTAGATTCTATGTTTCTATTTAAGGTATTATCTACTTATCAAAAAGAGTTAGAAATTGAATTGATTCTAGCCCATGTGAATCATAAGCAGAGAATTGAATCAGATTGGGAAGAAAAGGAATTAAGGAAGTTGGCTGCTGAAGCAGAGCTTCCTATTTATATCAGCAATTTTTCAGGAGAATTTTCAGAAGCACATGCACGACATTTTCGTTATGATTTTTTTCAAGAGGTCATGAAAAAGACAGGTGCGACAGCTTTAGTCACTGCCCACCATGCTGATGATCAGGTGGAAACGATTTTGATGCGTTTGATTCGAGGGACTCGCTTGCGCTATCTATCAGGAATTAAGGAGAAGCAAGTAGTCGGAGAGATAGAAATCATTCGCCCCTTCTTGCATTTTCAGAAAAAAGACTTTCCACCAATTTTTCACTTTGAAGATACATCAAATAAGGAAAATCATTATTTTCGCAACCGTATTCGAAACTCTTATTTACCAGATTTAGAAAAAGAAAATCCTCGATTTAGAGATGCAATCTTAAGTATCGGCAATGAAATTTTAGATTATGACTTAGCTATAACTGAATTATCTAACAATATTGATGTGGAAAATTTAGAGCAGCTATTGTCTTACTCTGAGTCGACACAAAGAGTTTTACTTCAAACTTATCTGAATCGTTTTCCAGATTTGAATCTTACAAAAGCTCAGTTTGAAGAAGTTAGGCAAATTTTAAAAACTAAAAGCCAGTATCGTCATCTGCTTAAAAATGGCTATGAATTGATAAAAGAGTATCAACAGTTTCAGATTTGTAAAATCAGTCCGCAGGCTGATGAAAAGGAAGATGAACTTGTGTTACACTATCAAAATCAGGTAACTTATCAGGGATATTTATTTTCCTTTGGACTTCCTTTAGAAGGTGAATCAATTCAACAAATATCTGTTTCACGGGAAACATCCATACACATTCGTCATCGAAAAACAGGAGATGTTTTGATTCAAAATGGGCATAGAAAAAAACTCAGACGTCTATTTATTGATTTGAAAATCCCTATGGAAAAGCGAAAATCTGCTCTGATTATTGAGCAATTTGGTGAAATTGTCTCAATTTTGGGAATTGCGACTAGTGATTTGAGTAAAAACACGAAAAATGATATAATGAACACTGTACTTTATATAGAAAAAATAGATAGGTAAAAAAATGTTAGAAAACGATATTAAAAAAATCCTCGTTTCACACGATGAAATTACAGAAGCTGCTAAAAAATTAGGTGCTCAATTAACTAAGGACTATGCAGGAAAAAATCCAATCTTGGTTGGGATTTTAAAAGGATCTATTCCTTTTATGGCTGAATTGGTCAAACATATTGATACACATATTGAAATGGACTTCATGATGGTTTCTAGCTACCATGGTGGAACAGCAAGTAGTGGTGTCATCAATATCAAGCAAGATGTAACTCAAGATATTAAAGGAAGACATGTTCTATTTGTAGAGGATATCATTGATACAGGTCAAACTTTGAAGAATTTGCGAGATATGTTTATTGCAAGAGATGCAGCTTCTGTTAACATTGCAACCTTGTTGGATAAACCAGAGGGACGTGTTGTAGAAATTGAGGCAGACTATACCTGCTTTACTATCCCAAATGAGTTTGTAGTAGGTTATGGTTTAGACTACAAAGAAAATTATCGTAACCTTCCTTATGTTGGAGTATTGAAAGAAGAAGTGTATTCAAATTAGAAAGAACAATTTTTAATGAAAAAACAAAATAATGGTTTAATTAAAAATCCATTTCTATGGTTATTACTTATTTTTTTCCTAGTTACAGCTTACCAGTATTTTAGTACAGGTAGTGTTGCAGGGAAAAGTGAGCAAATTAATTATACAGAATTGGTAAAAGAAATTACCGATGACAATGTAAAAGAATTAACCTACCAACCAAATGGCAGTGTTATCGAAGTTTCGGGTGTCTATAAAAATCCTAAAACAAGTAAAGAAGAAACAGGCATTCAGTTCTTTTCTCCATCTGTTACAACAGTAGAGAAATTTTCAAGTATTATTCTTCCCTCTGATACCACAGTATCAGAATTGCAAAAACTTGCTTCGGACCATAAAGCAGAAGTAACTATTAAGCATGAAAGTTCAAGTGGTATGTGGATTAATCTACTCGTATCCATTGTGCCATTTGGAATTCTATTCTTCTTCCTATTCTCTATGATGGGAAATATGGGGGGAGGCAATGGTCGTAACCCAATGAGTTTTGGACGTAGTAAGGCTAAAGCTGCAAATAAAGAGGATATTAAAGTAAGATTTTCAGATGTTGCTGGAGCTGAGGAAGAAAAGCAAGAACTAGTTGAAGTTGTTGAATTCTTAAAAGATCCAAAACGATTTACAAAACTTGGAGCCCGTATTCCAGCAGGTGTTCTTTTGGAGGGGCCTCCGGGAACAGGTAAGACCTTGCTTGCTAAGGCAGTCGCTGGAGAAGCAGGCGTTCCATTCTTTAGTATCTCAGGTTCTGACTTTGTAGAAATGTTTGTCGGAGTTGGAGCTAGTCGTGTTCGTTCTCTTTTTGAAGATGCCAAAAAAGCAGCGCCAGCTATTATCTTTATCGATGAAATTGATGCTGTTGGTCGTCAACGTGGTGTCGGCCTCGGTGGAGGAAATGATGAACGTGAACAAACCTTGAACCAACTTTTGATTGAGATGGATGGTTTTGAGGGAAATGAAGGGATTATCGTCATCGCTGCGACAAACCGTTCAGATGTACTTGATCCTGCCCTTTTGCGTCCAGGACGTTTTGATAGAAAAGTATTGGTTGGTCGTCCTGATGTTAAGGGGCGCGAAGCAATCTTGAAAGTTCATGCTAAGAACAAGCCTTTAGCAGAAGATGTAGATTTGAAATTAGTTGCTCAACAAACTCCAGGCTTTGTTGGTGCTGATTTGGAAAACGTTCTAAATGAGGCAGCCTTAGTTGCTGCCCGTCGCAACAAGTCAGTTATTGATGCTTCAGATATTGATGAAGCAGAAGATAGAGTGATTGCTGGTCCTTCTAAGAAAGATAAGACAGTTTCACAAAAAGAACGTGAATTGGTTGCCTATCATGAGGCAGGACATACCATTGTTGGTCTAGTCTTATCGAATGCCCGAGTTGTCCATAAGGTTACAATTGTACCACGTGGTCGTGCAGGTGGTTATATGATTGCACTTCCTAAGGAAGACCAAATGCTTCTATCTAAAGAAGATATGAAAGAGCAATTGGCTGGCTTAATGGGTGGACGTGTAGCTGAAGAAATTATCTTTAATGTCCAAACTACAGGAGCTTCAAACGACTTTGAACAAGCGACACAAATGGCGCGTGCAATGGTTACAGAGTACGGTATGAGTGAAAAACTTGGTCCAGTTCAATATGAAGGAAATCATGCCATGTTTGGTGCACAAAGCCCTCAAAAATCAATTTCAGAACAAACAGCTTATGAAATTGACGAAGAGGTTCGTTCATTATTGAATGAGGCACGAAATAAAGCCGCTGAAATTATTCAGTCAAATCGTGAAACTCACAAGTTGATTGCAGAAGCATTATTGAAATACGAAACATTGGATAGTACACAAATTAAATCTCTCTATGAAACAGGAAAGATGCCTGAAACAGTAGAAGAGGAATCTCATGCATTATCTTATGATGAAGTAAAATCAAAAATGAATGACGAAAAATAACCCAAAGAGAGGCTGAGCCTCTCTTTTTTGTGCAGTTTAGACGGTGTAGGGAACAGAATGGGGAGAAATAACCAAATTAGCTTTTTGTTTTGTTAAACTGTATTTAGAAAGGGGAAAAGAATGATTAAAGAATTGTATGAAGAAGTCCAAGGAATTGTATACAAGTGTAGAAATGAATATTACCTTCATTTATGGGAGTTATCGGACTGGGATCAAGAGGGAATGATATGTCTACATGAATTGATTAGTAGAGAAGAAGAGCTGGCAGAAGATATTCCTCGTTTACGTAAATATTTCAAAACAAAATTCCGGAATCGAATTTTAGATTATCTCCGTAAGCAAGAAAGTCACAAACGGAGATATGATAAAGAGCTTTATGAAGAAGTGGGTGAGATAAGTCATCGTATAAGTGAGGGCGGTCTCTGGCTAGATGATTATTATCTCTTTCATGAAACACTAAGGGATTATAGAAACAAACAAACTAAAGATCAACAAGAAGAACTAGAACGCATCTTAAGAAATGAACGATTCCGAGGTCGTCAAAGAGTATTAAGAGACTTACGTATTGTGTTTAAAGAGTTTGACATCCGTACCCATTAGGAATTCATGAAAAAACGGTAAATTCCCAAACTAAGTTCCACTGCTAATCCAAGTGGAAGTTAGTGTGAGACGTTGGAATGGGGTTGAAGATTAGTTTTTAGAACTTATGTTGGAGTAATGTAGACGACTGACAGACGTCTTCTGCAGGTATTTTAGAAATGCCGAGAAGCTTAGGAATTTCTT
>NZ_VMMD01000013.1:0-155376 GCF_013277015.1 Streptococcus sp. 1032 | reverse complement strand
ATTGAAAGCCATTCAACTAGAGAAGAGTTCATGACAGACTATCGCCTCTATATCGAACTCTTACGTAATCTAGCAGATGAAGCAGGTTTGCCAAAAACTCTTGATACAGACTACTTGGCAGGTATCAAAACGCATGAATACTGTACCAATAACCAGCCTGACAACAACTCAGATCACATTGACCCCTATCCTTATCTTGCCAAATGGGGTATTAGCCGTGAGCAGTTTAAGCAGGATATTGAAAACGGCTTGACGATTGAAGCAGGATGGCAACAGAACGATACAGGCTATTGGTATGTACACTCAGACGGCTCTTATCCAAAAGATAAGTTTGAGAAAATCAACGGAACCTGGTATTACTTCGACGGCTCAGGCTACATGCTTGCGGATCGCTGGAAGCAGCACACTGACGGCAACTGGTACTACTTTGACAACTCAGGCGAAATGGCGATAGGCTGGAAGAAAATCGCTGAGAAGTGGTATTATTTCGACGTAGAGGGTGCCATGAAGACAGGTTGGGTCAAATACAAGGACACATGGTACTACCTAGACGCTAAAGAAGGCGCCATGGTATCAAATTCCTTTATCCAATCAGCTGATAAAAAAGGCTGGTACTACATTAAACCAGATGGAACACTGGCAGATAAGCCAGAATTCACAGTAGAGCCAGAAGGCTTGATTACAGTTAAATAAATAGAAAGGAAACTTTCTAAAATGTTCTTTCACCGCAGGCTCAGGCTTGCGGTTTTTTTGTTTGCTCTGAAATTGACTTGTTGACATCAACAAATAGTATTATAAAGTGCTTGGTTGCCAATTTTGTTGACGTTAACAAAATTAGAGTTTGTATTTCTATTTTGCAAAAACGCGCATTTTGAACGATTAGAAAGCAAAATTACAATCCTATTGTTCAAAAAATCGTTTTCTTGAAGAATAGGAATAGAAAATCGTGGTGTATTATTGTCAAAAACGGTGTTTTGTCAATAATAAAAACAGGGGGCAAAAAAGGGGCATAAGGTGTAAACTTTTGTATTTTTACGGTAAAAAATATATGTAGTTTATGACGTATAAACCCTTATTTTACAAGGGTTTGCACTCATGTAGTTTTATATAAAAGCTCTAAAATAGAATACCGTGGATTGAAATCATTCTACAACTTGAAAAAATAATCTCTTTATGAGATGAGGGGCTATAAAGCCTTTGAAATAAGCACTTTGGGGCGCTTTCCCTTAGTGCTTTTTCTAATTTTACTACCCTTTTAGTTACCCTTAACTGATTTAAGGTATAGTAAGAGGGTAGTCACTAAATATGACACCCTTTATAAATTATTGATGGCTGTTTCATAATTTGAGACAGCTTTTTTTGCGTTTTCTTGGTTTGTATGCCAGTAAACATTTTCAGTCACTAATAAGTTAGAGTGTCCCAATCTATATTGGACATCTTTAGGGCTAGTCTGAGCGTACAACATCATAGTGGTATGTGTATGTCGGAAGCCGTGGAATGATACATTCGTTACACCAGCGTTCTCAAAATGCTTATTTAGGCGTTTGCGTAGGTTGCAAGCATAAGCATATTTTTCTGTAAATACAGAGAATACGACCGTTTCAGTACGACCTAATTTCCAAGACTGAATTTGTTGACGATTCTTGTATTGTTTTAGTAAAAGCAAGGTGGCTTTGTCTATTGGTATATCACGATAACCAGCGTTTGATTTAGGTGAGTTTATTTCTTGATAGCGGTTTAGTGTCTTATTGATACTGATAACACCGTTTTCTAGGTCAATATCAGCCCATTCAAGAGCCAGCGCCTCACTAATACGGCAACCAGTGGCCAATAAAGTCTTATACAAGACAACATCAAATAGGTTTTCATAATTCGATTGATCCAGAGTATCTAAATAATTCAGAAACTGTTTTAATTCTTTGTTGTCTAAGTATTTTACAGTAGACTTTTCTTTTTGCTGTTTGCGTGGAACGATGACATCGTTAGCTGGATTGTATTGTATTACCTGGATAGCTACACCATATTTCAAAATACGCTTATTCATGTTGTGGAGTAAGGAGTAGTTAGCAAACGCCCCTTTTTCGCCCTTATTGGCTTTGTCAGCCCACTTATTTACTTGCTGTTGAAGAATAGGCGTGGTCAGCTTATCTAGCTTGTAATCGCCAAATACAGGCAATAAATGAACTCTAACCAATCCATCCATAGATTGACGAGTATTGGGTTTAACTGTATTCTTGTAACTATCCCACCAAACTTTTACCAGTTCTTTGTATGTTGTGATTGTTGGCTTGTCTTTAACTGTATAGCCGTTTGAAGCAAAAGCATTGACAGCCTCTCTTGCCTTTATTCTAATCCCCTTTTTAGTGTTGGCAGTTACTGTAGTTCTAGCCTTCTTTCCAGTAAGTTTATCAACTCCAAGATACACGCTTGAGCGGTATACGATAGTCCCGTTTTTCTTTTTGTATTCTGTAATATTCATGGTTTACTCCTTTTCCATCAGCAGGCAAGCAATTAGAAAAGATTTTGAGTTTATACCATGCGAGGGGCTACGAGAACCCCCTTATTTTCGATTTTAAGCAGTCGGACGGTAAATTGTACCAGAAAAACAAGGCGGATATGGGGCTTATATGGGCAATAGAAAAAGTGTACCAACATCACAAGCCGATACACTGATTTTCTTTTGTAAAATATAAAAGCCCTTAACTGATAGCTGGTTACCTACATAGGCAACTTACGAAAAATACGCAGACATATCAGAATTACAAGCGACTTTCTAATATCACTATATCGCTTTTTTTATTAAAAATCAACAATTTTGTCGCTTTTTTTGTACTTTTTTATTTTTATTTTGAAAATAAGTGTAGGCATTGACATTTATTTGCTGGGAAGTATTGGCAATATTGAACATTATGATCATGGATTTTTCTAAGTAGTTTGATATCTCCTAATCTTTCTTGGTTATAAGCTACAGACTTAAATATTCTAAATAAGTGATTTGAAAATACGTCAGCAATTTGGATTAGTGTATGTTGTGAAGAATCGAAAAACTGGACGTTTATATCTGGGATTTTATTTAATTCAGCACAAAGTTTAGTTTGTAAGTATTCTTCTAAAGCTTTAAGGTTTTCAACTGCTTTATTTCTGTCGTCTAAATCTAAATATATATGCTCATAATTTTCTATCAGTTTATTTACTTGCAGAAACATAATATAGTTAAACGTTATATTTGGCTTTTTCCGAAGATGTTCCTCGGCATTGTGATTATCAAATACAATGAAGTTAAATCGGATATCTGTTTTTTTCATCAATTCCGTAAAAATATAGTCTTTGAAATCAAGTGGCATTTGTGACCCTTTGATTTCTTTTTTTATATCCAATTCTAGTTCAGGATGGTGTTTTAAGTAGTTTACCTTTGCTTTCCTAAAAACTCTTTTTACTTTGTTGGGGTCATTCGTTTGGCAACCAGCAACTATAAAAAATCGATTATTAAGCTTATCGCTAGTGGTAATGCTACCAGATTCGTCAAAGTTAAATCTCAAATGATTCTCCTTTCTATTTGTCAATTTCGCTTATTTTTGCGCTTTAGTCTGTAAAATTGGCTTTCTATTCTTCAATTTCCCCTGTTTTTGCACGATAGATATTGAAAAAAGGGGGAGTATTCATGATTGTTGGATATTGTGGTTCATTGGTTTAGAATCCTTTTTCCCAAGGTTCTTTTTTATTGGCTATTTTTACTTTTTCAGCCATATCAGAAACCAGATTCTTTATTATCTTTTTATCTTCCTTAGGGAGTATTCCATAATTTAGTAATAACTCTTCTTCATCAGTATATGAAAGCTGATTTACTGCAGATAAGAATGAAATAAGATTAGAGTAATCAGGATCATCATAACCAGTCACATATTGCCTTTCAAGTTCTTCCATTAAGTCATCACCAAGGATAGAGCATATCCTAGCTCTAACTAAATTATATGGATCATCAGGATTGATTTTGTTGAGATGAAAGTTTGCTTCTTGGCTATCTCTATACTCGCTATACCCTAACAGATAACTAACACTAACTCCGAATATATCTGCTAGTAGCTGGGCTTTATCTTGCTTAAGGGAAACATCCTCAGCGTTTTCCCATCTAGATATTGTTAGCTTTTTTACACCTATTTCATCGGCCAATTCTTTTTGTGTTTTCCCTTGTTCTTGTCTAAGTAGTTTAATACGATTTTTCATAAATATTATTACCTCATTGTGATTATATCATAAAATAAAAAAATATCAAAAAAGATAACAATAAATATCATTTGTTGCTTGACAAGTATCATTTATGATGTTACAATCTAGATAAAAGTTATCAATTATGATAACTGTAGAAAGGAGGAACTTCATTGCTTATTACCTCAACACAAGCAAAAGCAATCCGCCGAAAGCAAGCAGATAAGAAATTGACTGCAAAGCAAGCAGGCGAAGAAATCGGAGTTACACAAGTTACCTATCGAAAAATCCGAGACGGTGGCGAAGTAAAGCCTAGCATTTATCAAAAGGCCATGCAGTGGCTTGCTGAAGATTATTAGAAAGGAGCGACCCAATCGCAATACTACTTTACATTTACAAGTTTCTCATGTGGTGCTTTACCACTGGGGATTGACAACAAAAAAAGTCACTTGCTGAACGTTTGGCGACTGAAGCAAGCGACTGGATCAAGAATATAGATATTTTTTCTATACCTTGATTATAACAAAAATCAACTATTCAATCAATAACAACTAATGGTAGGCAAGCAATTAGAAAAGGTTTTGAAAAGCATAGAGCGCCAACTCTTAAAACTGGTACTTTCTCACGCTTTCAATTTGGCGACTCTGAGCGTGAGGATATCCTGTATAAGAAACAACTCAAAAAGCCCCACGCTCTCAAAGTTTGGCCACTCTGAGCGTGAGGAACTTCATTGCAAGAAAAACTGTATAAGAAACAACCGTTAAAAATCCCCACACTCGCCTTCGCCCAATTTTGAGTGTGAGGATATCCTGTATAGTAAACGACAATAAAAAGGCCATCAGGTCAATTACACAACATAGAAACAGAGGTAAAAAACATGGACACATTTTTAAAAGATTTTGGAAATGAGTTGCAACTCATTGAGGAAAAACTGGAAATTTTATCAGAGTGGCATAAGTCTAAGAATCATATTGGAGCAACGGAAATTGCTGAAGATTGTAATTCAGTAATCAGTCAGCTATGGGTAAAGTTTTATAAATTATCTGAATCGTACAAGAAGCAAGAAGCGAGCCATAAAGAGTTTTTCAATGCGAATGTTGAGAACTTACTTGGAGAATTAAAAAAATATGACGATGAATGCGTAAACAGATACGGTAAAGCCCCTGACTGGTTGCTATTCAATTTCTTAGACCAAGTTGTAAAAGAGAATAATCTAAGCAATGGTATCATTCACAAGACCGCTTCAACATGGACATATTTACGGGATTTAGTAATTGATGATTTAGAGAAAAGAGGGCTATTAAAATGACACTAGACCTAGACAACATGACACAAGCAGAATTTGATGAAGCAATTGCTGAAATCAAGGATAGAAATCCGAACCTCTTTCAGTTCATCACTGATTTTTTAGATAGAAAGGTAACACCCGAAGAGGTGGACGAGTTTTTGAAGATGGAGCGAACTGATCAAGTGGAATTTATCAAGAATTATCAAGCGAGGGCATAACATGAATGAACTAGATTTGACCAATACACAGGCGGTTATCTTTCTGGTGGTGCTGATTGGCTTACTGCTTTATTTAAACCATCGAGACCGCAAAAAAAGCGCCCAATATGAGCGAGAAAACCAACAGAGGATAGAAACACCTAGCACTGATTTAAGCCCTGATTATGGGCGTTATATTCAGCTTGCAGGTAAGATTCATAACTAGAAAGGAGTGTAATATGCAACTATTATCAAGAGAAGCAGAACTTGAATTACTGGAGAAAGTGGGAAATCACTTAGAGAAAAGGCTTGAGCTTGAAAAACAGCATAATGACGGCTGGGACTTAATTTCTAGGCCTGATTTACTAGATAAGTTAGGGATCAGTGGAACTACGTTAAACAACTGGGAAAAGCACGGTTTAAGACCGTATCAGTCGCCTTTTGAGAACAGTAAGAAGATTTATTACCGCAAGACCGATATATACAATTTTCTTGCAGTAGATTAGGAGGCAGAGAATGGCTAGGTATAACACACACCCAGCACAAGGCGGAGGTCATTATCATGACGTTAAAGTGTATAAAAACCGTGGTAGAACATTAGCTCAAACCAAAGAGGAAAAGCGATTGAAGAAATTGAGAAAGAAACGAAGAAAAGGAGGATGAAATGACAATTTATGAGGCTAAAGGATTTCAAAATAACCTTGTCTATCCATTTGATAAGATTGAGCCATTCGAGTATATTGAGCGTTTTAAGCCTCTGGTAGTCCCTGAAGGGGTAAATATTGAAGACTTCAAACGTACACAAGCCCCGTACTGTATCAGTGGGAAAGTGACACCAGAAAAGAATGGTAGTTACAAGCGAAACAACTCCAGTCTAATCTATCGGGATTTGATTTTCCTTGATTATGACGATATACAGGGGGCGTCTGAGGGCTTTATAAAGGCTGTTTCTAGCGCTTTATTTGGCTACTCTTATATCTTATACCCGACTATTAAACATAGCTTAGAAAAGCCCCGTTTTCGCCTTGTAGTGAAGCCTGACAACGTGATGAATGAGGCAACCTATAAGCAGGTAGTGAAAGAGATTGCTGACAAGATTGGGCTACCCTTTGATATGGCCAGCCTTACATGGTCACAACTCCAAGGGCTACCAGTAACAACAGGCGACCCAGCAAGTTATCAAAAGATTGTGGAGCATGGACTTGATTATCCAGTACCACAGACAACGGCTGAACCAGTCAAACAGAATACTACAAGCCTTCCATACACTCCAAGACCAAGCGGTCAGAAATCTATGACCATGAGGATCATTGACACGCTTTTCAACGGATTTGGAGACGAGGGAGGGCGAAACGTAGCGCTGACACGCTTTGTAGGCTTACTCTTTAATAAGTGGGTTGATTGTGACTTAGAGACCGCCTACGAGCTGACAAAGATAGCTAATAGCGTGACGGTTGAACCATTGCCTATTGAAGAGCTAGACCGCACTTTTAGCAGTATAGCACGGGCTGAATATAGAAAGAGAGGTTAGAACCATAGAACTAGAAGAATTAGCAAACCTAAAAAGTGAAATTTTGGAGGTCAGAGAGCAAGAACAACCTCCAAAAACAATGTGGGAACTTTATAGTAGGATTTGGGAACTTGGAGATCAATGGCGTAAAGAAAACTCCTATATCGTCAATGAAGGAAAGAAAAATGAGAGAGTAGAGATTCCAGTGCCTAGCGTCGCAATAGTAGCCAAAGCGTTACAGGAAATTTGCCATTTTACCTTTATAGGTGAGGGAGCAATAAGTGATATTAGTAAGTTATATCTTTACCACTTGGATTTAGGCCATTATGTATCAAGTAACGACATTTTCCGAAAATTGCTTTTAAAATATGACTCACGTTTGACCTCTAACAAGTTCTTCACGGAACTTATATCTTTTATCCGTACAGAAACAAAAATGAAAAAACCGCTGGACGATTATCGATATATTCCAGTAGCGAATGGAGTTTATAATATTAAAACTCATAGACTAGAGGAATTTAGTCCTAATTTTGTCATTACCAGTAAGATACAAACGGAGTACAATCCTAACGCTAGAAAACCGATTTTAGACGGTTGGTTTGATTTTGATAGATGGTTAGAGACATTAGCAGTTAATGATAAAGAAGTTGTAGCTTTATTGTGGCAAGTCATAAACGAGGCTATCAATCCCAACCGAACACGTAAGAAAATGGTGCTAATGGTTGGAGATGGGAATAATGGGAAGGGTACTTTCCAAGCCTTGCTGGAGAATTTAATAGGACGGTCAAATATTAGTAATTTGAAACCTGACCAATTCGGGAAAGAGTTCTATTTGGGCGCTTTGGAAGGAAAGGTTTGTAATATTGGAGATGATATTTCTAACAAGTACCTGGATGAAGTTTCTGACCTTATGAGTGTAATTAGTGGAGATCCAGTACAGGTCAATAAAAAAAGCTTGCAACCCGTGGAAGCACGTTTCAGACTATTGTGTATCTTTTCGGGTAATGATTTGCCCAGAGCTAGAAATAAGACCATGGGGTGGTATAGACGGCTTTGTATCATTCCTTTCCGTGCAGATTTTAACGGTCAGAAAGAACGTCATGAAATCAAAGACCGATTTATAAAGAACAAAGAGCTACTAGAGTGGGTTTTGTTTAAAGTTTTAAATATGCCAGATTTTGATAGCTTTATAGAACCTAAAGCGGTACAAGAAATGCTTAGCAAGTACAAAAACGATAACGATTATATCAAAGTTTGGGTAGAGAATTTCTACATACCAAACGGGTGGCACAAAATAAACCACGTTCCAATGTTCATAGCAAGAAACAAACTAAAAGAATTTGCTGAAGATATTGGGATAGATAAACCTAAACTTGGACAATTTGGCAATGCAGTAATGACCGAATTGGAAAAAACAACGTCATATAAGTACTCAGCTAAAAATGGAACGGTTAGCCCTAAGTTTTATGAAGTACTTGACCCACAAGGTTTTCAACGTAAAAGATTTGTCAAAGGGGTATGGGGAATACACTTAGAAAATGAAGATTTAGGTTAGGAAATTTAATACTAAAAAACCAATTACATCAAGGGTTATAGCAATTTAGGTTATGCAAAAAATAGAAACATAACCTAAATGTTAACCTTTGTAAACGTTGATATAAAAGTCTTTGCGAGTATTTGGGTTAGTAGGTTAGTTTTTATTTCTAATATCTTTATATAAAAAAATATATATAAACGTGTTATACAGGCGCGAACTTGGAAAGTAAAACTAACCCTAATCTAATACCCTTGAAACGCTTATATAATAGGCTTTTAAAGGGTTATTTTTTAAACCTAATCAAAACCTAATCTGAGAGAAAAAGGAGCAAACCAGATGGTGATGAACATTGGTCAAAGAGTGACTAGACTGGAAGAAACCGTTGAGCGGATCAGTGAGGTGCTAGGTGGCTTGATTGAAAATGCGAGCTGTAACGCTATAGTAAACAATAAAAACATTGAACTGATTCAGGAGAGTTTTGAGACCGTCTTTAAAGAGATTGATGAACTAAAAGCAGTAGCTGACAAACGCTAAAACATTAAAACAAAATGGGGTAGATAGTACCGACCCCCTTTTAATGGTGTAACTACTAGTGACACCATTAAAACAGAAAGAGGAAAACAACATGGATGATTTTCATGATTTGCTACAAAAAGGGTTTATTTTATACCAAAAAAGTGGTAGAATAGGAGTAGAATCCCCCCCAACTTTTGGGAGTGTGACCTTGCATTTTCAAGATGGTAGATTTTCCCACTTGGTGCGAACTGAAACAAAGAAATAGAGTCTATCGGAACAACCGAGGGCACTGAATAAGCTAAATGGCTTTTCGGTGTCCTTTTTTGTTTTGGCGAAAGGAGAATGGATATGAGTTTAGGAAGTAAAGTAAAACGTCTTGAAGGAATTCAAAAGAATAAAAATCGTGAAAAGGTTGTGTTTATCAATAGTGGGGATTTTAAGGATTCAACAGAATGCGATGAATACATTGCTAGGCTTACAGAAGAGTATAAAGCGCAATATATCAATCCTATTTTCTTTATCGATGATGTGAGCATTTAAACTAACAGGAGGTAGAAAGCTATTGCAAAATTAAAACCAAAACAAGAATACTTTTTGATGGCTTTGATTAGTGAACCAAGCATTACAAAAGCTATTGAAAAATCTGGAATCGCCAAAAATACGGCGTATAGGTATCTTAGAGATAGGAATTTTTTTAGCGAATATCAAAAGCTAAGACAAGACATGATAGGACGAACGACAAGCCTATTATTACAGGCCAGTGGACGTGCAGTTGAAGTCTTGTACGAGGTGGCAGATGATCCAGAAAAAAGCCCCTACGCAAGGGTACAGGCAGCTAAAACAATATTAGAAATGGCATACCGTGGCATGGAATTAGAAGACTTGCAAACACGGATAGAAAAATTAGAAAGAGGAATGGAACTATGAAAATTAAATTATTTTATTATTATCGCTGGGACTCTACTGCACTAGAAGACTTTGAGAAAGAGGTCAACGACTTCATGGCAACTGTCCAAGTGGTAGACGTGAAATATTCAGAGGCTACTAACAACACAGAAGCAATCACTGGTGTAATGGTGCTATATAAGTAAGTAGAAGGAGCTGAATAGATGAAGAGAAGCACAGTATTAGCCAAAACAGAATCACTAAAAGGGGCTATTTATAACCTTTCTGGGAAAATGGACGAAATTCGCAATAACAATTATTTGAGTATAGACGGTAAGACGTATGAGTTAGAAGAATTGAAATATAAGTGGGAAAACTGGTATGGGGCTTACTACAATGAGTTGAAAGCATTATCAGATGGTTTATTAGAAAAAGTAGAAGGTAAACGTGCTGAGGATGAAGTTAAAAAATTAACTGACTACGGCTATCAAGCGGCCCTACAAAATGCTTTAAAGCTATTGGAAAAAGAAGCGCTAGAAGTTTCAACTGCTAAAGCGTTGATAGACCACTACAAGGATGATTGGACAGCTTTGTCACTTATTAGAAGTACCGTGGGGGATATCTGGGGAGATGGTAATCCTAAAAATGCTGAAATCGCCCAATATATTCCAATTGATAACCGTGAGCGTACTAAAGATTTGTTGGCTAAGTTTAGCCGTGGGGTTGATGAAATCAATTACCAGCGCTTGATGGATGATGATAAATTTGTAAAACAACGAGTAGATGGATTGATTTTATTCTTAAACTCAGATTTTTTAGATGAAAATATGGAAGCACAATAAAATCTTACGAGGGGGAGCAATCCCCTTTTTTAGATAAGTCAGACAGAATTACACACGAGGTAGGAGAATGGTTAGAAGTTTAAAGATAAGACTGCAAAGATTGGAAGAACACACTATTAAAGATATAACACCGATTGTATGGCTGACCTTTCTTGAGAATGGGGAATATGAAGTAAGAGTTCCAGAATATGGGAAAGGCAATAAAGAAGTAGTAACGACCTTTAAGAGTGAGAAAGAGGCTTGTAATTACATAGAAACCACAGTAGGGGCTTGTATTGTTTGGGATATACCACCACAATAAAGGAGCGCTAAAATGACCACTGATGAAGTAGAAAAGAAGCTAAAAAGCTATCGTAATAATCTCTTGTTGATTGAATATTAGAAGAGGAAAGTTTATAATGAGGTTAAAGTTAAGGAGGTTCTATCTAAAACGGTGCAAGAGATGGCTTTTGACACTAAGCGAAGGATTTTTGAAGTGGAGGTAGTGGATTGAAACCAAAATATTTAGAACATATCTTGTTTGAACCATTGAAAAAAGCGACAGATGAACAGGTTGCTTTTTTAGGGAACGCAATTTTCTTTAGTCAAGCATTCTTAGAAAAAAATCATCCGCAAATATTAGAGGAATTTTCTAAAGATTATCCACCAGTTTTTACAAGTGAGCGCTCTAAAAGATGGATTCATCGTTTTAGGAGTGATTTCTATAATTCTAGTAGATCAAACAATAATACTCCACTTGATGAATTTATCGTCAGAGCAAAGAGAAAGATGCCTGACTATGCACGTAAAGAATATGAAGAATATCTATCAACAAACGCCTAGAACAATCTAAGCGCTAAAGAGTAGTGGGTGGTGTTTTGTTGAGAAATATTGAGAATTAAGTTAGCAGATATGGAAAAGTATGTACATATTCCACCAGAACGGAGAGTTAGAAGTGTATAAGTAGGCTGAGGCTTCATATTTGCCCCCCTATTTTGCTCTGTTTCGTACTGGACGATTAAAAACACCATGGATAAACTAAAAGCCCTTAGAAACGAATCTAGGGGCTTTTGTGGTTGAAAAGTGTTAGAAAAGGTGTATAATATAGATAAAGAATAGAAGTAGAGAAATATCGGGAACTACGCACCCTTGGGGTATCTGAAAAGCGGGGAATTCCCGTCCCGCCTATTCCAGCACCTAGAGAAATCTAAGTGCTTTTTTGATATGAGTTATTTTCTACGTGATATAATGAACCTATCAGCAATAAAAAAGCACGTTTGACCGTGCTAGTTCCTTGCCTGCTGAACTCATCATTTTAAGTTCCTTTTTGTTACCCTTTAAGTTATCTCAACTTATTTGAATTTAATAGTTTTTGAGAAAATCAAGTTAGATATTGAGTAGGCTTAGGCCTATTTTTTAGTATCTAATAATAGGAAGATAACTTGAAAAAATAAAATAGTTCAGTGAACTATTTTATCTCGAACCTTGAAATTTAAAAGTTCGGCCGTTGATTTAACAACGTTTCTAGCCCCTCGGATTTTTTCCGAAGGGCTATTTTTGTATTTGAGAGACAAAACTTTTGAAAAAATCTTTTTCATAACTTTATCCAGTACATTGATTGCTTCATCTTTCATGTTCTTTGTGACGTGGGTGTAGATGGAAGTAGTGACTTCAGAGTCGGAATGACCAACCCTGTCCATGATTGTTTTTAGCGGAATTTTATTTTCAGCTAAAATGCTAATAGTTGTATGTCTGAAGATGTGAGGGGACAGATGTTTGGGGATTGGTTTTTTAAGGCGTTCGTTTGTTCGATGGAGAGATTTACTTAGAATAGAACTATGGATTGGCCTACCAGTGTTTGTGACGAATATACGAGTGCTTTTGTACCAATTTAGGTCAGTATTTTCACTGAGCTGGTTCAGTTCAATCATTTTGTCTAGTATCTCAATTTCTCTTTTAGTTAAGTGGGTAGTTCGAAATCTTGCAAAAGTCTTAGTACCGTCATCATCTGGAATGTATCGGTTGAATGTTGTGTGGATGTCTAATGTCTTGCTATCTTTGTGATATTTGTCTGACGTAAGAGCAGCTAATATCTCCAAACAATTTAGGAGGATAGAAGTTTGATTAGTAGCTGACTAGTCCTTGTGTTATCTTGCTATATCGTACAGAAATATTTCTATGTACATGGTTCTAATACCTATATTTTTGACAATAATATAAGAAAATAGTATACTAAATAGACAGTCATTTATTGTAGTGATAACGGTTAGGAGAAAATAGTGTTAAAACGTATTTTAAATATAGCATTAGCTTATGTCGGTGTTGTTATTGGTGCTGGATTATCTTCCGGCCAAGATTTAATGCAATACTTTGTTAGTTTTGGTAAATGGGGTATCATTGGAACGATTGTTCTTGGAATCATAAGTATTATTTTTGGTAAAATTATCATTACCTTAGGAAGCTATTTCCGTTCAAATGATCATTTTGAAGTTCTTTCCCAAATTGCCGGGCCTATTACTAATAAGATTCTTGATTTTGCTTTAATTGTTTCCTGCTTTGTAATTGGTTTTGTTATGATTGCTGGGGCTGGTTCAAACCTTAACCAACAATTTGGTTTGCCATTTTGGTTGGGAGGATTGATTTGTGCTATCTTGGTCATTATTGTCAGTTTTCTTAATTTTGAAAAGATTACCAGCGTTCTTGGGATATTTACTCCTTTGGTCTTTGTCATGATTATCATTATGGCAGTCCATACGTTCGTAGGGAAAAGTTTTGATTTTGAAGAATTAGAAGCAATCACAGCTACACTTTCTTCTCCGATGCCCAATGTCTGGGTTTCTTTACTAAATTATTTCGCACTAACTGTTATGACTGGTGTATCCATGGCATTTGTCTTAGGAGGTTCTGTCATGAGAATTGGTGTTGCGGAAAAAAGTGGTCTCTTAGGTGGACTTGTAGTTAGTTTAATTATTACTGTAGCAACTGGTATTTTATACGCCAATATAAAACTTGTTTCAACTGTTGATATTCCTATGTTAACAATTGCGGAGCAGATTCATCCTCTATTTTCTTTGCTGTATGCTCTAATTATTTTTGGACTTATTTTTAATACAGCTTTCAGTTTATTTTATGCCTTGGCAAAACGTTTCTCTTCAAATAAACCTAAGCGCTTTTACCCTATTCTAATTGCTACGGTCGCTATAGGATATGGTTTATCTTTTATGGGATTTAAAGAATTAGTCTCCATTATGTATCCTCTTTTAGGTTATGTCGGTTGTCTAATGCTGGTCATTTTAGCAGTGGCATGGATAAAAGAAAGAGGAAACATCAAAGGGGAAAAATCTTTAAGACGAAAGATGATTCGATTGATAACCAAAAAATATGACGATGAACAAGAATATACTATTAGAGATAAAGCGACATTTCACCAACTAGGTGAAGATTCTATTATAGATACTAAGAGTATCAAAAGTGATATAAAGGATTTGGTAAAAGAACAGTTTGTTGATGATAATACAGAGCATAATGAAAATGTCTTATCTTAAATGATAATAAAACTGGCAAAATCTTTAAAATCAGAAAAGTGCATGTTATCAGGTGTCAAAAACACTTGATAAGATGCCTTTTATTATAGAGATATTCATCCTCTTCAAAAATTTCTTCAAACCATGTCAGTCTAATCTACAAATTCAAAACAGTGTCTTGAGCTAACCCGTTAGTTTGATCTGTAACCTCAAAGTCCTGCTTTAAGCAAGCTGTAGCTAGCTTTCTAGTTTGCTATTTGATTTTAATTGAGTATTATTTCATATTCTCTTAAAAATTGAGTTTTTTCCATCCTTAGCTGAACTGACTTTTGAAGTATTTTCATTTTCAGATTAGTAGACAATGAACATTAACTCGTCTATCTGCTAGTAGCTAGTCAGACAAAGACTGACTTATGTATGGGGAAAATCTGCTTTCAAGTGAGCTTTATCTTTATCCGGAACTAGAAAATAGCAATAATATCTACAAACTATATTCCATCGTGGGGAGGAGAGAGACTAGTTTGGATGATTAAGAACAACCTACTAGTAAAAAATAGATCATTTTTTAATATGAGATAAAAACTGATATTAAAAGCAATTTATTTCTATTTTTTAACATTTCATTGTATAATAGCAATATATGCAAATATCATGTGTCATCAGGTTAATACTCTTAGAAAATCTTTTTAAACTACGTCAGGCTAATATACAGACTCAAAACAGTGTCGTGAGTAGTCTACGGCTAGTTCCCTAGTTTACGCCTTGATTTTCATCGAGAATAACCTTTCTATTTCGATTTTAAGGAGAAAATACAGAGTGAAAAAAATAATGCTAATTATCAATCCAACTTCTGGAGGAGAAAAAGCTTTAGATTACAAAGAGAAGCTGGAGAATAAAGCAAGAGAGTATTTTGATGATGTGGAAACTAAAATTACTCAAAAAGCCAAAGATGCTACAAATTTCGCAGAAGAAGCTGCTAGAGAAAGATATGAATCAATTCTAGTTTTTGGTGGAGATGGTACAGTCAATGAAGTTATTTCAGGGATTGCTGAAAGGGACTATATTCCTAAACTGGGAATTATACCAGGTGGTACTGGTAACCTGATTACAAAACTTTTAGAAATCAATCAAGATATTGACGGAGCTATTGAAGAACTAGATTTCAATTTAACTGATAAGATTGATATCGGAAAAGCAAATGGTCACTATTTTGGATATATCTTTAGTATCGGGTCTCTCCCTGAAGCCATTCATAATGTTGAAATTGAAGATAAAACGAAATTTGGTATCTTGGCTTATGCAGTTAATACCATGAAGTCTGTCATGACAGATCAAGTATTTAACATTAAAGTTGAAACCGAAAATGGAAATTACCTTGGGGAAGCAAGTCATGTTTTAGTACTTCTAACAAATTATTTTGCCGATAAAAAAATCTTTGAAGAAAACAAGGATGGATATGCAAATATTCTAATTTTGAAAGATGCTTCTATATTCTCTAAATTATCTTTGATTCCGGATTTGTTAAAAGGAGATCTTGTAGAGAATGAAAATATTGAATATATAAAGGCACGTACTATTAAAATTTCTTCTGATATCGAATTAGAGTCGGATGTTGATGGCGATAAATCAGATAATCTACCAGTCGACATCAAGGTACTAGGACAACACATTGAAGTGTATTCCGTACCTAAGAAACAATCATAAAACTCAAAGCCTTGTTACCGAGGCTTTTTTCATTATGTGATTTTCAGTAGGCAGATTTATTCTATCTATAATACAAGTAAAATTCAGTATTTAAGATCTAGCAGATTTAGCAAATGATGAATAAAAGAAAGGATGGCCTAAATATTTTAACAGATTTACGAGGCTAATCATGGTATAATAAAAGGCAATGAAAAATTCCAACGAGGCTGAGATGAAATTACTTTATACTGATATTCGGACTTCTTTGACAGAGGTTCTAACTAGAGAGGCAGAAGAGCTAGTTGCTACGGGCAAGCGGGTCTTTTACATCGCCCCCAACTCTCTTTCTTTTGAAAAGGAACGATCTGTACTGGAATGTTTACCCCAGCAGGCTTCTTTTGCGATTACCGTCACGCGCTTTACTCAAATGGCTCGTTATCTGGTCTTGAATGATTTACCAGCTAAAACTACTCTTGATGATATCGGTCTTGGGATGGCTTTTTATAAGTGTCTTGCGGCACTCGATCCCAAGGATTTACGTGTTTATGGTGCGATTAAGCAGGATCCTCAGTTTATCCAGCAGTTGATTGAGCTTTACCACGAGATGAGCAAAGCTCAGATGACTTTTTTGGACTTGGAGAATTTGACGGATGAGGATAAGAGAGCCGATTTACTCTTGATTTTTGAGAAAGTAACGGCCTATCTCAATCAAGGCCAGTTAGCTCAGGGAAGTCAGTTATCCCATTTGATTGAGGCTATTGAGAATGACAAAGTTAGTAGTGATTTTACTCAAATCGCCTTGGTTATTGATGGATTTACCCGTTTTTCTGCTGAGGAGGAGCGGATTGTGGACTTAGTTTATGCTAAGGGTGTTGAGATTGTTATTGGGGCTTATGCTAGTAAGAAAGCCTATACTAGCCCATTCGCCGAAGGCAATCTCTACCAAGCCAGTGTGGAGTTTCTCCATCATCTAGCTTCTAAATACCAAACGCCTGCTCAAGACCGTTCTCAGACTCATGAGAAGATGGATAGTTTTGACAAGGTCTCTCGTTTATTGGAATCGTCCTATGACTTTTCAGAACTTTCCTTGGAAATTGATGATAAGGACCGTGAAAACTTACAAATCTGGTCTTGCTTGACGCAAAAGGAAGAGTTGGAGCTAGTAGCCCGTAGCATTCGTCAGAAATTGCATGAGAACTCAGACCTGAGCTACAAGCATTTTCGTATTCTCTTGGGGGATGTAGCTTCTTATCAGTTATCTCTAAAAACGATTTTTGACCAGTATCAGATTCCTTTCTATCTAGGCAAAAGCGAATCCATGGCGCACCACCCTTTGACACAGTTTGTTGAGTCTATTTTAGCTTTAAAACGCTATCGTTTCCGTCAAGAAGATTTGATAAATCTTCTCAGAACAGGTTTGTATACTGATCTTAGCCAAGCGGATATTGATGCTTTTGAGCAATATATCCGTTATCTTGGTATCAATGGCTTGCAAGCCTTTCAGCAAACCTTTACCAAATCCCACCATGGAAAATTTAATCTGGAACGTTTAAATGCTCTTCGTCTGCGTGTTTTAACACCTCTTGAAACTCTCTTTGCCAGTCGAAAACAGAAGGCTGAAAATCTCTTGCAAAAGTGGAACTCTTTTCTAAAAGAAGGATCTGTGACCAAGCAGTTACAAGATTTGACAGCCACTATGGAAGCTGTAGAACAGGAAAGACAAGCCGAAGTTTGGAAGGCTTTCTGTCATGTTTTAGAACAATTTGCGACTGTTTTTGCTGGTTCACAGGTTAGTCTAGAGGACTTCCTAGCCTTGCTTTATTCTGGGATGAGTCTATCTCAGTATCGCACCATTCCAGCAACAGTGGACACCGTTCTGGTGCAGAGTTACGATTTGATTGCGCCCTTAACGGCTGACTTTGTCTATGCCATTGGGCTGACTCAGGACAATTTACCAAAAATCGCGCAAAATACCAGTCTTTTGACAGATGAAGAAAGGCAAAACCTAAACCAAGCGACAGAAGAGGGGAGTCAATTGCTGATTGCCAGCAGTGAAAATCTCAAGAAAAATCGCTATACTATGCTTTCCTTAGTCAATTCTGCTCGTAAGCAGTTGGTCTTGTCAGCTCCAAGCCTTTTTAACGAAAGTGAAAGCAAGGAATCTGCCTATCTTCAAGAACTGGTCCATTTTGGATTTAGCAGGAAAGAGAAGAGGATGAATCACAAAAGGTTGTCTAAGGAAGATATGGGGTCATATCACAGTCTTTTGTCCAGTCTGGTTGCCTATCACCAGCAGGGCCAGACGAGTGATACTGAGCAAGATTTGACCTTTGTCAAGGTTCTGGCGCGTGTCATGGGTAAAAAACTAGACAAGCAAGGTTTGGAAAATCCAGCCCTTCCAACCAGTCCAAGCAGTAAGCAGTTGACCAAGGATACCTTGCAAGCTCTCTATCCTACTGATCAGGAGTTTTACCTGTCTACCTCTGGTTTGACGGAGTTTTATCGCAATGAATACAGTTATTTTCTTCGCTACGTTTTAGGCTTGCAAGAAGAATTACGCCTGCGTCCTGATGCCCGCAGTCACGGAAATTTCTTACACCGCATTTTTGAACGTACCTTGCAGTTGCCTAACGAAGATTCCTTTGACAAACGTCTAGAACAGGCTATTCAAGAAACCAGTCAAGAGCGGGAATTTGAGGCTATTTATCAGGAAAGTTTGGAAGCCCAGTTTACCAAGGAAGTTTTGCTTGATGTTGCACGGACAACTGGACATATTCTCCGACACAATCCAGCCATCGAAATCATCAAAGAGGAAGCGAATTTCGGTGGGAAAGAGCAAGCCTTTATTCAATTGGACAATGGACGCAGTGTCTTTGTACGAGGTAAGGTTGACCGCATTGACCGTTTGAAAGCTGATGGGGCGATAGGAGTGGTAGACTACAAATCCAGTCTTACTCAGTTCCAGTTTCCTCATTTCTTTAATGGACTCAATTCCCAGTTACCAACCTATCTAGCTGCCCTAAAAAGAGAAGGGGAGCAGAACTTTTTCGGAGCCATGTACTTGGAAATGGCTGAACCAGTCCAATCTCTGATGGCCGTTAAAAATCTGGCAGGAGCAGTTGCGGAAGCCAGCAAGTCTATGAAATACCAAGGCCTCTTTTTGGAAAAAGAAAGCAGTCATTTGGGCGAATTTTACAATAAAAACAAGGCTAACCAGTTGACGGATGAGGAATTCCAGCTCCTACTGGACTACAATGCCCATCTTTACAAGAAAGCAGCTGAGAAGATTTTAGCAGGCCAATTCGCCATCAATCCCTATACTGAAAATGGCAGAAGTATTGCTCCATATGTTCAGCAACATCAAGCCATCACCGGATTTGAAGCTAATTACCACTTGGGTCAAGCCCGTTTCCTAGAAAAGTTAGATTTAGCTGACGACAAGCGTCTGGTCGGAGAAAAACTCAAGCAAGCTTGGTTTGAAAAAATAAGAGAGGAGTTGAATCGATGAAGCCTATTCCCTTTTTAACTGAGGAGGAAATTCAAAAACTGCAAGAAGCAGAAGCGCATTCGGGTAAGGAACAGAAGAAAACTGCCGAGCAAATTGAAGCCATCTACACTTCTGGTCAGAATATCCTCGTTTCAGCGTCTGCTGGTTCTGGGAAGACCTTTGTCATGGCGGAGCGTATTCTGGATCAGTTAGCGCGTGGTGTGGAAATCAGTCAACTCTTTATCTCCACCTTTACTGTCAAGGCTGCGACCGAACTCAAAGAACGTTTAGAGAAAAAAATCAGCAAGCAAATCCAAGAAAGCAGCGATGTCGACCTCAAACAACACTTGGGTCGCCAGTTGGCAGACCTACCCAATGCTGCCATCGGAACCATGGACTCTTTCACACAAAAATTCCTTGGTAAACATGGCTATCTGATTGATATTGCACCTAATTTCCGTATTTTACAAAACCAAAGCGAGCAACTCCTTCTAAAAAATGAAGTCTTTCATGAGGTCTTTGAAGCCCATTACCAAGGCAAACAGAAAGAGAAGTTTAGTCATTTGCTGAAAAACTTTGCTGGACGTGGCAAGGATGAACGGGGGCTGCGCCAGCAAGTCTATAAAATTTATGACTTCCTCCAATCAACCAGCAACCCTCAAAAGTGGCTGAGTGAATCTTTCCTCAAAGGTTTTGAAGAGGCTGATTTTACCAGTGAAAAAGAAAAACTGACTGAGCAAATCCAGCAAGCCCTTTGGGACTTGGAAAGTTTCTTCCGTTATCATCTGGATAATGATGCCAAGGAGTTTCCTAAGGCTCCCTATTTAGAAAATGTCCAGTTGATTCTGGATGAAATTAGTTCCTTGAATCAAGAGTCCGATAGTCAGGCTTATCAAACGGCGCTTGCGCGTGTTGTCGCAATTTCGAAAGAGAAAAACGGCCGAGCTCTGACTAATGCCAGCCGTAAGGCTGATTTGAAGCCGCTGGTCGATGCCTACAACGAAGAGAGAAAGACCCAGTTTGCTAAACTAGGACAACTGTCAGACCAGATAACCATTCTCGACTATCAAGAACGTTATCATGGAGAGACCTGGGAACTAGCTAAGACTTTCCAAACTTTCATGAGTGATTTTGTGGAAGCTTATCGTCAGCGTAAGCGCCAGGAAAACGCCTTTGAATTCGCTGATATTAGCCATTATACCATTGAGATTTTGGAGAATTTTCCGCAAGTCCGTGAGGCTTATCAGGAGCGCTTCCATGAAGTCATGGTAGACGAGTATCAAGATACCAACCATATTCAAGAACGGATGCTGGAATTACTTTCTAATGGCCACAACCGCTTTATGGTGGGAGATATCAAGCAATCTATCTATCGTTTCCGTCAGGCAGACCCGCAGATTTTCAATGAAAAGTTCCAACGCTATGCGCAAAATCCAAAAGAGGGCAAGCTCATTCTCCTCAAGGAAAATTTCCGTAGTAGTTCCGAAGTGCTATCAGCAACCAATGATGTTTTTGAATGCCTTATGGATCAAGAGGTCGGTGAAATCAACTATGATAACATGCACCAGCTTGTTTTTGCCAATACCAAACTAACTCCTAACCCTGAGAACAAGGCAGAATTTCTCCTCTACGACAAGGACGACACAAATGAGGAAGAAGAAAGCCCGGCAGGAACGAAACTAACAGGTGAAATGCGCTTAGTTATCAAGGAGATTCTGAAACTTCATCAGGAGAAAGGTGTTTCCTTTAAAGAAATTGCCCTTTTGACCTCCAGCCGCAGTCGTAATGACCAGATTCTTCTCGCCCTGTCTGAGTACGGGATTCCTGTTAAAACTGACGGAGAGCAAAACAATTATCTCCAATCCCTAGAAGTACAAGTCATGCTAGACACCCTTCGTGTCATTCACAATCCCCTGCAAGACTACGCTTTGGTTGCCCTTATGAAGTCTCCAATGTTTGGTTTTGATGAGGATGAGTTAGCACGTTTGTCCCTTCAGAAAGCAGAGGATAAAATCCAAGAAAATCTCTATGAGAAACTGGTCAATGCTCAAAAAATGGTAACAAGCCAGAAAAAATTGATCCACACAGCTCTAGCTGAGAAACTAAACCAATTCATGGAAATCTTGGCTTCTTGGCGCCTGTATGCCAAAACGCACTCTCTCTATGACTTGATTTGGAAAATTTATAACGACCGTTTTTATTATGATTACGTTGGGGCTTTGCCAAATGGGCCTGCTAGACAAGCTAATCTCTATGCCCTAGCACTGCGAGCTGACCAGTTTGAAAAGAGCAATTTCAAGGGCTTGTCACGTTTTATTAGCATGATTGACAAGGTCCTAGAAGCCCAGCACGATCTTGCAAGTGTGGCAGTCGCACCGCCCAAGGATGCTGTAGAACTCATGACCATCCACAAGAGTAAAGGACTGGAGTTTCCTTACGTCTTTATCCTCAATATGGATCAAGATTTCAACAAGCAAGACTCTATGTCAGAGGTCATTCTCAGCCGTAAAAATGGACTTGGTGTCAAATATATTGCCAAAATGGAGACAGGAGCAGTGGAAGATCACTATCCTAAAACCATCAAACTCTCCATTCCTAGCCTGACCTATAGGCAGAATGAAGAAGAATTGCAGCTGGCAAGCTATTCAGAACAGATGCGTCTGCTGTATGTTGCCATGACGCGGGCTGAGAAAAAGCTCTATCTTGTCGGCAAGGGTTCTCGTGAAAAGCTGGAAGCCAAGGAATACCCAGCAGCTAAAAATGGGAAACTAAATAGCAACACTAGACTTCAAGCCAAGAATTTTCAAGATTGGATCTGGGCTATCAGCAAAGTATTTTCTAAGGACACTCTCAACTTTAGTTATCGTTTCGTTGGTGAAAATCAGCTGACTAGAGAATCTATCGGAGAGTTGGAAAACAAAAGCCCTCTCCAAGATAGCTCCCAAGCAGACAATCGTCAGTCAGAAACCATTAAAGAAGCTCTTGAAATGCTGAAAGAAGTGGAAGTTTATAATACTCTTCACCGTGCAGCCATTGAACTTCCTAGTGTTCAAACTCCAAGTCAAATCAAGAAATTCTACGAACCAGTTATGGATATGGAAGGTGTCGAAATTGCTGGTCAAGGCCAGTCAGTAGACAAGAAAATTAGCTTTAATTTGCCAGATTTTTCAACCAAAGAAAAGGTAACTGGAGCTGAGATTGGTAGTGCTACCCACGAACTCATGCAGAGAATGGATCTCAGCCAACGACCAACGCTTGCTAGCCTGACAGAAACTCTCAAACAAGTTCAAAC
This sequence comes from Streptococcus sp. 1032, assembly GCF_013277015.1. Classification (NCBI taxonomy): domain Bacteria; kingdom Bacillati; phylum Bacillota; class Bacilli; order Lactobacillales; family Streptococcaceae; genus Streptococcus; species Streptococcus sp. 1032. The sequence continues at coordinate 132,430 of NZ_VMMD01000013.1, read as the reverse complement.
CAGACCAGCTGTCAGAGACAAGATCAAGCTTGCTAAAATTCTTGCATTCTTTGACACAGCACTCGGTCAGGAAATTCTTGCTAATACCGATCATCTTTATCGCGAGCAACCCTTCTCCATGCTCAAACGAGACCAAAAGAGTCAGGAAGACTTTGTTGTCCGTGGTATCCTTGATGGATATCTGCTTTACGAAGACAAAATTGTTCTGTTCGACTATAAGACAGACCGCTATGATGATCCAAGTCAACTCATAGACCGCTATCGTGGTCAGCTAGCCCTATACGGAGAGGCTTTATCTCGAGCCTATTCGATTGAAAATATTGAAAAATACTTGATTTTACTAGGTAAAGACGATGTTCAAGTTGTAAAAGTATAATATAGAAAGGAGACCTCATGACACTTCCAGTTAGAAAATCCCTGCATGATGCGGTTTTACAGGCTTCAAAAGCGGATACTTGGGAACAAGCTACCAAGGAATGGAATGAAGTTTCCTTGATTTTTAACGGTATTGGCCGTAGCAATTGTGTCTGTGGAAATGCCATCAAATACGCTTATGAACTCTTTAACGGTGTCACAGGCCAACGCCTCTTTCCAATTGGTAGCGACTGTGTTCGTCATTTTCATCGATTATCCCTTGACCAGCAATTGGAAGAGGAAGAAAAACTGCTAAGAAAGATTGAAAATCTGACCAGAAAAGCCCAGAAAAAGGAGAAAATCAAGGTCAATAAAAGTGACTTTGACGAGCGTCTTCTAAAGTGGCTCTGGGAAAAAGGTGTTTTTAAACCTAATCGTGGCAATCAGTTCTCCCCTGATAGAGACTACCAGCTCTTCCTAGAAGTCTTTCAAGGAGGAAGTTGGACCAAGGCAGAGCCCAAGAAAAAGGCTCGTATGGAAGAAGTTCTTGAAAAATGTATCAAACCCTTCTTACTTGGAAAACCAGATGACCAACTCTACCTTGTCAAGCTAGGTAAGGAGAAAATTGACTACGAACAAGAACTCCGTATTCAGGCAGAGAAAGAGCGCAAGAAGAGGGATAAAATCGCCAAGCAATATGCAGACAATCTGGTTCTAGCCATGGGTCCAGCAGAGCGTGCCTATCAAGATTACTTTGGCTTTACAGAGACACTGACTCAAGAAGAACGCAAGTGGGAGAAAATTCTTTTTGGTAAAAATCGGACAGAACGGGCTATCAAGGCCAAACAATACCAAAAAGAGCTGGAAAAAGACCAACGAATTGCTAGTCAGGATCCAATTGAAAGAAAGCAGAAGCAGACCTGGCTCCTCAATTCCTATTTCCGTGAGCTTCCTGAAGAAAAAGCCCGATTTGCTCGGCTCTTATTAGAATATCGAAAAAGTGGAGAAGTGCCTTTTTCAACTGAATACTTATCAGACCATCTGCTCGACTTTTTCTATAAAATGAAAGCCTTTGAGTTTGAAATCGCACCAGAACAAGTTCGAGATTTTCTAAAAGAAAGCCTTCAAGCAGAGAATCTATCATCAGCACAAGAAAGCTGGATAGAAGGAATTCTCCTCAACTGCATCAAACCATTTTTAGAACGATTAGTGATATGAGTAACATCTACCGTGGAAATTCCATGGTAGGTTACATTTTATCCAAAAAGAAAATAGGAAATTACAAAACTACTACTTGGTATTTTATACTCTTCGAAAATCTTTTCAAACTGCGTCAACGTCGCCTTGCCGTACTCAAGTATAGCCTGCGGCTAGTTTGCTCTTTGATTTTCATTGAGTATTATATATAAAACAAAGTATGAAAGCGCAACTCAATTTTAAGACTTTTTTGTAAATTAATAGTACAATTAAGTTATGTTGCCTTTTTTATAGATAACACACTAATATAATAAAGGTTTTTGTAACATCTATAAATTATATTTCAAGGAGGAATCATGGAAAAGTATTTTGGTGAAAAACAGCAGCGTTTTTCATTTAGAAAATTATCAGTAGGACTTGTATCTACAACGATTTCAAGTTTATTTTTTATGTCTGTATTAGGTAGTTCATCTGTAGAGGCTCAAGAGACTAAAGGTGTTCACTATAAATATGTGACAGAGTCAGAGCTATCATCAGATGAAAAGAAGCAGCTTGTCTATGATATTCCGACATGCATGGAGAATGATGATGAGACTTATTATCTTGTTTATAAATTAAATTCTCAAAATCAACTGGGAGAATTGCCAAATACTGGAAGCAAGAATGATATGAAAACCTTAGTTGCTGGTGCTAGCTTAGCTGCTCTGGGGATTTTAATTTTTGCCGTTTCTAAGAAAAAAGTTAAGAATAAAACAGTATTACATTTAGTATTGGTTGCAGGGATAGGAAATGGTGTTCTTGTATCGGCTCATGCTTTAGAAAATAATCTCTTACTGAATTACAATACTGACTATGAATTGACCACAGGAGAAAAATTACCTCTTCCTAAAGAGATTTCAGGCTACACTTATATTGGATATATCAAAGAGGGAAACATAACTTCTGAGTCTAAAGTAAATAATCAAGAAAAATCAGTAGCTACTCCTACAAAACAACAAAAGGTAGATTATAATGTTACACCGAATTTTGTAGAGAATTCATCAAAGGGACAAGCTATTCAGGAAGAAAAAACAGCTTCTTCAACTAAGCCGACAGAAGTTCAAGTAGTTGAAAAACCTTTCTCTACTGAATTAATCAATCCAAGAAAAGAAGAGAAACAATCTTCAGATTCTCAAGAACAATTAGCCGAACATAAGAATCTAGAAACGAAGAAAGACGAGAAGGTTTCTCCAAAAGAAAAGACTGGGGTAAATACATTAAATCCGCAGGATGAAGTTCTATCAGGCCAGTTGAATAAACCTGAACTCTTATATCGTGAGGAAACTATAGAGACAAAAATAGATTTTCAAGAAGAAGTTCAGGAGAATCCTGATTTAGCTGAAGGAACTGTAAGAGTAAAACAAGAAGGTACATTAGGTAAAAAAGTTGAAGTCATCAGAATATTCTCTGTAAACAAGGAAGAAGTTTCGCGAGAAATTGTTTCAACTTCAACGACTGCGCCTGTTTCAAGAATAGTCGAAAAAGGTACTAAAAAAACTCAAGTTATAACGGAACAACCTGAGACTGGTGTAGAACATAAGGACGTACAGTCTGGAGCTATTGTTGAACCCGCAATTCAGCCTGAACTACCAGCAGCTGTAGTAACCGACAAAGGTGAACCTGCAATCCAACCAGCGTTGCCCGAAGAAGTTGTTACAGACAAGGGTGAACCAGAAGTCCAACCAGAATTGCCAGAAGCAGTTGTAAGCGCCAAAGGTGACTCAGCAGTTCAACCAGAGTTACCCGAAGCTGTTGTGGCTGAAAAAGGAGAACCGGAAGTCCAACCAGAATTGCCAGAAGCTGTAGTAAGTGATAAAGGCGTACCAGAAGTCCAACCAGAGTTGCCAGATACTGTGGTAAGTGATAAAGGAGAACCTGAACGGGTGGCACCGCTTCCAGAATATAAAGAACCACAAGCCGGAGCTATTGTTGAACCAGAGCAGGTAGCACCACTACCAGAATACACAGGTCCACAGTCTGGAGCGATAGTCGAGCCAGAGAAAGTAGAAGCACCGAAAGAATATACTGGTAAAATCGAACAACCTAGTGCAGAAGATACTAAACCAAATAATGAAAATACTAATACACCAGAAGAAATGAGTATTCAGAAAAAATCTAGTGCATTAATTAATATGAACTTTATTACAGATTCGTCGAAGGTTACTGGAGTAGGATCAGCTACTTTTATTGCACCAAATGTACTTTTAACAGTAGCACATAATTTCATTAATAATTCTACTGATAATACTACGGGCGAATTTAGAGGTGATAAATCTAAAAACGTATATGAGTGGGTGACTCCTGATGGACAAAAAGGAACATTTACTGCTAACAATATTCATTTTTATAATAAAAAAGATTATCCAAAAGGATTTATCTATGATTTAGCAGTGATTAAGCTACCTGAAACAACTGGCAGAGAACATGTAGAATTAGTTAAAAATTATTCGAAAGTAAACCTTAATGACAAACTAAATGTTCATGGATATCCAGCTGGGAAATATACGCACTTAAAAGATGCTACGGTAGAAATGGAACAAGAATACGCGAATAACACCTACGGTGTTCAATATCAAGGTGGAAATCCTGGTATGAGTGGTGGAGGAATATTTAATGCTAATGGTGAAGTCATTGGTGTCCACCAAAATGGAGCACAAAATCGCTCAGGCGGATTGATTTTATCTCCTACACAATTAGCTTGGATTAAGAGCATTATAGCAGGTAATGAGATTACCCCAGTATACGATAAACTTTATCGTCATAAAGATGAGAAAAAAGATGACGCTAAAGATGAAAAAGAAGTTATTAAGAAATTAGAACTTAGAAATATATCTTCTGTAGAACTATATTCAAAAGATGGTAATAAGTATCGACATGTAACTTCACTTGCTTCTTTACCAAGTAATGCAGAAAATTACTTTATGAAAGTTAAATCAGAGAACTTTAAAGATGTGATGCTACCAGTTACAAGCATTACTAATGATACTAAAGATAATAGAGATGTTTATAAGATAGTAGCGAGTGCAAATAATCTGATACATCATGAAAATAATAATGTACTAGAAAATTATACTTACTATTTACCAAAAACTCAGCAAAGTGAAACTGGTGTCTATACATCATTTAAAAATTTAGTAGATGCAATGAATAGCAATCCTAATGGCACATTCCGTTTAGGTGCAACTATGGATGCTCGTGAAGTTGAACTTCCAGATGGTCAAGAAAGTTATGTGAATAATGTATTCCATGGAACATTAGTAGGAACAAATAATGAGAAATATTACGCTATTTATAATTTGAAAAAACCATTATTTGGGGGATTAAATGGTGCTACAGTAGAAAAACTTTCACTAAAAGATGTCAATATTTCAGCAAAAGAAGATGCTGCAACACTTGCAAAAGAAGCGAATAGCAATACCCATATTGATAATGTTCATGCTGATGGAGCAATAGCTGGGGAACATGGAATTGGAGGATTAGTATCACAAGTTAATAATTCTACTATTTCTAACAGTAGCTATACAGGTAGAATAACTAATACATATAAAACAGTTGCTAGTTATCAAATCGGAGGTTTAGTAGGTAAACTTTCTGGTTCGAGGGGATTAATAGATAAGTCGTTCGCATCAATTGATTTAGCATCAAACGCAACTAAAGGTGATCAATCTATTGGTGGAATAGTTGGTGCAGTAGAAGATAGTGCACTAATTAGTAATAGTTATGCTGAAGGAAATCTTAATAATGTTCAACGTTTTGCAAACGTTGGTGGAGTAGTTGGTAATCTTTGGGATCCAGCTGGAGGATTAGAAAAATCTGGTCGACTTTCTAATGTACTAAGCGACGTTAATGTTACAAACGGTAATGCTATAACTGGAAAAGATTTCACTAACATGAAAGCAAATCATGTATATAGCAACAAAAATAATAAGGTTGTAAACGTAGTACAAGAAGATGATGAAATCTTAACTAAGGATTCTGATGTTCAAAGAGGAGAAGTATTAGAAGACGCACAAATTAGAGAGAAAAAAGCTGCTTTTGTATCTAAAAATACTACTAAAACAGAAGATTTTAACTTCTCTTCTAGATATGTAACTGACTATAGAAGTCTTGAGAATGCTGATTCATCAAAAGAAAAAGTATATAAAAATATAGAAAAACTATTACCATTCTATAATAGAGAAACGATAGTTAAGTACGGGAATTTAGTAGAGACAAGTAGTAATCTTTATAATAAAGAATTATTGTCAGTGGTTCCTATGAAAGATAATGAAGTAATTAGTGATATTAACAAAAACAAAGAAAGTATAAATAAACTGTTACTATATTACACGGACAATACATCAGAGACAAAAAATATAGAATATCAAAGTGATTTTTCAAGTGTAGCAGAGTATAGAATAGGCGGTACAAATTTAATTTACACACCGAATACATTACTTCGCAATTATAATAATATTTTAGGAGAAGTTTTACCAGCATTAAATAGTGTAGAATACAAATCAGACGCAATTAGAAAAGTATTAGATGTTTCTAATGATGTTAGCTTAACGGAGTTATATTTAGAAGATCAATTCAATACTACAAAAACTAATTTGAAAGATAGTTTGACGAAACTTCTTACTGCAGATGCTGCAATAGCAGAAAATAACAATAAGGTAATAGATAATTATGTAATTGAAAAAATTAAAAACAATAAGGAAGCATTACTTCTAGGATTAACATACTTAGTGCGTTGGTACAATTTCAAATATGGTGAAACAAAAGCGAAAGATTTAGTTATGTACCACTTGGATTTCTTTGGTAAATCAAATAGTTCAGCGTTAGATAATGTTATCGAATTAGGTAAATCTGGATTTAATAATTTACTAGCGAAAAATAATGTTATAACTTATAACGTTTTATTAGCAAAAAATTATAAAACTAATAATTTATTTGATGCATTAGAAAAATATAGAAAAGCTTTTGTACCAGATAAAACAAATAACGAGTGGTTTAAAGAACAAACTAAAGCCTATATTGTAGAAGAAAAATCTACAATTAAAGAGGTAAGTGATAAGCAATCAATAGCTGGTAGTCCATATTCAATTGGAGTATATGATAGATTAACTAGCCCATCTTGGAAATACCCAAGTATGGTGTTGCCGCTATTAACATTACCTGAAAAATCGGTGTTTATTATATCCAACATTTCGACTATAGGTTTCGGTGCTTATGATAGATATAGAAGCAAAGAACATCCAGCAGGAACTAATTTAAATGACTATGTTGAAACAAAAGCAAGAGAAGCGGCTGCTAGATTTAGAGATCACTACGATTATTGGTATAAAATTCTAGATAATGAAAATAAAGAAAAATTATATAGAAGTGTTCTAGTTTATGATGCATTTAGATTTGGTACAGATGATAAAGGCGAAAAAGATACATACCAAGCAACTTTTGAAACTAATCATCCAGCAATAAAACATTTCTTCGGTCCGGCAGGAAATAATGTTGTTCATAATTCTAATGGAGCATACGCTACAGGGGATGCATTCTATTATATGGCTTATCGTATGCTTGATAAAGATGGTGCGGTAACTTATACACATGAAATGACACATAACTCAGATAGAGAAATTTATCTTGGAGGCTATGGAAGAAGAAATGGACTTGGACCAGAATTTTATGCAAAAGGATTATTACAAGCTCCGGATCATCCAAATGATCCTACTATTACGATTAACTCTATATTGAAGTATGAAGAATCAGAAGATCCAACTAGACTTCAGGTGAAAGATCCTACAAAACGATTTAATAATGCAGAAGATTTGCAAAAATATATGCATAATATGTTTGATGTAATTTATATGCTAGAATATCTAGAAGGTAATGCTGTTGTTAACTTAGATATTTCTAAGAAAAATGAGTTGTTGAGAAAAATAGAAAATAAATTTGAACCGGATCCAGACGGAAGTAAAGTATATGCAACTAATACTATTCGTTACTTAAATGAAAGTGAACTTAGCAAATTAACGACATTTAATAGTCTAATTGAAAATGATGTTATTACAAGAAGAGGATATGAAAATGACAATGATAATACCTTTAAACGAAATGGCTATTATACAATTAAACTATTTTCACCAATATATTCTGCTCTAAGTAATGATAAAGGAACTCCGGGTGATTTAATGGGACGTCGTATGGCGTTCGAGTTGTTAGCTGCAAAAGGATTTAAAGATGGAATGGTACCATATATTTCTAATCAATACGCAGAAGAAGCAAAAGCTAAAGGTAAAGTGATTAAGTCATATGGTAAGGAAGTTGGTAATGTAACTGATGAGTTAGTACTTCAAAAAATATTTAATAATCGTTACTCATCTTGGGTAGAATTTAAAAAAGCAATGTATGAAGAGCGAAAAGCTAAATTTAATAAATTAATGAGCATTAGCTTCATTAACCCAAATGGAAATTGGTTCAGAAAAGATAGAGTGACAATAAAAAATATAGAAGATCTTCAAAGTATGATAACTGCTGCTGTCAAAGCTGATGCAGAGGATGAACGTGTAAATATTTATCCTGAATATAGTAGAGTTCTTAAACTGAAAAAAGCAATCTTTAAAGCTTATCTTGACCAAACTGATGATTTTAGAAGTTCAATTTTTGAAAATAAAAAATAGTGTTTACTATTAGGAAATAAAATTAAAGAAGGTGATTACGCTTGTCATTATTTAAAAAAGAACGATTTTCAATCCGAAAAATCTGTGGGATTGTTGGTTCTGTTTTACTCGGAAGTATCTTGGTTGCACCGTCAATCATTCATGCTTCTACCTATCATTACATTGAAAAAAGCTCTCTTACACAAGAAGAACAAACAAAGATTCAGGCAGGAATTCCTACTGATAATGAGAAAACTTATGCTCTTATTTATCAGCAGGAAACTCTTCCTGCAACAGGTTCATCGACTTCTGTGCTTACAGCTTTAGGTCTATTAGCTATTGGTAGTTTAGTTCTTTTAGTTCATAAAAAGAAAAAAGTTGCTAGTCTGTTCTTAGTTACTACGATTGGACTAATCGGTCTTTCTAGCATGCAAGCACTCGATATAAGCAATCCTTTGAAAGCTCCAAGTAATGAAGGAGTAGTTCAAATTGCTGGATATCGTTATATTGGATACCTACCCCTTAATGATGATGCAATTTCAGAAATTCAACATAAGGATGAGGGGACAAAGGATATTCTAGCGCCAGATAAAACGATGATTCGTTCTATTCAAAGCGAAATAAACACATCATTTACTCAGTCAGAAAAGTCTGAAATTCAAAGTGTTCATAATGAAGCGCCTAAAGCAGAAAAACCTAAAAATCCAGAGTCTGTAAGCACCGTTCCAAACGAGACAACTAAATCAGAGAAGCCAGAGTACACTGCACCGGTAGGCACAGTCCCTGACGAGGCGCCTAAAGCTGAGAAGCCAGAACATACAGCACCAGCTAGTGGTAATCTGGTAGAATCTGAAGTTCATGAGCAACCAGAATATACAGCTCCAATTGGCGGTAATTTAGTTGAACCAGAAGTTCATGAAAAACCAGCATACACTAAACCTATAGGTACTGTTCCAGACGAGGCTCCTAAAGTAGAGAAAACTGAGTACACAGCTCCTGTAGGTACAGTTCTAGATGAAGCGCCTAAAACTGAGAAACCAGAATATACTGAACCTGTAGGTGCAACAGGAGTGGATGAAAATGGAAACTTGATTGAACCACCTGTTAGCGAAAAACCAGCATACACGGAACCAGTAGGTGCAACAGGAGTAGATGAAAATGGAAACTTGATTGAGCCACCTGTTAACGACATTCCAGAGTATACTGAACCAATATCTACAGTTTCAGAAGTTGCATCAGAAAGAGAAGAGTTGCCTTCTTTACATACCGATATCCGGACCGAGACTATTTCTAAAACGACTATAGAAGAATCTGATCCTACCAAATTTATAGGCGATGATTCTGTTAAACAAATTGGTGAGGATGGCGAACGTCAAATTATTACTAGCTATGAAGAGTTACATGGCAAAAAAATTAGTGAACCAGTTGAAACAGTAACTATCTTGAAAGAAATGAAGCCTGAAATTCTTGTAAAAGGTACAAAAGAAAAGCCTAAAGAAAAAACGGCTCCTGTTTTGACTTTGGACCGAACAGATACAAATGTATTAGACCGCTCCGCAAATCTTTCTTATCATTTGGTTAATACAGATGGAGTCAAGATCAATAAAATTACTGCGACAATTAAAGATGGAAATGAAATTGTCAAAACAGTAGATTTGACTTCAGAGCAATTAGATAAGCAGGTAGAAGATTTAAAATTCTACATGGACTATAAGATAGAAACCACTATGACCTATGACCGTGGTAAGGGAGAAGAAACTGCAACATTAGAAGAGAAACCACTTCGCTTGGATTTGAAAAAAGTTGAAATTAAAAATATTTCATCTACTAATTTAGTGAAGGTAAATGACGATGGTACTGAAACACCTAGTGATTTCATGACTGAAAAACCTTCAGATGAAGATGTGAAGAAAATGTACTTAAAAATCACTAGTCGTGATAATAAAGTAACACGTTTAGCAGTTGATAAGATTGAGTTGGTGACTGAAAAAGAAAAAGAACTTTATAAAATTACAGCAACTGCTCAAGATTTGATTCAACATGTTGACCCATCTAAGGTTCGTAATCAGTATATTCACTACCTCGAAAAACCTGTACCAAAAACGGATAATGTTTACTACAACTTTAAAGAGTTGGTTGAGGCGATGAGAGCGGACATGAAAGGTACGTTTAAAATCGGTGCCGATTTGAATGCTACAAATGTTCCTGCTGCTGGTAAACAATATGTACCTGGTACATTCCAAGGTCATTTATCAAGTGTCGATGGTAAGCAATACACGATTCATAACATCGCTCGACCGTTGTTTGATCGTGTTGAAAATGGTTCAATTAAAAACATTAATCTGGGTAATGTTGATGTCAATATGCCTTGGGCTGATAATGTAGCACCTCTTGCTAATATGGTTAAGAATGCTACTGTTGAAAAAGTTAAAGTTACAGGTTCTGTTGTTGGCAATAACAATGTTTCTGGTATTATTAACAAACTCGATAAAGGTGGTAAATTAAATGACGTTGCCTTCATTGGTAAAATACATTCATTCGGTAACAAAGGTTGGAAAGTAGCTGGTATTGTTGGTGAAATCTGGAAAGGTAACGTAGATAAAGCCTATGTTGAAGCTGATATTACAGGTAATAAAGCTAAAGCTGGTGGTATTGCAGCAACAACCGATAACGGTATGGATAACAACACTGTTGGTAAAGAAGGTTCAATTCGCCATTCTGTGGCAAAAGGTACGATTGATATTCAAAATCCTGTTGAAGTTGGTGGATTTATCAGTTCGAACTGGGTTCTAGGTTTACTAGAAGACAACGTTTCTATGATGAAAGTTACCAAAGGTGAAATCTTCTACGGTTCTAGGAACATTGACGAAGAAGACGGTTATTTTTCAGGAAATCGATTGAATAGAGATTTCGTTGTTCGTGATATGAGTACAGGAGCCTCTTCATATCAACGTTCTAAACGTGTTAAAGAAATTAGTTTAGAAGAAGCTAATAAGAAAATTGAAGGGTACAATATAACAGCTAGTGGATTTGAAATTAGTACTCTTCCTGAAGATACGCTTAACCTTACAACACCAAAATCAGAGGAATACAAATCAACGCAAGATTACAAATCCGAACGTGATTTAGCTTATCGTAATATTGAGAAACTTCAACCATTTTATAACAAAGAGTGGATTGTCAACCAAGGTAACAAACTTGCAGAAGATTCAAACTTAGCTAAGAAAGAAGTCCTTTCTGTTACGGGGATGAAGGATGGTCAATTCGTGACCGATTTATCAGATATTGATCATGTGATGATTCACTATTCAGATAAGACTAAAGAAATCAAAGCTGTTCATCAAAAAGAGTCTAAAGTAGCGCAAGTTCGTGAGTATAGTATCGATGGATTGGGTGACATTGTTTATACACCAAACATGGTTGATAAAAATCGTGATCAATTGATTAAAGACATTAAAGATAGGTTAGCGACTGTTGAATTAATTTCTCCTGAAGTACGTTCCTTGATGGGTAATCGGGATAGAGCTGAAGAAAATACAGAGGAACGTAAAAACGGTTATATCCGAGACCTTTATCTCGAAGAAAGTTTTGCTGAAACGAAAGCTAATCTTGATAAATTGGTCAAATCTTTGATTGAAAATGCTGACCATCAATTAAATAGTGACGAAGCGGCTATGAAAGCACTTGTTAATAAGGTGGATGAAAATAAAGCTAAAATCATGATGGCTCTGACTTATCTCAATCGTTACTATGATATCAAGTATGGGGATATGACTATCAAGAATTTGATGATGTTTAAACCTGATTTCTATGGTAAATCAGTTGACCTTCTTGATTTCTTGATTCGAATTGGATCAAGTGAGAGAAATATCAAGGGTGACAGAACTTTGGATGCTTATCGTGATATGATTGGTGGAACTATTGGTAAATCTGAATTACATGGATTCTTAGATTACAACATGCGTCTCTTCACTAACGATACTGATTTAAATGATTGGTTTATCCATGCGGCTAAGAATGTATACGTTGTGGAGCCTAAAACAACGAACCCAGATTTTGTTAACAAACGACATCGCGCATTTGATGGTTTGAACAACGGTGTCCATAATCGTATGATTCTACCTTTATTAACGCTTAAGAATGCTCATATGTTCTTAATTTCAACATACAATACAATGGCTTATAGCTCATTTGAGAAATATGGTAAGTATACAGAAACTGAACGAGAAGCATTTAAAGATAAAATTAAAGAAGTTGCTCACGCACAACAAACTTATTTAGATTTCTGGTCACGTTTATCATTATCTAATGTTCGTGATAGATTACTTAAGAGTCAAAATATGGTTCCAACACCTGTATGGGATAACCAAAACTATAGCGGTATAAAAGGCATAAATCGTATGGGTTATGATAAGAATAATAAACCAATTGCACCTATTCGTGAATTATATGGACCAACTTGGAAATTCCATGATACCAACTGGTATATGGGAGCTATGGCGTCAATATTCCCTAATCCTAACCCTAATGACCAAGTTTATTTCATGGTAACTGATATGATTAGTCAGTTTGGCATTTCAGCATTTACTCACGAAACAACACACGTAAACGATAGAATGCTTTACTTCGGTGGTCATAAGCATCGTCAAGGTACAGACGTCGAAGCCTATGCGCAAGGTATGTTGCAAACACCTGATAAATCAACAACTAATGGTGAATATGGTGCTTTAGGTTTGAACATGGCTTATCATCGTGAAAATGATGGTGACCAATGGTACAATTATAATCCTGACAAGTTACAAACTCGTGAAGACATCGATCGATATATGAAAAACTATAATGAAGCACTGATGATGCTAGATCATGTAGAAGCAGACGCCGTACTTCCACGATTAAATGGTAACAATAGCAAGTGGTTCAAGAAAATTGACAGAGTCGATAGACATGTTGATGGTTTAAATAAATTAACCGCTCCACACCAATGGGATAAAGTTCGTGACCTAAATGATGGAGAGAAAGCTAAATCATTAGCAAGTATCGATGATTTGGTTGATAATAACTTTATGACCAAACATAATAATCCAGGTAATGGTATATTCCGACCAGAGGACTTTAGGCCTAATTCAGCATATGTTAATGTTCAAATGATGGCTGGTATTTATGGTGGTAATACAAGTAAAGGTGCCCCAGGTTCATTATCATTCAAACATAATGCCTTCCGTATGTGGGGTTATTATGGATATGACAAAGGTTTCACTAGTTATGTATCTAGCAAATATCAAGGTGAAGCTGATAAACAAAATCAGGGTAGATTAGGTGATGATTTCATTATTAAGAAAGTTTCTGGAGACAAGTTCAAGACACTTGAAGAGTGGAAGAGACATTGGTATCACGATGTTAAAGCTAAAGCAGAACAAGGATTTACTGCTATTGAAATTGACGGTAAACAAATTACCAACTATACACAATTGAAGGATATCTTTGTTAAAGCAGTTGAAGAAGATTTGAAGAAACCAGATGACTTCTCTCACACTGTTGCTCTTAAATCTAAGATCTTCAAAGCCCTTCTTAAAAACACAGACGGTTTCTTTAACCAACTGTTTAAAAAAGACATTTAAATGTTTAAAACATAAAGAGGACAGTTTTTTGCTCCCTCTGAAAAGTCATCATTTGATGGCTTTTTTCTATATAGGGTACTTGAAAGGCTATCATCGGACAAAATAAAGAAGGCATGATATAATATAAGGTAGATTTCTATGTCATAAAACAAAAAACTGTTTGAACATCATTCATTTGAGAACCCTTTATGTTCAAACGATAGTAAAATAAAATAGGGTCTCTAAACCCTTGCTACGAAAGGAAAAAAACTCAATGGCTACTATTCAATGGTTTCCTGGTCACATGTCTAAAGCGCGTCGACAGGTGCAGGAAAATTTAAAATTTGTTGATTTTGTAACTATTTTGGTGGATGCACGTTTACCTCTATCTAGTCAAAATCCTATGTTGACCAAGATTGTTGGTGATAAACCAAAACTTTTGATTTTAAACAAGGCGGACTTGGCTGATCCAACAATGACCAAGGAATGGCGTCAGTATTTTGAATCACAGGGAATCCAGACGCTGGCTATCAATTCCAAAGAACAAGTAACTGTAAAAGTTGTAACAGATGCGGCCAAGAAGCTCATGGCTGATAAAATTGCTCGCCAAAAGGAACGTGGTATCAAGATTGAAACCTTGCGTACCATGATTATCGGGATTCCAAACGCTGGTAAATCAACTCTGATGAACCGTTTGGCTGGTAAGAAGATTGCCGTTGTCGGTAACAAACCAGGTGTGACCAAGGGACAACAATGGCTTAAAACCAATAAAGACCTGGAAATCTTGGATACACCGGGGATTCTCTGGCCTAAATTCGAAGACGAAACTGTTGCTCTTAAACTAGCCTTGACTGGAGCTATTAAGGACCAGTTGCTTCCTATGGACGAGGTGACAATTTTTGGTCTTAATTATTTCAAAAAACATTATCCAGAAAAGCTAGCTGAACGCTTCAAACAAATGAAAATTGAAGAAGAAGCTCCTGTTATTATTATGGATATGACCCGTGCCCTCGGTTTCCGTGATGACTATGATCGTTTTTACAGTCTCTTCGTGAAGGAAGTCCGCGATGGCAAACTCGGTAACTATACCTTAGATACATTGGAAGACCTCGATGACGACGATTAAAGAAATAAAAGAACTCCTTGCAACAGTCAAGGATTTAGAAAGCCCTATTTTTTTAGAACTTGAAAAGGATACTCGCTCTGGAGTTCAAAAGGAAATCAGCAAGCGTAAGAAAGCCATTCAAGCTGAATTGGATGAGGATCTTCGTTTGGAATCTATGCTTTCCTATGAAAAAGAACTTTATAAGCAAGGATTGACCTTAATTGCTGGTGTTGATGAGGTCGGCCGTGGTCCTCTGGCTGGACCTGTAGTCGCTGCAGCCGTTATTTTACCTAAAAATTGTAAGATTAAAGGTCTCAACGACAGCAAGAAAATTCCAAAAAAGAAACATCTGGAGATTTTTCAAGAAGTTCAAGACAAAGCCTTGTCAATCAGGATTGGTATCATGGATAATCAGGTCATCGACCAAGTCAATATCTATGAAGCAACCAAACTGGCCATGCAGGAAGCTATCTCCCAGCTCAGTCCGCAACCCGAACATCTCTTGATCGATGCCATGAAACTGGATTTGCCCATTTCACAAACTTCCATCATCAAAGGAGATGCCAATTCCCTCTCGATTGCAGCAGCATCTATAGTAGCTAAGGTGACACGTGATGAATTGATGAAGGAATACGACCAGCAATTTCCTGGCTATGATTTCGCTACTAATGCAGGTTATGGAACTGCTAAACACCTAGAAGGACTTGAAAAACTAGGAGTTACCCCAATTCACCGAACCAGCTTTGAACCTGTTAAATCACTGGTTTCAGTAGAAAAAGAAAGTTAAGTTAGAAGGAATGATTATGGAGGAACAGTCAGAAACACTCAGTTCCAAGAAAGAATTTGCCTTTGCCTCAAGCACCATATTATCCCAAGTTGGACGAGGAATCATTGTTGGTCTCGTCGTCGGACTCATCGTCGGCTCCTTTCGGTTTTCAATCGAAAAAGGCTTCCACCTGATACAAGGACTTTATCAAGATCAAGCGCACCTATTGCGCAATCTTTTTATCATTGGTCTATTTTATTTAATGGTTTGCTGGCTCAGTGCGAAATTAACTCGATCAGAAAAAGATATCAAAGGTTCAGGAATTCCTCAAGTCGAAGCCGAACTGAAAGGACTCATGACCCTCAACTGGTGGGGCGTACTTTGGAAAAAATATATTCTAGGAATTTTGGCTATTGCCAGCGGACTTATGCTGGGGCGTGAAGGGCCAAGTATTCAACTAGGAGCAGTTGGTGGTAAAGGTATTGCCAAATGGCTTAAATCCAGTCCAGTAGAGGAACGATCCTTGATTGCGAGTGGAGCTGCCGCTGGTCTAGCTGCAGCCTTTAATGCACCGATTGCAGGACTTCTCTTTGTTGTAGAAGAAGTCTATCACCATTTTTCGCGCTTTTTCTGGGTCTCAACTCTAGCAGCTAGTCTCGTAGCAAACTTTGTTTCTCTGCTTATATTTGGTCTAACACCCGTACTGGATATGCCAGACAACATCCCACTCATGACCCTAGATCAGTATTGGATTTACCTCCTTATGGGAGTTTTTCTTGGACTTTCTGGTTTTCTCTATGAAAAAGCTGTACTCAATGTCGGTAGAGTTTATGACTGGATAGGTCAAAAAATCCGTTTGAATAGAGCTTATTATCCAATTCTGGCTTTCATTCTCATCATACCAGTCGGGATCTTCTTACCCCAAATCCTTGGTGGTGGAAATCAGCTGGTTCTTTCCTTAACTGAGCAAGATTTTAGTTTCCAAGTTCTATTAGTTTACTTTTTGATTCGCTTTGTTTGGAGCATGATTAGCTATGGAAGTGGTCTTCCAGGAGGGATTTTCCTACCTATTTTGGCTCTCGGTTCCTTGCTTGGTGCCCTAGTTGGTGTTATCTGTGTCAATCTTGGACTTGTCAGTCAAGAGCAATTCCCTATATTTGTCATTCTAGGAATGAGTGGCTATTTTGGAGCCATATCAAAAGCTCCCTTAACTGCTATGATACTCGTGACTGAGATGGTAGGAGATATTCGCAACCTCATGCCACTTGGTTTAGTAACCTTGGTCTCCTACATCATTATGGACCTACTCAAAGGTGCACCAGTCTATGAAGCCATGCTGGAAAAAATGCTTCCAGAAGAAGTATCCAGCGAAGGAGAAGTTACACTTATCGAAATACCAGTTTCTGATAAAATTGCTGGGAAACAAGTTCATGAACTCAACTTACCACACAACGTCCTCATCACTACCCAAGTGCATAATGGAAAGAGCCAAACAGTTAACGGCTCAACCAGAATGTATCTGGGTGATATGATTCACCTGGTTATTCCAAAAAGCGAAATTGGGAAAGTCAAAGATTTGTTGTTGTAGTATAATTGTTACATAATTTATATTATGTAAATATCAACTTAATTTATTTAAATAACCGATTCTCAGCAATGAGATCGGTTATTTTTTACAGATAAGATATTTCTCATACAAATAATTGAACGATAAAGCATAAAAAAGCATAAAGCTAGAAAGGAGTTTACTGTATCAAATCTGTACAGTAAGATTAAAATCATGAAAAAGAAAACGATAGCGATTATACAATGTATTTTGTATCTCATAACTCCTTATTATTTTCCTTATTCTGTTGACTATTTCATTCTGGTTTAGTATTTGGAAACTAGAAAAAACACTAGCTAATGATTCTCAATAGAAACTCCAAAGACTTAGATCTGTTTTACTCAGGTCTAAGTCTTTTTTAAAAATCTCTATAACATCTTTCCGAAAAACTATAATTTTCTTGAAAAATAAATAGGTCTATGCTATACTACTAGTAGACTTATTTATGGAGAAAATACATGAAACGTGAGATTTTACTGGAACGAATTGACAAACTAAAACAAATCATGCCCTGGTATGTACTGGAATACTACCAATCTAAGCTGGCTGTGCCCTACAGTTTTACAACCCTGTACGAATACCTTAAGGAATACGATCGATTTTTCAGCTGGGTTTTAGAGTCTGGGATTTCAAATGCTGATAAAATGTCCGATATTCCCTTATCTGTCTTGGAAAATATGTCAAAGAAAGACATGGAATCTTTTATCATTTATCTACGTGAACGTCCCTTGCTGAATGCTAATACAACCAAGCAAGGAGTTTCTCAGACAACCATCAATCGGACTTTGTCAGCACTTTCTAGTCTTTATAAGTATTTGACTGAGGAAGTTGAAAACGATCAGGGAGAACCTTATTTCTATCGTAATGTAATGAAAAAAGTTTCAACCAAGAAAAAGAAAGAAACCCTTGCTGCCAGAGCTGAAAACATCAAGCAAAAACTCTTTCTAGGTGATGAAACAGAAGGTTTTCTAACTTATATCGACCAAGATTACCCACAAGAGCTTTCAAATCGAGCTCTCTCATCATTCAACAAAAATAAAGAACGAGATTTAGCCATTATTGCCCTTCTCTTGGCATCGGGTGTTCGCTTATCTGAAGCTGTTAATCTGGATTTAAGAGATCTCAATCTAAAAATGATGGTTATTGATGTCACTCGAAAAGGTGGCAAACGCGATTCGGTCAATGTTGCTGCCTTTGCTAAGCCTTATTTAGAGAATTATCTGGCCATTCGAAATCAACGCTATAAGACGGAAAAAACAGACACAGCCCTCTTTTTGACACTCTATAGAGGTGTTCCCAATCGTATTGACGCTTCCAGCGTTGAGAAAATGGTTGCTAAATACTCAGAGGACTTCAAAGTCCGTGTAACACCCCATAAACTGCGCCATACCCTAGCAACTAGACTCTATGATGCCACTAAATCGCAAGTTTTGGTCAGTCACCAGCTAGGACATGCCAGCACACAAGTCACTGACCTCTATACCCATATCGTCAATGATGAACAAAAAAATGCCTTGGATAGTTTATAATTTTACGTAATATAACTTATGTAAAATATTTATCAAAAAAAGAAGCTGCTAAAAATAAGCAACTTCTTTTTCTTTATATCTGATACTAGTAAAGTAGCGTGGAATATCAATTGTTTCTATATTTTTGAAATTCTCATTTGCCTACTACTAATTTAACTATAGCAAAAATAATGCAGATAAGGAAGGATCTTTTTACTTGTATGAATCCTAAAAATCAAGCTTTTCTGGATTCAAATCTCTTCATAATAACAGTTAGACGCCAACGGTAGAAAGCCCCACTCACGATTAGACTAATAATCAAACCGATCCAGTAAGAATAAGCTCCAAAATCTGTTAGAGAGTCGAATACCATAGCTACTGGAAGTGTCACCCCCCAGTAACCAACCAAACCAAGGTAAAAAGGAATAACGGTATCCTTATACCCCCGTAAAATTCCTTGAAGCGGTGCCGCAAAGGTATCTGCTAACTGGAAGAAAAGACTGTAAGTCAAAAAACGTGCTGTCAAATCGATAAATTCTGGGTTGTTCCCATAAAGACCGGCCACATTTCCCCTAAAAATGTAAAGGAAAGATAAGGTGAAGGCCGCAAAAATAAGGGCAGTCCATCTTCCTAGACCAATATAGGTTTTCGCATCATCAAATCGCTTGGCTCCCACTTCATAGGAAACAACAATAGCCATAGCAGATGAGATACTCATAGGAAAGGCGTACATGAGACTTGAAAAGTTCATTGCTGACTGGTGACTAGCAATAATCAAGGATGAGAACTTAGCCATAATCAAGCCAACCACGGAGAAAATAGCTACTTCCGCAAAGACAGTTCCCCCAATAGGCAGACCTAAACGAACTCCTTCCTTGATTTTATCCATATTAAGCGGAATGCGTTTCTCAAGGTGTAAGGCTTTGAGCTTCTCCTGTTTAAATAAAACCAGAACAGAAATCCCCAGCAAGACCCAGTAGGCCAAGGATGTTCCTAAACCAGCACCAGCACCTCCCAGTTCTGGAACACCAAAGACCCCGTAAATCAAGAGGTAGTTAAATCCACTATTGAGAGGAAGTAACAAAAGCATGAGGTACATGGACAGTTTGGTCAAGCCCAGCGAATCCAGCAAGGAACGAATGACACTAAAGAGCAACAAGGGGATAATCCCGATAGATAAAAACCAAAGATAGCGAACCGCTACTGCTGCTACAGGAGCTTCTAGTCCTATATGATTCAAGACAGGAGGTGCCAAGAAAAGTACCAGTCCCAGTAAGACCACAGATAGACCCAAGGCCAGATAGATGAATTGGTAAAAATCAGACGCAACCTCTTCCTTTTTGCCTCGACCAAGATGGTGACCAATGATAGGCACCAGGGCTGACACAATCCCTGTTAGGAATGTAAAGAAAGGATTCCAGATACTGGTTGCCATAGACACACCAGCCAAGTCCATAGTATTGTATTGACCTGTCATTGCAGTGTCAACAAAAGAGGCAGAATAATTGGCAAATTGGTAGATCAGGATTGGGAAGAAAATTTTTAAAAATAATACTAACTTCTCTCGTAAACACTTTGTCTTATACATACTTCTCTTTCTATTCTGATTTATCTAAACCAAAGAGTTTCAGACCATAGTTTTTCAAACTTAGCGGAGGGTTATTAGATTTTGAAGTAGTATGCCAACACGCACATGTTCGACAATAATAGCTTCTAACTAAACCTCCATTATCATATTGAACCGCATGATCAGCTTTTTCTTTAGTTTCATATTGAATTTTAGAACGATTAGATGCGGGACAGTAAATTCCGCTATTAGATTTTGCTTTTCTCTCCCTACGTTTTCGAAAATAATTCATATTCCAACTCCTATCAAGCTTGATAGATAATTCGTCCTTTACAGATGGTATATTTAACCTGCCCTTTTAAGGTTTCACCGATGAATGGTGAATTAGCTGCTTTGGAAGCAAAATGGGAGTCCACAAGGCGGTCAGCTTTAGCATCAAAAATAGTGATGTCCGCTGGACCATTCTCAGCCAAGTAACCTGCTTCAAAGTTGTAAAGCTTGGCTGGGTTGTATGTCATCTTTTCGAGTAATTCCATCAAGCTTAACTCACCAGCTTCGACCAAATAAGTCAATCCGAGAGACAGAGAGGTTTCTAAGCCAGTCATACCAGATGGCGCTTTGGTAATATCCTCAACATTTTTTTCATCTACATGATGAGGCGCATGGTCAGTCGCAATAACTGTGATGACACCTGACTTGAGACCTTCAATCACGGCACGACGGTCTGATTCCAAACGAAGCGGCGGATTCATCTTGGCATTACTTCCTTGTGTCAAAAGGAGAGCTTCGGTCTTAGAAAAATGCTGTGGCGCTACTTCTGCTGTGACTTGCGCACCCAAACCTTGAGCAAACTCAACTACTTTAACACTTTCTTCCTTAGACAAATGCTGGATGTGAACATGGGCCTTAGTTGCATAGGCAATCATGACATCACGCGCCATCATAGCGTACTCAGCCACCCCAGTCGCACCGCAGATATGGAAATGTTCTTTAGCAATATTTTCATTAAACCCAAGAACACCGTTCAATCCTGGATCTTCCTCATGGAGACTAATAAAGGTATTGAGTTTTTTGGCTTCCTCCATGGCTTCCTTTACAACCTTACTGCTTTCAAGCGGAATACCGTCATCAGAAAAACCAACCGCACCAGCTTCTAAAAGTGCCTTAAAGTCAGTCAAATCTTGCCCATTAAAATTCTTAGTAATGGTCGCAACCGTCTTAACATTAATCTTCTCTTTGGCAGCTGACTGGAGAACCTCTTGCAAAGTCTCCACGTCTGAAATGGTTGGACTAGTATTAGCCATCATGACAACCGTTGTAAAACCACCTGCCGCAGCTGCTAAGGCACCTGTATGAATATCTTCCTTGTGGGTTTGTCCAGGTTCACGGAAATGAACATGAATATCGACCAAGCCAGGAGCAACTACAAGACCACTAGCATCAAGCATCTCTGCTCCTTCTTCTTTAATCTCAGGTGCAATTTTGATAATTTCCCCATCTTGAACTAAGACATCACACACTTGATCCAAACCAGACTTGGGATCCATTACACGACCATTTTTGATTAGTAGCATCTACTTTCTCCTTTATTCATAGAAATCGACTTGGGTATCCAACAATTTATCCCCATCATAAACAAACTTGGCTGAAAAGAAGGGTTTATCCTCTAAAAGCCACCCAACAAAGGTATGGTCACCTTCCCAAGTCGGCTTGCTCAAAACCTCATCATAGGGAACCCATTCTAACGTTCCCTCGTTGCAGTCAATCAAGTCCCCTTCAAACTCTGTCACCTTAAAAACATAGGTGTACCAGTCTAAATCTGGCGTAAATTCTGGAAAAGTGATAACACCTTTTAGAACTGGCTTGGCTTTCAGTCCCGTCTCTTCGAGGATTTCACGCGCCGCGCATTCCTGAGGGGTCTCACCTCGCTCTAGCTTGCCACCCACACCAATCCATTTGCCTTCATGGACATCATTGGGTTTCTTATTGCGGTGGAGCATAAGCAGTTCTTTCCCGTTATCAATGTAGCAAATCGTCGCTAACTGAGGCATATTTTCTCCTTATCTAAGCCAATCGATTGGCTCTTGTCCTATCTCTTTTAAGAATGCATTGGCCTTGGAAAAAGGCTTGGAACCCCAAAATCCTCTATAAACCGACAAAGGACTGGGATGGGCTGATTCGATAACCAGGTGATGAGGATTGGTAACCAAGGTCTTCTTCTTGCGTGCATAAGCTCCCCAGAGTACAAAAACAACTGGTCTATCTAAATGATTAACCACCTGAATCACAGCATCCGTAAAAGGCTCCCATATCTGCCCAGCATGACCATTGGCCTGCCCAGCAGGAACCGTCAAACAAGCATTAAGAAGCAAGACTCCTTGCTCAGCCCAAGCTGTCAAATCATGAGATTTCTTAACCCCGATATCATCTGACAATTCTTTCAAGATATTTTGCAAGGAAGGCGGAGCTGGGATAGAGTCCGGTACAGAAAAACTCAGGCCCTGCGCTTGACCTGGCCCGTGATAGGGATCTTGCCCTAAAATCACCACCTTAACTTCTTCAAGCGGTGTTGTCAAGAGAGCCTGAAAAACCTTTTCCTTGGGCGGATAAACAGTCTCCTGAGAATAGACCTGCTCCATAAACTGATTGATTTTCCCAAAATAACCCTCAGGTAATTGCGCCTTAATCAAAGCATGCCAAGACGAGTGTTCCATAGCCAACTCCTTCATTTTTACTGCCTCTATTATAGCAAAAAGTGGCTATGGAAACCACTTTTTACAGTTTATCTAAGCAATCCAGCAAGTCTTGGTAAGAATGGACCTCATAAGTTGGCTGGGCTTGTGTATGATTTTCGAGGTGATGAGGGTTGTACCAAATCGTGTCAATCCCAGCATTATTGCCACCTTGAATGTCGGCGGTTAGGGAATCTCCAATCATCAGCGTCTCTTCTTTGCTAAAACCTGCAATCTGTTGACCGATTTTTTCATAAAAGAGAGCATCAGGCTTTTGTGTTTGCAACTGTTCAGAGATAAAGACTTGATTGAAATAAGGTGCTAGACCAGATTGAGCCAAACGCCCTGTCTGAATGGCAGTAATTCCATTTGTCGCAGCATACAGCTCATAATCTCGCTCAATGAGGCTGTCTAAGAGTTCATGAGCGCCTGAAAAAGTTTGTCCCTGCTGGGCAAGGTAAAATTGGTAACGCTGGGCTAGAAAACTACCGTCTTTTTCCTGTCCAAAATGAGCAAATAAACGAGAAAAGCGCGTGTTAACCAGCTCTTGTTTACTAATTTTCTTTTGCTCCAAGTCCTTCCATAGAGCCTTGTTCATGGGAACGTAAAAATCTTTGTATGCCTGAATATCTGCAACTCCTTCTTCTTTTAGGAGTTGCGTCAAAGCCACATCCTCAGCAGCATCAAAATCAAGAAGAGTGTGGTCAAGGTCGAAAAGTAGAAATTTGTGGGACAATTTGAGAGTTTTCCTTTCTAGGTATTTAATAGATTAGTTTATTTCTTCTTTTTCTTAGTTTTATTCATCAACATACCAACTACAACTGGAGTAACCACACTTCCAACTTGTCCAACAACTTTAAGTATCTTTTTTGCTTCATCTATTTTTTTGTTTCTACACGATTCGCACTTATTGTGCTTATAACTTGATGGTAAATCCCTAGTACATGTCTTGCATTTTTTTATTTCTTTCATTCTAGCACCTCTGTCTCAATAGAATCTGTTTTATTTGGCAATTTCATTATCGAAGTTTCAATTTTTGGCAATTCTTTTGTCCAGTAATTTGTAGGCGAAGGATCAAGTAAATCAAGTCTCTCTACTAATTTCTGAGAACTGAGATAAGTTTCGTTAATAAATTTCCCAAAGTAATCCAAACTTTTTTGAGCAGCTTTTTTCTCGCCCAACTCATTATAAGCTATTGCTGCTGATAGTGAAACGATATTTACAGCTGCTAATCCATCTCTAATCTCATTCATACGAGCTTCAATTTTATCTGGTTTATCCCCTTTTAATAACTTACCCCAAGTAGAATCTGGTTGTTCTTTGATAAAATTTACATTTGATTTTTGACTAAGCATTAAGAGATTTCTACTATCTTCTGCATCTGAAATAACTTGCAGTAACATCATTGTTCTAATGTTTGAATCTGATATCTCTCTAGCTTGCAAGAGTTTCTGTTGACAACTATAGGCTATTGCGAGTCTATCTGACTCCTGTCCTTTTCTGACGTCCTCGATAGCATATTGTACATTCTGAATCTCCTCTGCAATCTGAGCCATTTGAATTTGTGACGAATAATCGGCTAGCGCTTTATTTAATTCTGGTGCCAACTTAACAGATTTCAATGGTACATTTCCAACGACTTTATTAGTATTAGTATCTACTAATACCGCCAAAAGAGAGCCATCTTTCTTGGTCATTAATTTTAACACTCCTTGAGCAATTTGTTCCCGTTGTTCTGGAGAAAGAATTGCCTGAAAAACCTCTTCAGGTATACTAGATTGGACAACATTGATAAAGGCTGGAGCAGAATATAACATTTTTTCTACTTCAGATAAGATTTTATTTGCATTTTTGACTAATGGTTTGGCTATTTCTGGTAACTTATTAAAAAACGATGAGGGTTTTAGTTCATAACCATCAATATCAAGAATATCGAAGTCATCTTCTCCAAAAAATAAAACTTCATCCATAAATTACTACCTCATTATATTTAAATTATTAGAAATATTATACCATATTAAACAAAATTATGATTTTGATTTTTCTTTAATATTATTTATCCAATCATTTTTACTGGAATCTAACATAGAATAACACTATCCTATACAATTGACAGCCCAAATCTTTCAGAATAGAACAATTCTAGCTATCGAACAACTCAACTTCATAAATATCCATGTAATTCTAGGACTAAAATTCCTATAAACTAAATGTTTTCGTACTCTTCTAAGTCATTGATTGCTTTAAATCTAAATTTTTGAAGGATTCTAAAGCTAGAATAATCCCATTACAATTAGTTTTGAATGGTTCACAATTTAGAAACTCTATGGCTTTACTTCTGTTAAATTAAAAAGGAACTGCCCAAGCAATCCCTTTCTGATTTTGTAATAATCTACTTAAACTTTGATAGTAGAGATAAGTAATAACTCACCTAAAAAGGAATAATAGGAAGATTCCTTATTTATTGATTTCAAGCTCCGCCAACTGTGTTTGAATAACCGATAGTTCTGCCCCAGCCTGTAGAAGAGCAGCTGCAGTATAGGCGCCTTCTACAATTGGAACACTGTTGATGATGATACTCTTATCACTGAAATCAGCCACCATTTCTAAATTCATTTTAGCAGAACCTAGGTCAAAAAAGGCTAGTAAAGTATCTGCTTGATTTTCAGAAACAACCCTATCTACCTGATCAAAACTCGTTCCAATTCCTCCATCTTCGGTTCCTCCTACATAAGTAATCGGAACATCTTTAGCTACTTCACTAATCAGTTCAACAAGACCTTGTGCAATGTGTTTGGAATGTGAAACGATAACAAGACCAATGCTTCCCATTAAACCACCCCAGTTTCTAATAGAGCAGTAAAGAGTAATCCTGATGAAAATGATCCAGGGTCAATATGTCCGAGAGATCGTTCTCCTACATAAGATGCTCTTCCTTTAGTTGCAAGTAAATCTTTGGTAGCATTCACTACCTGATCAATAACCTCTTGAGTCAACTGGCCATCAGACAAGGCAGCAATAACAGGAGTCCAAACGTCAACCATTGTCTTTTCTCCAACTTCTGCTTTCCCGCGTTTGACAATCATATCCAAACCACTTTGTAAGATTTCTTCTAATTTCGAATTTGAATCAGCCTTGGCCATGCCCATAAAAGCAGAGCCATACAAGGGACCAGAAGCACCGCCTACCTTACTCAGTAGTTGCATTGAGACAAGTTTAAACACATCACTGCTGGTCTCAAATTGCTTTCCTTCTAAGTTTTCCATAACTGCAGCCATTCCACGCGCCATATTTCCACCGTGGTCTCCATCTCCTATAGGAGTGTCTAGCTCACTAAGATAATCTTTCTGTTCTTGAATCTTTTCATTAAAAAGCTTCATCCATTCAAGAGCTTGTTCAGCATTCATTCGATATTTCCTCCTTGAGTTTTACCAAGCTGGTGTAGTAACAGGTGCATTTAGAGCATCCAACCACTCATCATCTGCCAATCGAATCAATGTTAATGACAATCCAGCCATATCGATTGAAGTCATGTAGTTTCCAATTTTCTTAAATGCCAACTCAACACCTTTTTCATGGAGCAATTTTACCACATCATTTGCAAATACATATTGTTCCATAAGAGGCGTGCTTCCTAAACCATTGATGAGAAGCCCATATCGTTCACCAGTTTTAAGTTGGAAACCTTCAGATAATTTTTCAACTAATTCTGATGCCAATTGTGCGGAAGGCTGCATTTTCTCTTTCTTATACCCTGGCTCACCGTGAATACCAACTCCATATTCAAATTCATCATCTTCTAAAACAAATCCTGGTTTGCCAACTTCAGGAACAGTTGCTCCAGACAAGGCAAGACCAATTGTTTTAATTTCTAACACAAGTTTATCTGCCAAATCCTTTATTTCAGCTAATGATTTACCAGAACGAGCTACAGCCCCCAAAATTTTATGGACTAAAATAGTACCCGCAACACCTCGACGACCTTGGGTATAGAGACTATTTTCAACAGCGATATCATCATCAACCACAACGCTTGCTACGTCAATACCTTCCATTTCAGCAAGTTCTTGTGCAATTTCAAAGTTCATAATATCACCAGAATAGTTCTTGATGACCATAAAGACCCCAGCACCTTCATCAGCTGCCTTAATGGCTTCTAAAATTTGGTCGGGAGTAGGTGAGGTAAAGACTGCTCCACAAATAGCAGCAGACAACATTCCATCTCCTACAAATCCAGCGTGACTTGGTTCATGTCCTGAACCTCCACCAGAAATGAGTCCAACTTTTCCTGTCTTTTCTGCCTTTCTAACGATAACATCAAAACCATCTAAGCGTTGAACCAAGTCATCATGCATGAATGACAACCCCTGCAACATTTCATCAACAACCTGTGTCGGTTCATTTATAATTTTTTTCATGAGAAACTCCTTTCGGCATCTACCTTTATTTTCGCTTTCATTATATATTTTTTATCGCTGGCTGATAAGGGACAGATTCTATTATTTGTCCCCTTTTAAACCCGTTTCAAACATTTTTTTGGTAAAATGAAGGAAGTAAAAGAAAGGTTTCCTATGGCATCATCACTTATTACAAAAAAACGGATTGCCAAGGCATTTAGAGATCTATTAGCTACTAGAGAATTTGACAAAATCTCTATTGTAGATATTATGGAATCAGCTGGCATTCGTAGACAGACCTTTTATAATCACTTTCTTGACAAATATGAACTGCTCGACTGGATATTTGAAAATGACTTAACCGAGTATATCACCAATAACTTGGACTTTATTTCAGGCCAAAAACTATTACAAGAATTATTTTTTTATTTCGAACAAGAGCGTGACTTTTATATTCAACTTTTTGATATTCAAGGGCAAAATAACTTCTATGACCACTTTATCAGCTACTGTCGCTTGCTTGTATCAAAAATTTTAAGAGAATACGGTCAGATTGATATCGATTCATCTGCTTATACTTGTTTTTTGTTAGACTATCATTCACATGCTCTAGCAGAAATCGTGAAGGCTTACGTCAATAAAAAAAGTCCAGTTCCACAACCAGACTTTCTAATCATGACAATTATTGGAAAGAGACCACAATGACATTTATTTCAAATCATAAACAGAAAATTATTTCAAGTTACATTTCAGCAACTGTTAGCAGTCATCCCGAATTAGAAAAACACCCTACTTTACCATTAGTCTATCAAAAAAATCGAAATCCTCATCAGGTTCCAATCTTGTCGGGTGGAGGTTCCGGTCACGAACCTGCGCATATTGGATATGTGGGAGAAGGAATGCTTACTGCTGCTATCTATGGCCAATTATTTACTCCACCTACAAGAACTGAAATCTTAGAGTCCATTCGTTTTTTAAACAATGGTCACGGTGTCTTCATCATTGTAAAAAATTTCGAAGCAGACATCAAAGAATTTAGCTGGGCCATTAACACCGCTAGACAAGAAGGAATTAAAGTCGGCTATAGTCTAGCACACGACGATATTTCTATTGAACCTCACAATAGATTTCAAATTAGAGGAAGGGGACTTGCAGGGACAATCTTACTTCATAAAATCCTAGGATATGCAGCTCAAAATGGTGCCGACATAGAGCAACTAACTGATTTAGGTCATGAACTTGCTCCCGAAATCGCAACAATTGGCTTTGCAACGAAAGCTGCTAGTCTCCCCCAAGCCCCCCTTCCACTATTTAACTTGGAAGAAGGAAATATTTCTTATGGTATTGGGATACATGGCGAAGAAGGCTATCGTATCGTCCCATTCCAATCATCGGAAATCCTTGCAAATGAAATTATAAGTAAATTAAGATTGCACTATCATTGGAAAAAGGGTGATCAATTTATATTGCTTGTAAATAATCTAGGTACTACTACCAACCTAGAAATGGGCATATTTATCAATGACATCCTTCAACTCTTAGAAATTGAAGGAGTCACTATTACCTTTATAAAATCAGGAACATTTATGACCAGTCTAGATATGGCAGGTATATCCGTAACTCTTTGCCCTGTAAAAAATAAGCAATGGTTAGAAGCGCTCAATGCTCCAACGACAGCTTTTGCATGGTAATTTGCTTGTATAACTCAAAAGGGCTACATCACTTGATAGCCCTTTGCTTTTATCTTATACTCAATGAAAATCAAAAAGCAAACTAGGAAACTAGCCGCAGGCTGTACTTGAGTACGGCAAGGCGACGTTGACGCAGTTTGAATTTGATTTTCATTGAGTATTACGTTTAAAAGAACTCATTCTTGCAATTTCAAAAAGTCCATCTATCCCTTACAATTCTTCCGATGAGCTTTGAGTTTTTTCAGAGCCCAATCATAGTGGCTTGACGTGCTACTAACAAAGTAGGAACCTAGACTTGTCCCACCCGTCCACTTATAGACACCTTTGGTAAAGAGTTCGTCATTGCTAAAAACTTCTATCAACTCTAAAACCTCCCTATGTGATTGTTCTAGGAGTATAGTCGCTTCTTCTAAGGAGGTTTTCTGGTGCTTCTTCCAAAAAGCGACATTCATTTCTCGATAAGTTTTCCAATTATAAGGTTCAGGGAGAAAAGGTCTTTCGTGACCTTTTTGATTAGAATAAACCCAAGTCAAAAGCAACTGATGCCATTCATAAAGATGGATCAAGACATCCCGTAGATTTTTATCCCTTTTCCAGTGAGCTTCTTTTTTCTTTGGGTCTCTTGAAAAATCAAATGGAGTCTGTAGCTCATCTTCACTTAGTTGGGAGATGAAACGATTGAGCTTTTCATAGTTTTCCTTAGAGGCCAGCATTAGATCCTCTTTTGTTTTCGGTCTAGGCACAGGAGTACTCCCTTCATATTACTAGTTATTATTAGAGATTTTTTATCCTTTAAATCTCTACAACTTATCCTTTAATTTCTCAACAAAGAGATAGGCTGCTGGACAGGTCAAGGTATTCTTAATCGTCAAATGGTTGATTTGATGGATCTTTTTGCGGTCAGTATGAGGGAATTCACGACAGGCCTTTGGACGAACGTCATAGATAGAACAAAGGTTATCTCCTCCTAAAAATGGGCAGGGCATGGATTTGAAAACCTTATCTCCATCTTCATCTACCTGCAGAAACTCCGCTTCAAAAGCTGGTAATTTCATCTTAAAATACTTGGCAATTCGTGTAATATCCGCTTCTTTAAAGTCGGGTCCCAAAGTCTTACAACAGTTGGCACAGGCCGTACAATCAATCTCCGCAAAGACTTCTTGGTGAATCTGCTGGGCTATCTTGTCTAGGTTTTTAGGAGGTTTTTTCTTTAAATCGGCTAAAACTTTGCGATGTTCCTTCTGCTTTTGTAAAGCTAATTGGTGGTAATACTCAATATCAATTTCTTTAGACATGGTTTCTCTCTTATTCTAATTACTTTCCCCTATTATACCATGCCTCTGAACCATTGAAAAGTGGACTTTACAAGACTATACTATTCCCGAATGTATCAAAAAACCTTGCAACTAGGTTACAAGGTTAATCACATTAATCAAAGTTAACGTACTCTTTTTGAAGTTCAAGGACTTCTTCCATTGTTGAACACTCTGTAAGGGCACGGTTAGCGTACTCTTCCATCTTAGCAGTATCCAATTTCTTCATCAAGCTACGTGTACGAAGTACAGATGTTGCTGACATAGAGAACTCATCCAAGCCCATTCCGACAAGAAGTGGAACAGCTTTTTGGTCACCAGCCATCTCACCACACATACCAGCCCATTTACCTTCAGCGTGAGCTGCCTTGATAACGTTGTTGATCAAGCGAAGGATTGATGGGTTATATGGTTGGTAAAGGTATGAAACTTGCTCGTTCATACGGTCTGCTGCCATTGAGTATTGGATCAAGTCGTTTGTTCCAATTGACATGAAGTCTACTTCTTTTGCAAATTGGTCTGCAAGCATGGCTGCTGCAGGGATTTCAATCATGATACCAACTTGGATGTCATCCGCAACTGCAACACCTTCAGCAAGAAGGTTTGCTTTTTCTTCATCAAAGACTGCTTTAGCTGCACGGAATTCTTTCAAAAGGGCAACCATTGGGAACATGATACGCAATTGACCATGAACAGAAGCACGAAGAAGGGCACGGATTTGTGTACGGAACATTGCATCTCCAGTTTCAGAAATAGAGATACGAAGGGCACGAAATCCAAGGAATGGGTTCATTTCATGTGGCATATCGAAGTAAGGAAGTTCCTTATCTCCACCAATATCCATTGTACGAACAACCACTGGTTTACCATTCATTCCCTCAAGAACAGCCTTGTATGCTTCATACTGTTCGTCTTCAGTTGGGAAGTCTTGAGAATCCATGTACAAGAATTCTGTACGGTAAAGTCCAACAGCTTCTGCACCGTTGTTGTTAACACCTTCCACGTCTTTTGGAGTACCGATGTTAGCTGCTAACTCGAAGTGTTTACCGTCAGCAGTTACTGTTTGAGCATCTTTCAAAAGTGCCCATTCAGCTTTTTGTTTAGCATAAGCTTCACCAGCTGCTTTAAATTCTGCCGCTTGTTCATCTGTTGGGTTGATAATGACTTCACCAGTAATTCCGTTAACGGCAAGGATATCACCGTCTTTCACTACTTCAGTGATGTTATTTGTTCCCAATACAGCTGCAATTTCAAGTGTACGTGCCATGATAGCTGAGTGGCTTGTACGTCCACCGATATTTGTTACAAAAGCTTTTACAAAGTTTTTGTCCAATTGAGCTGTATCAGATGGTGTCAAATCATGCGCAATCACGATTACTTCTTCGTTGATTGAAGCTGGGTTTGGCAATTTCTTACCAAGAAGGTTTGCCAATACACGTTTTGTCACGTCGCGGATGTCCGCTGCACGTTCTTGCATGTATGGGTTGTCTTCCATACCTTCAAAGATAGTGATGAACATGTCAGTCACTTCTTTAAGACCTGCTTCTGCATTGACTTTCTTAGCACGAATTGTTTCTTTAATCTGACCAATCAATTCTGGGTCAGAAAGAACCATCAAATGAGCGTCAAAAACTTGAGCCGCTTCTTCACCAAGCGTACCTACAGCTTTCTCGCGGATAAGAGAAAGCTCGTTTTGAGAAGCTTCAAGAGCAACATCCAAACGAGCCTCTTCTGCGTTTGTATCTTCGACTGAAATAGTCTCGAATGACAAATCCGGTTGAACGAGTAGATATGCTTTTGCAACTGCAACACCGTCAGATGCTGCGATTCCTTTAAGCATTTCTGTCATTTCCCTTATGCCAATCCTTCTTTTTCCATTGTTTCTGAGATTGCAGCGATAGCGTCATCTGCATCTGCACCTTCAGCTGAGATAGTTACGTCAGCACCTTGGCCAACACCAAGACTCATAACACCCATAATTGATTTAAGGTTAACTGATTTACCTTTGTACTCAAGAGTGATATCTGAAGCAAATTTGCTAGCAGTTTGTACCAACAATGTTGCTGGACGTGCGTGAATACCTGTTTCTGCCACTACGTGGAAATCTTTAGAAGCCATAGTTTGACTCTCCTTTTGTTCTTTCTTTTTTTGAGTTATATGTGATAACCCTTACAATTTGGTATTATACCATCTTCTAGGATTTTTTTCAAGCATTTTCTGGATTTTCCTTCAATTTCCTTTCAGATAACTTGCTGAAAATCTTCTGTCCTAGATAATAAAACACAGGATATAGTTTCTTTAAAAACGATTTATAGGATAATCATTGCTATTTTATAAAGCAAACACTACATATTGTGTTTTGTGAGCTTGACTAGAAAAACAGACCACTATATTTAGTTTAAATCATTGACAAATTTTTATTTTCTGATATACTAAGATAGTATTAAATTTTGAAGAGGAGTTACACAATGGTAACCGTTTATTCTAAAAACAATTGTGTCCAATGTAAAATGACCAAACGTTTCTTGGACAGTAATAACGTTGAATATAAAGAAATCAATCTTGATGAGCAGCCTGAGTACATCGATCAAGTCAAAGAACTCGGTTTTAGCGCAGCTCCTATTATTCAAACACCAACTGAAGTCTTTTCAGGTTTCCAACCAGGAAAACTGAAACAATTAGCATAATCTTAGTACATCATCCAGAAGAAACTGCTTCTAGGCCTAACTTAGAAGCCTTTCTTTTGTAATTAGATAAGGGAAATTTTATGGGATTAAAACATCTTGAAGACGTGACTTACTTCCGTCTCAATAACGAAATCAACCGTCCTGTTAATGGACAAATCATGCTTCATAAAGATAAGGAAGCCTTGGATGCCTTCTTTAAAGAAAATGTCGTTCCAAACACTATGGTTTTTGATTCAATTAAAGATAAAATCAACTACCTCATTGACCACAACTACATCGAAACAGCCTTTATCAAGAAATACCGTCCAGAGTTCTTGGAAGAATTGTCACAATTTATCAAAGACCAAAACTTCCAATTCAAGTCTTTCATGGCTGCTTATAAATTTTACAATCAATATGCCTTAAAGACTAATGACGGTGAATATTATCTTGAAAGTATGGAAGACCGTGTCTTCTTTAACGCCCTTTATTTCGCTGATGGGAATGAAGCTGTTGCAATCGATATTGCCAATGAAATCATCCACCAACGCTACCAACCTGCTACTCCTTCCTTCTTGAATGCTGGACGTGCTCGTCGTGGGGAGTTGGTATCTTGTTTCTTAATCCAAGTGACGGATGACATGAACTCTATCGGACGTTCTATCAACTCTGCCCTTCAACTTTCACGTATTGGTGGTGGTGTGGGAATTACCCTCAGCAACCTTCGTGAAGCTGGTGCACCTATCAAGGGGTATGAAGGAGCAGCTTCTGGTGTCGTACCAGTTATGAAACTCTTCGAAGATAGCTTCTCTTACTCAAACCAATTGGGGCAACGTCAAGGTGCTGGGGTTGTCTACCTCAACGTCTTTCACCCAGATATCATCGCCTTCCTTTCAACTAAGAAAGAAAACGCCGATGAAAAAGTTCGTGTCAAGACCCTTTCACTTGGTGTCGTTGTACCAGATAAATTCTACGAATTGGCTCGTAAAAATGAAGAAATGTACCTCTTCAGCCCTTACTCTGTAGAAAAAGAATACGGTGTGCCATTCAACTACATCGATATTACTGAAAAATACGATGAACTAGTTGCAAATCCAAATATTCGCAAGACAAAAATCAAGGCGCGTGATTTGGAAACTGAAATCTCCAAATTGCAACAAGAGTCTGGCTATCCTTATGTCGTCAACATTGATACGGCCAACCGTGCAAATCCTATTGATGGTAAGATTATCATGAGTAACTTGTGTTCTGAGATTCTTCAGGTCCAAGAACCAAGCTTGATCAACGATGCTCAAGAATTCCTTCAGATGGGAACGGATGTTTCATGTAACCTTGGTTCAACCAACGTGGTCAACATGATGACTTCACCTGATTTTGGTCGTTCTATCCGTGCTATGGTTCGTGCTTTAACTTTCGTTACAGATAGTTCACACATCGTAGCTGTTCCTACCATCGACCACGGAAATAGCCAAGCTCATACCTTTGGTCTTGGTGCCATGGGACTTCACAGCTACCTTGCTCAACAACTCATTGAATATGGATCGCCTGAGTCTGTTGAATTTACAAGCATCTACTTTATGCTTATGAACTACTGGACCTTGGTTGAATCAAACAATATTGCGCGTGAACGTGGTATCACCTTCCACAACTTTGAAAAATCAGACTATGCTAAGGGAAGCTACTTCGACAAGTATGTAACTGGCGAATTTATTCCAAAATCAGACCGTGTTAAAGAACTTTTCAAAGATGTCTTTATCCCAAGTGCTGCTGACTGGGCTGAACTTCGCGACAAGGTTCAAGCAGATGGTCTTTACCACCAAAACCGCCTTGCTGTTGCTCCAAATGGTTCGATCAGTTACATCAATGACGTTTCGGCTTCTATCCACCCGATTACGCAACGTATCGAAGAACGCCAAGAAAAGAAAATCGGTAAAATCTACTATCCTGCTGCTGGCTTGTCAACAGAAACGATTCCTTACTACACTTCTGCCTACGACATGGATATGCGTAAGGTGATTGATGTTTACGCTGCTGCAACAGAGCACGTGGACCAAGGTCTTTCACTCACACTCTTTATGCGTAGTGACATTCCAAAAGGACTTTACGAATGGAAGAAAGAAAACAAACAAACGACACGTGACTTGTCTATCCTTCGTAACTATGCCTTTAACAAGGGTATCAAGTCTATCTACTACGTCCGTACTTTCACAGACGATGGTGGAGAAGTCGGTGCTAACCAATGTGAAAGTTGTGTGATTTAGTTTCTAGCATAGAAACACTATTTTTCCCCTAGGTAGCACTGATAAAATCAAATCTACTATGTCATAACATAATTTATGTAACATTTTAAAAGTCGGGCTTCCGACTTTTTGTGCGATACTCCTATAGAATTATGGTAGAATAGAATAATTGTGAGTTCGCAATACTAAACACAGAAAGAGATTTCAAATGGAAACTTACTACAAAGCCATTAACTGGAATGCCATCGAAGATGTCATCGACAAATCAACTTGGGAAAAACTGACGGAGCAATTCTGGCTCGATACACGTATTCCCTTGTCAAACGACTTGGATGACTGGAGAAAGCTATCTAACAAAGAGAAAGACTTGGTTGGAAAAGTCTTTGGTGGTTTAACCCTTCTCGACACTATGCAATCTGAAACTGGGGTTGAAGCCCTTCGCGCAGATATCCGTACACCACATGAGGAAGCTGTTTTCAATAACATCCAATTTATGGAATCTGTCCACGCTAAATCTTATTCATCAATCTTTTCTACCTTAAATACTAAGGCTGAGATTGAAGAAATTTTCGAATGGACCAATACCAATCCTTATCTGCAAAAGAAGGCTGAGATTGTCAACGAAATCTACCTCAACGGTAGCCCACTTGAAAAGAAAGTGGCCAGTGTCTTCCTCGAAACCTTCCTCTTCTACTCTGGTTTCTTCACACCGCTCTACTATCTAGGAAATAACAAGTTGGCCAACGTTGCGGAAATCATTAAACTGATTATTCGTGACGAATCTGTTCACGGAACCTACATTGGTTACAAATTCCAACTTGGTTTCAATGAATTGCCTGAAGAAGAGCAAGAAAAACTCAAAGAATGGATGTACGACCTACTCTATACTCTTTATGAAAATGAAGAAGGCTACACAGAAAGCCTCTATGACGGTGTTGGTTGGACGGAAGAAGTCAAAACCTTCCTTCGCTACAATGCTAACAAGGCTCTCATGAATCTAGGCCAAGATCCACTCTTCCCAGATTCAGCTGATGATGTCAACCCAATCGTTATGAACGGTATTTCAACAGGAACTTCCAACCACGACTTCTTCTCTCAAGTCGGAAATGGTTACCTTCTTGGTGAAGTTGAAGCCATGCAAGATGATGACTACAACTACGGTTTGGACTAATACTCTTCGAAAATCTCTTCAAACCACGTCAGCTTCGCCTTGCCGTAGATATGCTCACTGACTTCGTCAGTCTTATCTACAACCTCAAAACTGTGTTTTGAGCAACCTGCGGCTAGCTTCCTAGTTTGCTCTTTGATTTTCATTGAGTATAATTCTCCACCACTCTTAACCATCAAAAAGTAAACTAGAAACAACAAAATAATAACTTAATAAAAATATCGAAAGTTTTGAAAATAAACCTCGATATTTTTGTTTTTGTTTTATTTTGTTGTTTTTGTATTTGAATGATGAGCTAGTTTATGGTAAGATAGTAGTAGGAAACGAGGTGATAATATGCTCAAACAAGAAAAATTAACCAAAATTTTAGAGATAGTAAATAGTAAAGGAACCATAACGGTTAAGCAGATTATGGACGAAATAGCCGTTTCAGATATGACTGCAAGGCGCTATTTACAGGAATTAGCTGATAAAGACTTGCTGATTCGTGTGCATGGTGGAGCTGAAAAACTTCGAACCAACTCCCTTTTGACTAATGAGCGATCAAATATTGAAAAACAAGCCCTCCAAACGGCAGAAAAACAAGAAATAGCCCGTTTTGCAGGCAGTCTAGTAGAAGAAAGAGAAACTATTTTCATTGGACCAGGAACAACATTAGAATTTTTTGCGCGTGAGTTACCTATTGACAATATCCGCGTCGTGACCAACAGTCTACCTGTTTTTCTGATTTTAAGCGAACGAAAATTAACAGATTTGATTTTAATAGGTGGAAATTATCGCGAAATTACAGGTGCTTTTGTTGGCACATTGACCCTACAAAATCTCTCTAATCTCCAATTTTCTAAAGCTTTCGTTAGCTGTAATGGTATTCAAAACGGAGCTCTAGCTACTTTTAGCGAGGAAGAGGGAGAGGCTCAACGCATCGCTTTAAATAATTCTAATAAAAAATATTTACTCGCAGATCATAGTAAGTTCAATAAGTTTGATTTTTATACTTTTTATAATGTATCAAATCTTGATACTATTGTTTCAGATTCTAAACTAAGTGATTCAATCCTTTTTGAGCTATCTAAACTTACTAAAGTCATCAAGCCTTAATAAACTGAAAGATTCTGGGTAAGAACTCAATTTCAGAAGAAAATGAAGTAAATCTTCCTACAAAAACGCATAATACCAAGGTTTTTCAACACCTGATATTATGCGTTTTTCTGCGTTAAAGACTTTTTGCTCAATTGCTTTATCTGCTACCTCAAAGCTATGCATTGAGAAATCTGCGACTTGCTTTCTAGTTTAAAGTTGCTCTTTGATTTTTATTGAGTATAAGCAACGTGATTAGATAAGAGTTTTGCAGAGTACTAGATATAAGATTTAAAACTTTTTTGGAAATTGGTTACGATTGTTGAAACGGCATAAAATCTGAATCAAAGGAGATAGTATCCCATTCTTCAGGACTGATAAAATTTAAAAAGATATTTTTAAATTCTTCCAGCTCATAGTCTGAATGACAAATCCATTCTTTACCGGTCGAGACATACCATTTCCCAAGGCTTTTCAGTTCTTCATTCGTCAAACACGGTATTTGAGAACATTTTTCAAAGTTGATAATATAAACTTTTTCATAAATAGATTGGATAAAATTTTTGAACATCTTTTTGCCTCACTAAAATTCTATATCTAATGACTCATTCTACTACTCAATCACTTGAGTTTCCGCTACTTTCTTGTACCAATGAGCTGATTTCTTCGGATAACGTTCTTGCGTTTCAAAGTCTACATAGAAGAGACCATAACGTTTCTCATAACCGTTTGACCATGAGAAGACGTCCATCAATGACCAAATAAAGTAACCTTTTATATTCGCTCCATCTGCAATCGCATCAGACAAAACCTCTAAGTGTTGTTTGACATAATCAATACGGCCATCATCGTAAACAGTGTTATCAACGAACTCATCTTTATATCCAAGACCATTTTCAGTGATGTAGATTTTCTTATAATTAGGATAATCTTTCTTCACGCGCATGATTTGGTCATACAAACCTTGAGGGTAGATAATCCAATCCCAATCCGTACGTGGTACATAATCAGGAGCTACACGACGACCAACACCTTTGATTTGGTATTTAGAACTTCCTTTCTCACCCTTACCATTATGGATGATTTCAGTTTCTCCATCAAAGGCTTCCATCCAGTCACTCATATAGTAGTTAATTCCAAGGAAGTCATTCAAGTCTTTTGCGGCTTCTAATACTTCGAAATCTTCGTCACGCAAGTCAAGCTTTCCACCATTGGCAGCCAAGATAGCCTCTACCCCTGCCAGGGTCTTTTCAGAATAGTGACCCAGATAAGTTGCATCCAAGATAAATTTATTGTGAATAATATCTTCCAACTCTGCTGCACGAACATCTGCTGGATTTTTAGGATTCAAAGGATACTTAGTTGGTAGAGCGTGAACAACACCAATTTCACCTTTATAACCTTTATCTTTATATAGCTTAACTGCACGCGCATGAGAAACCATCATATTGTGGTGCGATTGGAAAACTTTGGCAAGGTCGTACTGAATACCTGGAGGGAATTTCCCAACCAAGTATTGACCATCACCAATTGGCCCAATTTCATTAAAGGTTGTCCAATAATTTACTTCTGGAAATTCTTCAAAACAGAAGGCCGCGTAGTCTACAAAGTGTTCAATATTTTCACGATTTAAGAAGTCGCCATTTGAGTGGAGAGCTTCTGGCGTGTCAAAGTGGTGAAGAGTTACAAAGGGCTCAACATGACGTTTGTGACACTCTGCAAATAGATTATGATAAAACTCGACACCTTTCTGATTTACTTGACCGTAACCAGTCGGAAAAATACGTGACCAAGCAATAGAAATTCGAATACCATTGACACCATACTCTTCTGCTAGCTTTAGGTCAACTGGATATCGATTGTAAAAGTCACTGGCTGGTTCTGCAGTGTACCAGTAGTTATCTTCAAGATATTTATCCCAAGCAACTGGTCCTTTTCCATCAGTATGTGTAGCGCCTTCTGCTTGATAGGCAGCAGTTGCGCCACCGAAAATAAAGTCTTTTGGTAATGTTTTTGTCATACTTTTCACCTATTTCTTGATTTAAATAAAGTAAAAGTGAGAGGAGAGGAGTCAGTGAGCCATCCTTCTCCATCTCACTTCTTGTACCAAGTCACCGAATTGTGACATGAGGAGGTAAAAACGATATCCTTTTACCGACGAATTAACAAGGCAATTAGGAAATTCGCCATAGCGATTTCCGTAACGATAGGAGACTTTTCACAGTCCCTAGCCTTAATCGAATTGCGCTTGTACAAATGCTAGAGCACCTTTTCCATCACGAGTTAATTTGATGTATTGAGCGCCTTCTGTCTTGGCAAGTTTAATACCGAGTTTATCTGTTTCTGCTTTCATGTCTTCAAAGTTTGAAGCAACTTGAGGGGCAAGGATAACTAGATCAAACTCTGGTAACATTTCACGGTGAGCACCATAGCCACCTGCTGCTGCTTTCACAGGAACATTGTACTCTGCAGCTGCCTTGTTCAAAGCATTCGCAAGGAGACCACTTGTACCTCCACCAGCACAGAGAACGAGGACATTTGTTTCTTCAGTGATGGTATTTTGTGCTGTTTCTACACCTGCTTTTTCAAGAATAGCATCTGCTTTTGCAGTGTTGAAGTTTGCAGCAACTTTTTCTTTCAATTCATCATTAGACTTACCTGAACGTTCTTCTTCAAGAATTTGTTCATCATAGACTTTAAGGAATGGATAGTAAATGACAACGTCAACCACGATTAGAAGGGCAGCAAGAATGAATGATAGAACTTGGAAGTTAGTTCCAAGAACTAGACCTAGTGGAGCTGGAGTTGTCCATGGTAGATTAGCAGTAAATGAGTTCATTCCAAGAGTTTCAATAAAGAATTTAAAGATCCATACGTTTGCGATAGGAGCAAAAATAAATGGAATGAAGAAGATTGGATTTAATACCAATGGAGCACCGAACAAGATAGGCTCATTTACACCGAAGAAGGTAGGAACTACTGAAGCACGTCCGATTGCACGGTTACGTTTCGATTTTGTTAACCACATGAACATGAAAGGAACAACTAGTGTCGCACCTGTACCACCCATGGTCACGATAAACATTTGTGTACCAGAAGTAAGGATCTTGTCAGCGTGCATACCTTGTTGGAGAAGGTTCAAGTTGACTTCGGCATTTGCATAGGTAATAGCTGCGATAGCAGGCTCAACAATAGATGGACCGTGAA
Organism: Streptococcus sp. 1032; assembly: GCF_013277015.1. Lineage (NCBI taxonomy): Bacteria > Bacillati > Bacillota > Bacilli > Lactobacillales > Streptococcaceae > Streptococcus > Streptococcus sp. 1032. The sequence continues at coordinate 91,562 of NZ_VMMD01000013.1, read as the reverse complement.
TCCCAACAAACCAGAAGAAGGCAAAGGCACCAAAGATAATGGTAATACCAAGATAGCCATCAGCAGCAGAGAATAATGGTGCAAAGAATTTACCGATTGATTCAGCTACGCTTGCACCAACAAAATGACGAGCTAGTAAATCAAGAGCATAAAGAGAAACCACTGAGAGAGTGAATGGAATCACATCTTTAAAGACTTGTGAGATATTTGGTGGAACTTCGTCAGGCATACGAATAGTGACGTTGTTCTTAACACAAACCTTATAGATGGCTACAGTAACAAAGGCAGCAAGGAAGGCTGAAAGCAAACCTTTTGTCCCCAAGAATCCAGTAGCTAGGCCATTTTCGATAGGATCAGCTGCCAACATCAACAAACCAACAATTGCTGCCAACAATGTTGACATATAGTTGATTTGATTGGTTTTCTCCATGCTACGGTTTACTGAGTCGGTCAATGACTTAGCTGTTGTACCAGCTACCAAGAGAGCCAGAATACCCATAGAATAGCTATAAGGTTTCATCAGAAAGGCCACAACTTCATCAGACCATTTAAAGCCCCATGAGTTTGGTACAAAGGCAATCAAGATAAAAATACTTGAGAAGAGAATGACAGGCATACCTGCAATGAAACCATCACGAATAGCACGAAGATAGATATTACGAGATAATTTCTCAAAGAAAGGTTTTCCTTTCTCGATAAATGCAATTAGTTTGTTCATTATTTAACTCCTCTCTTGTACAGTTCAATTAAATGGTGCATTAGGTCTTTTAACAAAATAGTTGTCATCAAGTGATCTTGACCGTGCATCATGGTCACACTATAGGCTAAGTCCTCACCTGAAGCTTCCTTAGTCAATAGACTTGTTTGCGCGTGGTGAGCCTCTGCAATGCATGAACCAGCTTCCTCAACTAAGCTATCTGCTTTCGCAAAATCACCAGCTTCAGCAGCCTTCAAGGCTTCCAATAGTTTTGAACGAGCATCGCCAGCATAGGCTACGATTTCAAAACCTAACAATGTTACTTCTTCTCTATTCATGATAGAATTCCCCTTATGTATTTTTAATTAAATTTTTATGACAATAAACGTTGGATATGTAGAACTAGATAAACTCGTTCACTTTTATACAAATCAAGACCCGTATGTTGTGTAATCACATCATAGATTTTGGAACCAATCTCGAACGCTTTTGGATAGGATTGTTTAATATGTTCTTCCATATCCAGAAGTGATTGGTTATCATCTCTAGATCTGTCTAAATAATCCAAGAAATAATTCAGATGAATCATAAAGCGATCATAGAAATGGTTATTCTCTTTAGTTCGTTGAATTGCATAGTCCGTTAAAACTTCTTCAACATTCCTGAGAATTTCTTTCCTCTTATCAATCGACTTAACTACTTCTACTTCATTCTCGCCTTCGGCATTGATGAAATGATAAGCAATCCGAATAATTTCATCCTCAGGGAAATGATCTGCTAGCTTCTGACGGTAAATTTCAAAAGCTTCATTTGCAATTTGAAAAGCGACAGGATACTTAGTGGAAATATCTGGCAGATTACTATCCTTGTACCTTCCTTGTGCTAGAGCTTGGTAAGAACAGTAAATATGATCTGTCAAGGTTACGTAGAGATACTCTTGAATCGGATAATGATATTTCTTTGATAGCTTATCAATGATTTCATAAGTCACTGTGATAAAATCAAGCGGAACATCTTTGAGAAGAGCCATAAAGTTTTCTCTGGACTCTTCTGTCTTCATCCGAAAGATTTTCTCAACCTGATGTTCAGCAATCAAATCCCCCTTCTTCTTTCCAAATGCAATCCCCTTACCAATTACAATCACCTCTTCTCCTTTATCATTTCTGACAAGTGAAACATTATGATTCATTGGATTTAGAATTCGATACATGTCAACCTCCTTTTATATCTTAAAGGTATATGAGTACAAAAAATGACCACAAATGAACTAGAAAATCATCCGATTTCTAATTCACCTGTGATCATGCCTAATCTTACTTAGTAACACTCACCTTGTATTAACTTGTGATTTAAGTATAGCACAAGTAAGTTATTTTGTAAACCTTTACATACAACTTTTTTTAAATTTTTTAGATTCATGTTCCTAAACTAGGAGGACTTTCTTACACACGTTCTTTCCATGAAGTCGCTGTTGTTTGAAGAACTTTGTTGAGCTCATCAATGTTTTCAAATCCAGTTGTGCGAAGCCATTCGCGAGCTGCTGTTTCACCATCTTTGATGTATGCTTCAACTGATCCAGCCCATGTTGCACGGCCACAAAGAACTCCGTTAAAGTTTGCACCTGATTCATGAGCAAATACAAGAGTATCTTGGAAGAGTTTAGCTGATACACCAGCACTCAAGTAGATGTATGGCAAGTTCGTTGCTTCATCTTGCGCTTTGAAGAAGGCTGCTGCTTCTTCACGTGTATAAACTACTTCACCTTCAGCGAAGCCTTCAACATATTTAATGTTAACAGGAACTTCAACTTTCAAGACATCAATGTTAAAACGTGGGTCTGAGAAGACTTTCATAGCACCGATAACTTTGTGTGGTTTTACTTTAGCGTATTCTACAGAACCAGCGTCAGCAATTTTTTCATCGTAAGCAAGGATTTCAAGGAAGAATGGGATATCTTCAGCCACACATTCAGAACCGATACGTTCGATGTAAGCTTGTTTTTCTTGGTTAAGTTCGTCTGAGCTATCTACATCATAGTAAAGCAAGAATTTAACTGCATCTGCACCTTCTTCTTTGATACGTTTTGCAGACCAAACATCCAAGCAGTCTGGCAAGCGTTTTGTGCTTGTTGTGTCGTAACCTGTTTTTTCATAAGCAAGGAGAAGACCAGCTTTTTCATCAAGAGCTTTAGTTGCTGGAAGTCCATACTCAGGATCAAGAAGCATAGATGAAGCGTATTTGGTCAATTCATCTGCTACCAAGACTTTCAGTTCTTCCATTTGAGCTACAGTCGGTTCTTCTGTTTGGTGTTGAGCCATGAGGCGTTTCAAAGCACCACGTTGGTCAAATGCAAGAGCTGAGATGATACCATTTTCATCAGAAAGTTTTTCTAAGCGTGCACGTTTTTGTTCTGTTAAAGCCATTTTATACCTCTTTTACTATTAATTGATCATATAGAGCTTGATAGTTGGCCATGTTGACATGACCAGTCATTTTTTCTTGAGCATTGAGCATACCAAGGACATTTGCCTTGATGAGTAATTCTGCATCCGATTCTTTGTGAAGAAGTCCTGAAGAAATTCCTGCTACAGTAGAATCTCCAGATCCGACAGGGTTGACTACCTGAATTCTAGGAATATCTACCTTGTAGAAAGTGTTACCATGTTTGGCAAAAGCACCGTTGGCACCAAGTGAAACGATAATCCATTCAATACCTGCAAACAAAGGTTCTTGAAGGACTTCTTTTAATTCATCCAAATCCTCAGAAACTTCTCTTCCCAGAAGCTGAGACAATTCCTCATTATTTGGTTTGATGACTGTTGGTTTATGTGGTGATTCAAGAACCGCCTGAAGTGCTGCACCAGAGCAGTCCAAAACAACAGGCTTGCCAGCTTGATTAGCAAGTTCTACCAAGCTCGCATAGTAATCAACTGGAAGGTCAGCTGGCAGACTACCTGAGATAGCTACTACTTCAACTGAGTCCAAGAGTTTTTTGAAATGTTCCAAAAACTCTTGACCTTCTTGTTCAAGAACTTCAGGTCCTTTTTCAAGAACTTCTGTTTGGTTGTCACCGTGGAGAATAGCAATACAGTTCCGAGTTTCTCCCTGAATTGAGAAGAAATCTTTCTTTACTTGATCATCGATATTCTCAACCAAAAACTCACCAAGTTTGCCACCCACTAAACCAGTAGCAAGAACAGAATCCCCAAATTCTGAAAGTACTCGGGTAACATTGAGTCCCTTACCACCAGCCGTTTTGGTTACATCCACCACACGATTGACAGTATCAATCTTCAACTCATCCAAAGGATAGGAAATATCAATGGATGGGTTCATTGTGACTGTTAAAATCATAGGTCACCTCTTAGTCGTGGTATTCTCCGCGATCCCATTTTTCAAGGAATTCAGTGAAGAAGTTTGCGTCTGTTTGTTGAGCATTGTGACTTTCGACGTGTTCAATTTTCGCAATCAATTTTTTGTTTTCTTCAGATGGTTTGTATTCAGCATGGATGAAAGCTTCGATGATATCACACATGAGCAATTCACCAGTAATCTTACCACCAAAGCCGATAACGTTAGCGTTCAATTGTTCTTTAGCATAAAGGGCTGTTGTCATATCACGAACCAAGGCAGAACGGACACCTGGAACTTTATTTACAGCGTTGTTGATACCAACACCAGTACCACAGATACATACTCCAAGATCAGCTTGACCACTAGTTACAGCTTCCCCTACTTTTTTACCAAAGATTGGGTAGTGAGTACGTGTATGATCATATGTACCAAAGTCAATGACTTCATATCCTTTTGATTTCAAAAATTCTGAAACCGCCATTTTTTCATCTGTTACGATGTGGTCACATCCAATTGCAATTCTCATTTTTAACTTACCTTTCTTACTGTAATCTAATTAGCACATTTTGTTCAACATGTCGACCCGAATTTGGTGACGTCCACCATCGTATTTACCGTTAACAAATCCTTTAGCAATGTTTTTAGCCAATTCATCACCAACAAGTTGTGCACCCATAGTGATCATACGAGAGTTGTTGTGGCCACGAGTCATATAAGCTGAACGTTCGTCAGATACTTCTGCAGCAACCATTCCTTTGATCTTAGTTGCGACCATAAATGGACCAGCACCGTAAGCATCAATCACGATACCAAGGTTTTGTTCTTCTTTGTTTACTTCTGCAGCAACAGCAAGAGTCACATCAACAAAGTCTTGACCTTCAGCTGTAACATCCACAACGTGGAAATTTTCTTTTTCTAAGAAGTCTTTCACAACTTCTTTCAATCTCAAACCTGCAGCATCTGCACCGATAACAATAGACATATTGTATACTCCTTTTTATTTTTTCTATGCTGGATTCCAGCAGTGTATTGGCTGTCTTTAAAAAACAGTCAATTAGTCCTCACAAACATAATATACTACTATTGTTTGAAAAAGTCAACAGTTTATGTTTGTTTTTGTTATTTATTTTTTACTTTTTTATAAAACTTCTATCTCAAACCCTATTTCTTCAACCTGATTGGCTTCTAAGAGACGAACATTCTTCTTATCTTCTAGATGATCTCCTTCTTCAAGGGATGTTGACAAGCCAGACCATGGTTCAAAGGCAATGAAAGGACCTTTATTCAAAGTTGACCAGATGATGAGATTTGGAAACTCTGCAAAGTTCACTTTCAATCCCTTATCATGTTTACGAGAACGAAGGGCAATTGTTCTAGATTGCAATTCATCTAAGGTGACTGCATCTGTACTGAAAAGATCATAGCTAAGGTCTAATTCTTTTTGATCTTCTAGCCATGGACTTCTATCTTGAAAATCAAGCAGACCTGTGTCTGGGAAAGGACGTGGAACAGAGCAAGTCTCTTCTTTCTCAAACTCTAGATAATAATCTTCATAGACTTCATCATCCAGTAGAGGACAATTAAATCCTGGATGGCCACCAATAAAGTAAGGCATGACCTTGTTAGTTTCTTTATTGAAAATCTTGTATTGAGTCCGTACTGTCTTCCCAGTAAGGATATAAGTGATTTCTAGGCGGAAATGATAAGGGTAGTTCTGGTAGCTATTCTCATCGTCTTCAATTGCAAAAGTTACACTATTATCTGTCTGTTCAACTAATTCAAATTCTTTCTTGCGAACCAAACCATGACGAGGAATCTTTCCTTTACTTTCTTGTCCATTATCATCTATATAAAGTGCTGTATCCCCTCTCAATGAACCACAAATGGGAAAGAGAACAGGAGCTTGTCCACTCCAATAAGTAGCATCTCCTTGCCATAAGTATTCAGTACCGTCATTATCTTTAATTGATGAAAGAGTGCCACCGAGTGTTTTAAACTCGACTGTTAATTTATCTGATTTTAATTTAATCACTGTTATTTACCTCCAAATTTTAATACTTCGGAAAAAAGCTAGGCTGTCACTCCCAATTAGGAAATTGACAACCTAGCTTTTACAATTTACATTTTATAGGAGCGCATTATTTTGCTTTTGCTGCGTACTCTTCGTTACGTTTGATCATTTGTTTTCTGTACCAAGCAAAGATACCGATATAGAATACAAGGAAGATCACAGCACCAAGGATTGCTTTGATATCACCTGTTGTAGTGTTACCAATTGTCCAACCAAGAAGTTTTTCGATTGGTCCTTCAAGAGTTGAGTGAGCAATCAATTGAGTTTGGCTCACACCTTCTGGGAAGGCACCTACACCTTTAGCAAGTTCTGTTGCAAATGGTGCAATAAGTGTACCTGAAAGAAGGAAGAGTGGCAACAAGAGTGTTCCGAAGATAATCATACGGAGCAATTTACCACGTGTTACAACCAAGAGAGCTGGAGTAACACCCATAGCGATGATACCTGCAAGTGGCAAGATACCATTTCCGACTTTTGAAAGAAGCACTGCTTCAATCAACATGATTGGTGCAAGTACGTTGGCACAAGCCCAGATTTCAGCACGACCAGCGATGAATGGCCAGTCAAGACCGATATTGAATTTACGTCCTTGAAGACGTTTAGTAGCAACGTTTGTAATACCTTGTGAAAGAGGTTCTACGGCAGCGATGAACCATGAACCGATAAGTGAGAAGAGTTCCAAAGATACACCGGCAGTCAAACCAAGAGACAACCATCCTCTGATAACAAGACGCCATTTATCTGCATCTTCAACACCTGCAATTGGATGTGGAGTTCCCATAATACCGATAACGATACCAAGGATGAAACCGATAAAGAATTTAGAACCCCAGAAACCGATTTTCTTGTTCAATTTTGCAGCGTCAAAGTCATATTTATCAAGACCTGGGAAGAATTTTTCAAAAATCTTGTCCAAAACCATGATAACTGGGTTCATCATGTAGTTCATGTGAGTTGATGTCATTGGTGATGAACTTGGAGCGTTAAGAAGGTCATCAAATGTAGGTTTCATCAAGTCAGAGTTGATAATTTTCAACACACCAACAAGCACGATAGCTGCTGTAGCAATCAAGAGTGAAACCCCTTGGCTCACACCGTTGTTATCTGCATACCATTTAATCAAAAGACCTGTGATAGACAAGTGCCAGATATCAAAGATATCAACGTCAAGTGTATCAGTTTTCTTCATAGCTAGCATCACTATGTTGACAATCAACATGATGAGCAAGAAGTAAAGTGTCCAAGCAGAACCCCAAGTGATTGTAGCAAGTGGTGCCCAACCAACGTCTGTAATACTCAATTGAATACCAGTATTTTCAACGAATTTTGCAAGCGACGCTGAGAAAGCAGTGTTTAGCATACCGATGATGGCACCGATACCAGTAAGAGCGATGGCAAGTTTGATACCACCTTCAAGCGCTTTGGAGAATTTCACTCCAAAAAGTAAAGCCAATACTGTCAAAATGATTAACATGATGACAGGACCACCCATATCTAAGATAGGTGTGAAAAAGTCTTTGATTAGACCAAATATTGCATCCATAACAGTTCCTCCCTTTTTTATGTTATATGAATGTTAACAAATTAAAATTAGCTTAACCCGTGTTCTTTGATGGCTGCTTCAATATTATCATATACTGGAGCACTCATTGCTGGAATACGGAATAAGATTGGTCCAGCTTCGATAACTGGAATATCTGGGTCAAAACCAAGGTCTGTAGCAGCAATTGGTGTGAAGATGTCATAACCTTTGATAAGGTCTTCGTTAACGTCTTTGACCATGACTGCATCACAGTGCACATCGTAACCACGGTTTGAAAGTTCTTCTTCAAGAGCACTTTTAATTTGGTGGCTTGAGTTAACACCTGCACCGCAGGCAGCAAGAATTTTAATCATATGGATTTCCTCCAATTTAATATTTTTAATAGACAAGATTAAGCAATTGCTTCAGCGATATAAGCATAGAGGGCTTCTGGTTCAGAAATTTTTGATAGGTCTTCAAGATGACCATTTCCTGTGAAGAAGTCCATCAACTGAGCAAGAATATTGGTTTGACTTGAACTCGAGTTATTGATAATAAAGAAGAGCAAGGATACTTCTACTTCCTTATCCGGTGCAATCATGTTGTGGAAGGTCACAGGTTTATCTAATCGAACGACCACAACTTTTTCAGCTAGATTATGAACAATATCTGTATGAGGAATAGCCACATTTGGCAAATCCTTACCCAAAAATTCCATATCTAAGCCAGTTGGAAATGATTTTTCACGCGTGATCAAGGCTTCACGATAGGTTGGAGTCACGATTTCTCGTTCTTCCAATAAAGTTGCAACCTGATCAAAGAGATGTTCTTGATTATCCGCTTCTAAGCAAAACACAAGGTTTTTGTCAAAGAAATGATCTAATCCCATAAGGTTTTCCCTTCTTTCCATTAACTTTATGCCATAAGTATAACACTATATGAAATCGTTGTCAATAGTTTTCTGTTGATTTTTGTCTCTTTTTTTATATTTTTGTTGCGTTTATAGTTTGTTATATAAAAATAAACACACAAACAAATACTATCAGCATTTTTTCTGTTCTAATACTAGAGCAAACTAGGAAGCTAGCCGCAGGTTGCTCAAAACACAGTTTTGAGGTTGTAGATAGAACTGACGAAGTCAGCTCAAAACATGATTTTGAGGTTGTAGATGAAACTGACGAAGTCAGCTCAAAACATGCTTTTGAGGTTGTAGATAAGACTGACGAAGTCAGTGATCATACCTACGGCAAGGTGAAGCTGACGTGGTTTGAAGAGATTTTCGAAGAGTATTAACAATGTTCCCATAATAAAAAGCAGGCTTATAAACCTGCTCTAATTTTTAAGTAAAAATTTTATTCTTCATCCATGCTCAAGACACTGAGAAAGGCTTCTTGAGGAACTTCTACTGATCCGATAGCTTTCATACGTTTCTTACCAGCTTTTTGTTTTTCAAGGAGTTTGCGTTTACGAGAAACGTCACCACCGTAACACTTGGCAAGTACGTTCTTACGAAGGGCCTTGATATCAGTACGAGCGACAATCTTGTGTCCAATTGCTGCCTGGATTGGAACTTCAAATTGTTGACGAGGGATAATTTTCTTGAGTTTATCAACGATAAGTTTTCCACGTTCGTAAGCAAAATCCTTGTGAACGATAAAGCTGAGGGCGTCCACCTTGTCTCCATTGAGAAGGATATCCATTTTGACCAGCTTAGATGGACGATACTCTGACAATTCGTAGTCAAAACTTGCATAACCACGTGTCGAAGACTTAAGTTTATCAAAGAAGTCAAAGACGATTTCAGCAAGTGGAATTTGATAGATAACATTAACACGATTGTCATCAATATAATCCATAGTCACAAAGTCCCCACGCTTACGCTGAGCTAATTCCATTACTGCCCCGACAAACTCCTGCGGCACCATGATTTGCGCCTTGACATAAGGCTCTTCAATGGTCGCAATCTTAGTTGGATCTGGGAACTCAGATGGGTTAGACACATCCATAGATTCGCCGTCTGTCAGATTGACTTTATAGATAACAGACGGAGCTGTCATAATGAGGTCGATATTGAACTCACGCTCTAAACGTTCTTGAATAACATCCATATGAAGAAGTCCAAGGAAACCACAACGGAAACCAAATCCAAGTGCCTGAGATGTTTCTGGTTCAAACTGCAGACTGGCATCGTTGAGCTGCAATTTTTCAAGCGCTTCACGCAGGTCATTGTACTTGTTTGACTCGATAGGATAGAGACCCGCAAAGACCATAGGATTCATCTGCTTGTAACCATGTAATGGCTCTGCCGCAGGATTGGTTGCCAAGGTAACGGTATCACCCACACGAGTGTCTTGAACCGTCTTAATAGAAGCAGCGATATATCCAACGTCACCAGTCGCAAGGAAATCACGACCAACTGCTTTCGGAGTAAAAATACCAACTTCGGTCACATCAAAGGTCTTACCATTGCTCATGAGCTGAATCTTATCTCCAGGTTTGACCACTCCGTCCATGACACGCACTTGGAGGATAACCCCACGGTAAGCATCGTAAACAGAGTCGAAAATCAAGGCCTTAAGTGGTGCCGTCACATCACCCGTTGGTGCTGGTACTTTTTCTACGATTTGCTCAAGGATGTCTTCAATACCGATACCAGCCTTGGCAGAAGCCAAAACTGCTTCACTAGCATCCAAACCAATGACATCTTCAATCTCAGTACGCACGCGCTCTGGATCCGCTGCTGGCAGGTCAATCTTGTTAATGACTGGCATGATTTCCAAATCATTGTCCAAGGCCAGATAAACGTTGGCAAGGGTTTGGGCCTCAATTCCTTGAGCAGCATCAACCACTAAAATCGCTCCTTCACAGGCAGCTAGCGAACGCGAAACTTCATAGGTAAAGTCCACGTGACCTGGCGTGTCAATCAAGTGGAAAATATAAGTTTCTCCATCTTTTGCAGTATAATTCAGCTCAATGGCATTCAACTTAATGGTAATCCCACGTTCCCGCTCTAAATCCATGCTATCCAAAAGCTGGGCCTGCATTTCACGACTTGAAACCGTCTCTGTTTTTTCCAAAATGCGGTCTGCTAGAGTTGATTTCCCGTGGTCAATGTGGGCGATAATAGAGAAGTTACGGATCTTCTCCTGTCGTTTTTTCAATTCTTCTAAGTTCATGATTCTCTTCCTTTCAGGGTATCTATTTATTATAAATTGTTTTTGACATTTTGACAAGACCATACCCTGCTAGGAGTACTAATCTTCAGCGACAAAGCCGTCATTTTCGATAAAGTGATGTTCTGTCATTCCTTGGTCTGTAAAGACAATCCCGTGAAGGACACCACCATAGACAGCTCCTCCATCCATTCCAATCTTACCGTCTTCTGTCACCCAAAGCTCAGCTGTACCGCGTTCTTGCTGTAATAAACCATAAACTGGTGTATGACCAAAGACAATGATTTTTCCAGTATGATTTTCTGCTTCGTGGAATGGTTTTCTAAGCCATACTTTTTTATAATCTGTGGTTTCATGCCAGTCATCCAAGGTCAAATCAATACCTGCGTGAACAAAGATATACTTGTCGGTCTCTACCACAAACGGCATTTGACGAATGAATTCGACCAAGTCTGCTGCTTCAGTAGCAACACGCTTGGCATCCTCGACCCCATCAACTGGTGCATCCAAGGGACGACCTAGGATAGAGTTAATGGTTGTATCTCCACCATTGCGACGATAATGGTCATAGCTTTCTTCTGGGTCATCGAGCCAAGTCAAAAACATATACTCGTGGTTTCCTGACAAACAGATAGCCCCTTGATTATCTACTAAATCCTTAACCATTTCAAGGACACGGCGACTATCTTCACCGCGGTCAATCAAATCCCCTAGAAAGAGCAACTGGGTCTGACCATCCCATGTTTTGAGAAGGTCTTCTAGCATTCCAGCTTTTCCATGAACATCTCCAATTACATAATAATCTGTCATCTTATTTCTCCCTGTTTCTCAACAATTCTCTGGCTTGCGTCAGAGCTGCTTCCGTCACATCATCACCTGCCAACATCTTGGCAACTTCCTCCACTCGCTCTTCAACCGTCAAAAGACGAACAGTCGAAACTGTTGAATGGTCATTGCTAATCTTCTCAATAAAGAATTGATAATCCGCAATCGCAATCACTTGTGGCAAGTGGGAGATAGCCAGAACCTGCCCATGCTGGCCAATCTTGTGAATCTTCTGTGCAATAGCCTGAGCTACACGGCCTGAAACTCCTGTATCCACCTCATCAAAGACAATGCTGGTCTTACCTTCTTTGCGAGAAAAGGCAGACTTGATGGCTAGCATGAGACGGGATAATTCCCCACCAGATGCAACCTTAACCAAGGGTTTAAAGTCTTCTCCAGGATTGGTTGAAATGTAAAATTCGACCATTTCATTGCCCTCACGACTGAATTTACCCTTGCTAAAACGAACTTGAAACTGGGCTTTTTCCATATAAAGATCTTGAAGCTCTTGTTTAATCTCTGCTTCGAGCTGCTGAGCCAAGTCATGACGAGCAGATGCAAGTTGACCTGCCAAATCAACAAGATTGACTTCCAATTTCTTGAGCTCTGCTTCCATGTCCTCAGACGAAAGGTTATTACCTGTCAATAGATTGTATTCTTCTGTAATTTTAGCAAAATAAAGCAAGACATCGTCTACAGTCCCACCATACTTACGGGTAATAGTGTGAAGGAGGTCCAAACGATTCTCAACCTGCATGAGGCGATTGCCATCAAAATCAAGGTCCTCTATAATAGCTTCCAAACGTTTGCTAATATCTTCTAAGACATAGTAGGTCTCAGACAAAGAGCTTGAAATTTCACGGTATTCAGGGTCATACTCTTCAACACTTTCCATGTCATTCATGGCTGAACGAACATTGGCCAGACTCGAGAACTCTTCATTGTCTAACATACTGTAGGCATTGGTCAGTGTATCCGCAATATTTTTATGGTTGAGCAGTTTATCACGCTCTTGATTGAGAGCCAAATCTTCTCCAGCCTGCAAGTTTGCTGCCTCAATCTCTGCCATTTGAAATTCCAACATTTCGATACGTGCCTTGTGTTCCTGCTGGTTTTTCTTGACTTCCAGAACCTGCTTGCGCATTTTACGGTAGGCATCAAAACTCGTTTGATAGGTTTCTTTCAAGTTCCAAAAAGCTGCGTCACCGAATTCATCTAACATCTGGATATGAAGTTGAGGACGCATTAACTCTTCTTGGTCATGCTGACCATGTATATCCACCAGATGTTGCCCAATAGCACGCAAAACAGACAGATTGACCATCTGGCCATTGACACGGCTGATACTACGACCACTTTGCAAGATTTCTCGACGGATGATAATTTCATCACCCATTTCCAAACCTTGCTCATCAAAAATTTCCTGTAAAAGGCGACTATTCTCAACTGAGAAAAGCCCCTCAATCTCTGCCTTTGGCGCACCATGACGAATAACATCTGTCGTAGCACGAGCTCCCAACATCATATTCATGGCATCAATGATAATCGACTTCCCTGCACCCGTTTCACCAGTCAGAACAGTCATCCCCTTTTCAAAATGGAGGGAAATAGCCTCAATAATGGCAAAGTTTTTTATCGAAATTTCAAGTAACATATAGACCTACCAATTTTTTACTTGTTCAAAGATTTCCTCAGCTAGACTTTCACTTCTGGCAATAACCAAAATCGAGCTATCATCAGCCAAACAGCTAAAAATCTTGTCCACAAAAGTCTCGGTTAACTGAGCTTTTACAAAAGCTGTATTTCCTGGGATAACTTGGAGATTGATCATCTTGTCCATCAATTCAGCCGATTCGATATTGTCTTCAGCTAGTTGCAAACTTTTTACGATTGATTTTGGCAATTCATAGACATAGGTGTTGTCTCTCAAAGGAATTTTGACAATACCTAGTTCTTTGATATCTCTGGATACTGTCGCTTGAGTGGCAGTGATTCCTGCCTCTTTCAAATGTTCTACGATTTCTTCTTGCGTTCCGATTTGATAATCTGTCACAAATCGTCTAATTTTTTCAAGTCTCTCTTTTTTATTCATTTTTAAATTGACTATGCGCCCTCTCTACTACTTCTTCAATATCAGCAAGAACCTGATTGCTTGCTGACTCTTCTTTTTTCAAATACGCTAAAAATTCAATATTTCCATGTCCACCTTGGATGGGAGAAAAGTCCAAACCAAGAACTGAAAATCCTTCCTCTACTGCCATAGCTGTGACAGATTCAAGGACATGTTGATGGACCTTGGCATCTCGAATAATCCCATTTTTCCCAATCTGCTCACGTCCTGCCTCAAACTGGGGCTTAACCAAAGCCACAACCTGTCCTTGATCTGCCAAGACTCGGTGCAAGGCTGGCAAAATCAGACTGAGGGAAATGAAACTCACATCAATACTGGCAAAGATCGATTCCTGCTCGAAATCAATCTTTTCAGCATAGCGGAAATTGAACTGCTCCATGCTGACAACCCTTGGGTCTTGGCGCAATTTCCAAGCCAACTGATTGGTACCAACATCAACTGCAAAGACTAACTCAGCACCATTCTGCAACATAACATCGGTAAATCCTCCAGTAGAAGCCCCAATATCAATCGTTGTAGCTCCTTCCACTGACAAATCAAAGACCTGCAAGGCCTTCTCCAGTTTCAAGCCACCACGGCTGACATACTTGAGTTTTTCACCCTTAAGTTTCAGCTCGGTGTCATCTGGGATTTTCTCTCCTGGTTTATCAAACCGTTCTCCATTAAGGACTGCTACGACTAGGCCAGCCATGACACCGCGCTTGGCCTGTTCTCGCGTTTCAAACAAACCCTGTTTATAAGCTAGTACATCCACTCTTTCCTTAGCCATTGATTCTCAAACTTTCTACTACTTTTACAATCGATTCTGTTTCAAAGGGAATCTGCTGGGCAATTTCTTCTAATTTGGCATTAGCTTGATCCAGAGTTTGGTTACAAAAGGCAATAGCCTCTTCCAAACCCAACAAAGCAGGATAGGTTGACTTTTCTGCCTGTAGATCCTTTTGTGGTGTCTTGCCGATCTCCTCAAAACTAGCGGTCACATCTAACACATCATCTCTAACTTGAAAAGCAAGCCCAATCAATTCACCTACAGTTTTAAGTTTTGCCTGAATTTCAGGAGCCAATTCCGCAATGATAGCAGCCGCTTGGAAGGGATAGGCTAGTAGTTTTCCAGTCTTATTAGCATGAATGGTCTGAAGTTCTTCCAAAGACAAATGCTGGTGTTCACCTTCCATATCCAAAACTTGCCCTGCTACCATGCCTAGACTTCCTGAAGCAAGAGATAAGTTGGCAATCAAGTCCACCTTAATCTGACTTGGCAAATCTGCCTGCGCTATCAAGGCGTAAGGATCTAGGAATAAAGCATCTCCAGCCAAAATTGCCATTGCTTCGCCAAATTTCTTATGGTTGGTCAAACGCCCTCGACGGTAATCATCATCATCCATAGCAGGAAGGTCATCGTGAATCAAGCTACCTGTATGAATCATTTCCAAGGCCGCGGCCACCTGTGCATGTGCTGGTTTAATAGCCACCTGCAAGGCTTCCAGAACTTCTAACAGAAGAAAAGGGCGAATACGCTTGCCACCAGCATGAATGGAATAGAGAACAGACTCTCGCAAACTAGAGGCAAACTGCTGGTCTCCATAAAAGTCTTCCAAGGCTGACTCGACAAGAGCTAATTTTTCTTGCTTTTTCATTCAAAATCACTTTCTGTTCCGTCTTCTTGCATAACCTTGACCAAAGTCTTTTCAGCCTTGTCTAGCGTAGCTTGGAGCTCTTTTGACAAGACCATGCCCTTTTGAAAGGCAGTAATCGCATCTTCCAAAGCAATCTCACCATTTTCCAAACTTTGGACGATGGTTTCCAGTTCTGCTAGATTTTCCTCAAATTTCTTTTGTTTTGACATCTTTAACCTCTAATTCTACTCGACCATCTCGCATCAAAAGCGTCACTTGGTCTTTTTTCTTCAAACTCTCAACCGAATCTACAACGGACTCTTCCTTTTTGACAATAGCATAACCACGCGCCACAATTCGACTGGTATCCAACATGAGCAAGGCTTCTGAAAGTCTCTTGACCTCAGCAACCTTGGCGTCATAAACCAGCGCCATTTGGCTACGTAGGAGCTTGTCCAACTGGCTTAAGCGGTCTTGATAGCGTTGGATTTTGGTAACGGGTGATAATTGTACCAGTCGATGCGTCCTTGCTTGGACTATCTGTTTGTTATCAGAAATCCGTGTTTGCAAACTTTGTTTTAAGCGCAGTTGCAGTTGATCCAATCGTTGCAAATAACCGTCATACAAGCGCTCTGGCTGTCTAAAGATAACAGACTGACTGCATTTTTTCAAAGCTTCTTGTTTCTTAGATAGGACATTTCGGACTGCTGTTGCCATCCGTTTTTCTTGATTTTGCAAATGAGCTAATACATCCAACTTGGTAACAGGTGTTGCTAGTTCAGCAGCTGCTGTTGGCGTTGCCGCCCGACGATCCGCTACAAAATCTGCCAAGGTTACATCCGTCTCATGCCCAACACTAGAAATGATTGGCAAGCGAGATTCAAAGATAGCTCGTACCACAATTTCTTCGTTAAAGGCCCAGAGATCCTCAATAGAACCTCCACCACGACCAATAATCAGCAAATCCAAATCGTCACGTTGATTGGCACGCGCAATATTTCGAGCTATTTCCTCTGCTGCTCCATCTCCTTGAACCTTGGTCGGATAGAGAAGAATGTCCACACCTGGAAAGCGCCTGCTGACGGTCGTGATAATATCTCGAATAACGGCTCCACTGCGACTGGTCACTACACCAATTCTCTTAGAAAATTGGGGCAGAGGTTGCTTGAAACGTTCTTGAAACAGGCCTTCTTCCGTCAATTTTTTCTTAAGTTGTTCAAACTGAATCGCAAGCGCACCAACCCCATCAGGTTCAGCTTTTTCAATGATAATGGAGTAGCTACCACTTGGCTCATAAACCTGCACACGCCCAATCACATTGATTTTCATCCCTTCTTCTAGGTCGAAACCTAATTTCTGATAAATCCCAGACCAGATGGTTGCTTGAATAACTGCATGGTCATCCTTTAGGGAGAAATATTGGTGAGTCGGTCGTTTACGAAAGTTGGAAACTTGACCAGTTAAATAGACCCGTTCCAAGTAAGGGTCTTTATCGAATTTCATTTTCAGATACTTGGTCAAAGTTGTTACCGATAAATACTTTTCCATCTCCACCTACTATTCATTTACTTGCTCTTTCATGGGTATTATTATACCAAAAATATGCCTAAAAATCTCCATTTATGTACCATTATGAGGGAAAAATAGAAAAAGGAGGCAAGGCCTCCACATCTGATTATTTGCTGTTTCGAGCTTCTTCCAAAATCTTTGCAATCTTGGTCGTCAACAGGTCAATAGCAACTGTATTGCTGACTCCCTCAGGAATGACAATATCAGCATACCGCTTGGTTGGCTCGATAAACTGGTGGTACATGGGTTTGACCACGCCTAGATACTGGTCAATAACGCTATCAAGGCTACGGCCACGTTCTTCCATATCGCGCTTAATACGACGAATAATGCGCACATCATCATCTGTATCCACAAAAATCTTGATATCCATCAAATCACGCAGACGCTTGTCCTCCAAGACCAAAATCCCCTCAACGATAAAGACATCTTGAGGCTCTTGACGATAGGTCTTGCTACTCCGTGTATGTTCTGTATAGTCATAAGTCGGGATGTCCACCGGACGACCCGCCAACAATTCCTTAATCTGCTCGATCATCAAGTCTGTATCAAAGGCAAAAGGATGGTCGTAGTTGGTTTTGATACGCTCTTCAAAGGTCAAATGAGACTGATCCTTGTAGTATGAATCATGCTCAATCATGGAAATCTTTTCATCAGGAAAATGCGATAAAATGGCTCTCGAAACACTGGTCTTACCACCACCAGAACCACCTGTCACTCCGATAATGATTGGTCTATTTTGCATGCTATCCTCCGTTTTTTTATCCGTCGTCTATTCTATCACATTTTTTGCAAAATTTATAGTCTGGTTTTGGATAGTTTAGGGGAAACAATTCTAATCCCTACACCCCCAGTTAGACTAGCTAAAAACCTTCCTTGGCTTGTAGAGATTGTCTCGCTTTTCTAGAATGGCTAGCAATTTATCTCCTTCAAAAGCAGCCAGTTCTTTGTCCGTTTGTTCGAGCTCTATAAAACGACCAAAGCGCACTTCTGCAGCCTCTTCTGGACTTAGGAAAACTTTGACAAGGTCTCCTGTCCCAATCTCTAGAGGATGAAGAAAGTCCAATTGGCCAGCCCCCACTTTTGCAGCAATTTCTTCCAAGGTAAGAGCATCTTCTAGTTGCAAACCAGCTGCACTAGTCCGTGTTAAATGTGACATATGAGCCGCATAACCAAGCTTCTCTCCCAAATCAACTGACAAGGTACGGATGTAAGTCCCTTTACTGCATTTTACACGGAAAGTAAAACATGCAAGATGATCCTCATAAGAAATTGGACTTGTCCGCTCAAATTGATAAATGGTCACCTGACGTTCTGGACGCTCCACTTCCTGACCAGCACGCGCATACTCATAGAGCTTGCGACCATTGACCTTTACAGCCGAATACATCGGTGGAATCTGGGTAATAGTCCCAGTCAAACTAGCGATTGCTTCATCAACAAGCTTTTCATCCAAGGGCGATAAAACAGGTGTCTCTGCGACAACTTCCCCACTAGCATCCTCTGTCGTCGTTGAATAACCGAGAGTAATCTCCCCCTCATAGACCTTGCCCTCATCCTGCATGAACTCGACCATGCGTGTCGCCTTGCCAACCGCAATGGGCAAAACACCCACCACATCCGGATCCAAAGTCCCACCATGACCAATCTTCTTGGTTCCCAAAATCTTACGCAGTTTAAAAACCGCATCATGCGATGTCATCCCCGCTTCTTTTTTTAAGTTGATAATACCGTTCATTTTTGCTTTCTCACTCCCCCTTCAGTGCTTCAAATTTCGCTTTCATGGTTGGATTTTTTCGAGTCAATTTTTTAACAGAAACATCTTCCAATTTGTTGTTTGCGAGACGGAGTTGGTTTTCAGATGTGGTTAGGAATTTCTTAACCTCTTCCATCCGTTTTATGGCCTTATCGATTTCATCAATAGCTTTTCCAAAGTTGGTCGAAGCTGAGTTATAGTTCTTGGCAAAAGCTAGTTTAAAGGCGTCCAAATCTTCTTCAAAATGCGTAATGTCAATATTTTGTTCGCGAACCAAGGCCAGCTCCTGCTTGTATTTTAGGGAATTAAGCGCCGCATTACGTAAGAGACCAATCAACTGGATAAAGAATTGAGGACGAACCACATACATCTTTTCGTACTCATGGCTGACGTCAACAATCCCTGTGTTAAAGTAGTCGTTATCGGCCTCAAGCATAGTCACCAAAACGGCATACTCACAGTTCTTCTCCCGACGGTCCTTGTCTAATTCCTTGTAAAAATCTGCATTATTGTGCTTCTTCTCTGTTCCATCTGCTTCATTTTTCATCTCAAACATAATGGAAATGATTTCGACTCCATTTTCATCGCATTCACGGAAGATAAAGTCCCCCTTAGAACCACGCGCAGAAACCTTGTTATCCTTCTCAAAGTAAGCATTTGGAAAGGCGAAACTACGTACCTTGTTAAACTCACTCTCTGCATAGTGTTCCAGACTTTCCCCAATCGCTTTTGTAGATTGTTGGACTTTGAAATTCTTGTAAAATTCGACTTGTTCACTGGCTGCCTTGAGCTGGGCTTCGTAGTTTTGCTTAACAGAAGCAAGAGAAAGCTCGTTTTCTTTTTCTTGTAAAAGAAGTTGGTTTTTAACCTGATCACGTTCTTTTTCTAGATCAGAAAGGGTCTTTTGGAGCTGGTTTTCATGCTCCAAACGCAAGGTCGCCAATTGGTTTTCCAAGGCCTGTACTTCCTTATCCTTAGCCAATAAGGCCTGATTACTTGTCTGTTCAACCTCTTTCTTGGCCAATTCTTTTTCTGTATCAAAGTTTTGGATTTGACTCTGTAATTGAGCAATTTCTTGGTCTTTTTGAGCTAGTTTAGACTGTTGTTCATTCATGGCCTTTTGCTCAGCCAAGGCCAGTTCCTGCTTCATCCGGTCGTGCAATTCCTTATCAAACTCTGCCGTTCTCACTTGAGACAAAAGTTCGGCATACTGACTTTCATTTACTGTAAAGACTTCCCCACAGTTGGGACATTTGATTTCGTTCATATCGTTCCTCTTTCTAGACTTCTTTAACCATTATATCATGCCTAAAGGAAAATCAAAAACAGCGAGTCGAAACCCACTGTTTATCTTCTTTTACTTTAAATTTTTTCCAAGGCCAAGCGCAAATCTTCGATCAAATCCTCTACATTTTCAAGTCCGATTGACAAACGAATTTGGTTTGGTGTGACACCTGCTGCTTCAAGGTCTTTTTCTGACAATTGACCGTGAGTGGTTGTAGCTGGATGGACAACAAGCGATTTGGCATCTGCCACGTTTGCTAGGTCAGAGAAGATTTCTAAATGATCAATTACCTTACGGGCTTCTGCCTCCCCACCTTTGACATGGAAGGTAAAGATTGAGCCCACACCTTTTGGCAAATATTTCTCAGCCAAGGCATGGTAAGGACTATCAGCAAGTTTTGGATAATTGACCTTTTCTACCTTAGGATGGTTGACAAGGAAATCAACAATTTTCTCTGCATTTTGCACATGCCGTTCCACACGAAGTGAAAGGGTTTCAAGTCCTTGGAGTAACAAGAAGGCATTAAATGGCGACAAGGCTGCACCTGTATCACGGAGCAATTGAACACGGACAGCGATAATAAAGGCAGCCGCACCTACATCACGAGTATAGCTCAAGTTATGATAGCTTGGGTCTTCCTCAACAAATTGAGGGAATTTCCCTGAAGCCGCCCAGTCAAAACGCCCACTATCGACAATCACTCCACCAATAGTCGTACCATGCCCACCGATAAACTTAGTCGCAGAGTGAATGGCAATATCAACACCGTGAGAAAAGACGTTAATCAAATATGGTGTAGCAAAAGTGTTGTCCGAAACGAGTGGAATCTGGTGTTTATGCGCAATCTCAGCCAATTTTTCCAAGTCAGGAATGTTAATCAAGGGATTGCCCAAGGTTTCAATTAAGACAAGCTTGGTATTGTCTTTGATCGCTGCTTCTACTTCCTCCAAATTATCCACATCGACAAAGGTTGTTGTGATCCCATAACGAGGAAGGGTTTCTTTCAAGAGATTGAAAGTCCCACCGTAAATAGTTGATGCTGCTACAACATGGTCACCAGCATGGGCAAGTGCCAAAATCGTATAAGTCACTGCAGCCATACCTGATGCGGTTGCAAGAGCTCCAACACCACCTTCCAGAGCAGCAATTCTTTCTTCAAAGGCAGCCGTTGTAGGATTTGTAATACGAGTATAGATATTCCCTGGTTTTCTCAAGGCAAACAAATCGGCACCTTCCTGCGTGTCATCAAAAACAAAGGATGTAGTCTGATAAATCGGTACTGCACGAGACTTGGTAGCTGGATCCACAACTTGACCAGCATGCAATTGTAATGTTTCAAATTTAAAATCACGAATCATAAGGCGACCTCCATATAGTTTGATTAAGGATATTGTAGCACCTTGAGTTATAGTTTACAAATATCAGTTTTCTATATTTTGATATAATAAATAACTATTACCTTATTTTAAAAATCGAAAAAAGCACGACTCAATCGTGCTCATTTTCTTAATCTACATAAGTATCTTCATTTTTATTGAGGAAGGCATATGGAAGACCCATCAAGAGGCCTCCTCCGATAAAGTTTCCGATGAAGGTTACACCCCAGTGACGAAGCATATTTCCAACACCGAAGTTGGCAATTGAGTCAGCAGCAACACTGAATTTTACAATCGCGAAAGAAGCAAAGTTCGCGGCAATGTGCTCGTTTGTTAAGAATACAAACATGTAAATCGCTGACAACACAAGCCAAAGTTTGGCACCACCATCTTTGACCAAAACAAATGAAAGAATCGCAATATTAACGAAAATATTTGCCAAAATCGCCTCAAGTAAGACTAATTCATTTGAACGGCCTAACTTCATCTCAACAACCCCTGAGATGAAACTATCGTGTGTCAGATGTGCATAAGCTGCTGAGTGGGCAAAGCCCCAACCTGCTATCAAAGCCCCGATAAGGTTGAACAAGGTACAGTAAAGTAAAATCTCAGCTGTTTTTCTCCAAGAGATTTTTTTCAAGAAACTACCTGCAGTCAAGAACATCATGTTTGATGTTACCAACTCAGCATTCAAGAAAACAATGTAGGCCAAGCCCCAAGCAAAGACAAATGGGAAGAGGAAACGTCCACTACCTGGTGCGATTTTATTAATCAAGTCAGCCCCAACTGCACCTGCAGCAGTACTGAAGGTTAAAAATGCACCTGCAAACATAGAACGAATCGCATACTTAAATTTGCTTTGGCTATAAAGACTTTCTTTCTTCTTGCAAGCAAATTCAATCTTTGAGATAAATTCTGAAGAAACCATAATAAACTCCTAAATCTTTTTTCTTGATAATTATATCACAAACTTTAGAATTAAGGAAGCGTTTTCCGTATTTCATAAAAGTTTATTTTTATGAAAATCTTAAAAAATCAGTGAAATCCATGATTTCACTGATTTGTATTAATAAAATTGTCTATACGGTTGATTGAAAGCTGTTAGGATTTCATCAGATGTTTGTGAATAATCTTTTGTTTCTTTCAAATCACCTTTTACAATAATACGTTCTGTAGCAGCAAGGTCTTCACAGGTTACTAATGTGATTTCATTGACCCCATCTCTATCATCAACCTCATCAACACGATCCGGTGTCACACGTTTGACTTCACGTATTTCATAGGTATAAACTTTATTTTTATCGGTTAGATAAATCTTCATACCATTTTTAGCATTATCTAAAGGAGAAAATAACATTTTATTAGCATTATCAACACCAAAGATATGGTGACTAGCTAGACTATAATTTCCTTCTCCCATTACTTGCTCGCGTTTCATTGTACCAGCGCCGTAGAAGAGATTAACATTATCAAGTCCTTTAAAAATCGGCAAATTCATTTCCAATTCAGGAATTGCAATTCCCCCAATAACTGGTAATTTTTGAGCATCCCATTGAGAAGCTAAAACAGCTTCCGAAGAAATCGCTTTGACCGAATCAAAATCAAAATTTCCTTCTGTATCCTGATTTTCTTCTATTTTTTCTTTTGATACCTGGCTAACTTGATACTTATTGGTATTCCAGACCATGAAAATATTTCGAATTTGCGCATTAAAAATCAAAGCCAGTGACAGTACTATCAGAAATCCTGCTAGGATATTTGTCAGCAGATTTTTTCGCTTGTTTTTCTTTTTATTATTTTTTTGAGACATTATGCTTCACCTTCTGTTTCATTTTCTGTCCCAACTTCTTCTTTTTCTGCCGCTGCAACCGTTGTGAAGGTCACTATCTGAGCATCTTGATCCAGGCGCATTACTTTAACTCCCATAGTTGCGCGTCCTGTTTGTGAAATATTGGCAAGATTGGTTCGAATCATGACACCTGTATCAGTGATAATCATCAAATCCTCATCCCCTTGAACAGTCATAAGACCGGCCAGCAAGCCATTTTTTTCGGTAATTTTAGCTGTCTGCATTCCCTTACCACCACGACCTTTTGTTGGGTATTCAGTAGCGACTGTACGCTTACCATATCCTTTTTCTGTGATAATAAGAACCTCATCTTGATCAGTAATCAAGCTGGCACCAACAACAGTATCTCCTTCACGAAGGTTAACACCTTTCACACCTGTGGCGATACGACTCATGCCGCGAACGGCTGATTGATTAAAGCGAACTGCATAACCAAACTTGGTACCAATGATAATATCCGTATCTTCTTCCGTCAACAAGACATTAATCAACTCATCTTCATCTTTGAGGTTCAAAGCCTTGAGACCATTTTGACGAATATTAGCAAATTCCTTAACGCTGGTTCTCTTCACAATACCATGACGGGTTGTAAAGAAAAGATAAGCATCATCACTGCGATCAGACTCAACATTGATAATAGTCTGAATACTTTCGCCTTCATCTAATTTCAAGAGATTGACTACTGGTAATCCTTTGGCCGTCCGACCATACTCAGGAATTTCATAACCTTTCAAACGATAAACTCGCCCTTTATTTGTGAAGAAGAGCAGATGATCATGGGTGCTAGTTGACACTAACTCACGAACAAAATCATCATCCTTAACACCTGTTCCTTGGACACCACGACCCCCACGTTTTTGAGCAGTAAATTCATCCTGATCCAAACGCTTAATGTAGCCTCTGTTAGAAAGGGTAATCAAGACATCCGATTCTTCAATCAAGTCCTCATCTTCAAGACTCAAGACTTCACCGACCATCAACTCTGTACGGCGTTTATCAGAAAATTTACGTTTAACTTCATCTAATTCGTCTTTGATAATTTGAGAAACACGTTCTGGCTTAGCAAGAATATCCGCCAAATCCGCAATCAGAGCCAAGAGGTCATCATACTCAGACTGAATCTTATCGCGTTCCAAACCTGTCAAACGACGAAGACGCATGTCTAGGATAGCCTGACTTTGACGTTCAGAAAGCTTAAACTTACTCATCAACTCAGCTTGTGCTTCTGCGTCTGTTTCACTAGCACGGATGATACGAATCACTTCGTCGATATGGTCTAGCGCAATCAAGAGACCTTCTAAGATATGAGCACGTGCTTCCGCTTTTTCCTTATCAAAACGTGTACGACGAACAACCACTTCTTTTTGGTGTTCGATATAAGCATCCAAAATCTGACGAAGAGACAAAATCTTCGGTACACCATTTTGAATCGCCAACATATTAAAACCAAAATTGGTTTGCATCTGGGTCATCTTGAAAAGATTATTGAGGATAACATTGGCAGAGGCATCACGTTTGACCTCGATTACGAAACGAACCCCTTCTCGGTTAGATTCATCACGAACTGCTGTGATGCCCTCAATCCGTTTTTCCTGAACCAAACGAACAATATGCTCATGCACCTTTGTTTTATTGACCATATAGGGAAATTCTGTTACAACAATACGCTCACGGCCAGTCTTAGTTTCTTCAATTTCAGTACGAGAACGAAGAACAATAGAACCTTTACCTGTTTCATAAGCCTTATGAATGCCTGATTTCCCCATGACAAGGGCACCTGTTGGAAAATCTGGACCAGGCAAGACTTCCATCAAGTCCTTGGTAGTCACTTCAGGATTGTCCATGACCAACTTCACTGCATCAATGGTTTCACCCAGATTATGAGGGGGAATATTGGTCGCCATCCCAACGGCAATACCAGTTGCTCCATTGACCAAAAGGTTTGGAAAACGTGCAGGCAAGACCAAGGGTTCCCGTTCATTGGCATCATAGTTATCGACGAAATCAACCGTATTCTTATTGATATCTCGAAGCATTTCTAGAGCAATCTTGCTCATACGTGCCTCAGTATAACGCTGGGCGGCAGCACCATCACCATCCATGGAACCAAAGTTCCCATGACCATCTACAAGCATGTAACGGTAGCTCCACCATTGAGCCATGCGGACCATGGCTTCATAGATAGAGGAATCCCCATGTGGGTGGTATTTACCCATGACATCCCCTGTAATACGAGCAGATTTTTTATGAGGTTTGTCTGGAGTAACACCCAATTCATTCATTCCGTAGAGAATTCGACGGTGAACAGGTTTCAAGCCATCTCGAACATCAGGAAGAGCCCGGGCTACGATAACACTCATGGCGTAATCGATAAAGCTCGTCTTCATCTCCTTTGTCAGATTGACATTCACTAAATTTTTATCCTGCATTAATAAATGCCTCATTTCACAATTAGTAAGTAACAACATTATACCATAAATTCCCATCTATTTCAGCCTCTAAACCACTAAAACGTTTACATTGAGAACTATAAGGCATATTCGTGACAAAGTTTTTTAAAAGTGATAGAATGAAGTTGTCTGGGGAAAATCCCCTAATAAAATTAAGGAGATGTTTAGAACAATGACTTCAACTAAACAACACAAAAAAGTTATCCTTGTCGGTGATGGTGCTGTAGGTTCATCTTACGCTTTTGCACTTGTTAACCAAGGAATTGCACAAGAGCTTGGAATTATCGAAATTCCACAATTGCATGAAAAAGCTGTTGGTGACGCACTTGACCTTAGTCACGCCCTTGCCTTCACTTCACCTAAAAAAATCTATGCAGCTCAATACTCTGACTGTGCAGACGCTGACCTTGTTGTGATCACTGCAGGTGCGCCTCAAAAACCAGGTGAAACTCGTCTTGACCTTGTAGGTAAAAACCTTGCTATCAACAAATCAATCGTAACTCAAGTTGTTGAATCAGGTTTCAAAGGTATCTTCCTTGTTGCTGCTAACCCAGTTGACGTTTTGACTTACTCAACTTGGAAATTCTCTGGTTTCCCTAAAGAACGCGTTATCGGTTCAGGTACTTCACTTGACTCAGCTCGTTTCCGTCAAGCACTTGCTGAAAAATTGGATGTTGATGCTCGTTCAGTTCACGCTTACATCATGGGTGAACACGGTGACTCTGAGTTCGCTGTTTGGTCACACGCAAACATCGCTGGTGTAAACCTTGAAGAATTCCTTAAAGACACTCAAAATGTTCAAGAAGCTGAATTGATTGAATTGTTCGAAGGTGTTCGTGATGCAGCCTACACAATCATCAACAAAAAAGGTGCAACATACTACGGTATCGCAGTAGCCCTTGCTCGTATCACTAAAGCAATCCTTGACGATGAAAATGCAGTACTTCCACTTTCAGTATTCCAAGAAGGTCAATACGGAGTTGAGAACGTCTTTATCGGTCAACCAGCTGTTGTTGGTGCACATGGTATCGTTCGTCCAGTAAATATCCCATTGAACGACGCAGAAACTCAAAAAATGCAAGCATCTGCTAAAGAATTGCAAGCTATTATTGACGAAGCATGGAAAAACCCAGAATTTCAAGAAGCTTCTAAAAACTAATTTAACTTAACTATAGACAACTCCTTGAATCATCAGGGAGTTGTTTTTTCTGTATTATAGTAGGTTAAAGTTGAAATAGCACCCCATTACTCTAAAACGTTGTTATAAAATGCTTTAAATTCCTAATTGATTTGTTCAGATTTTATTTCATTTCTCTATAAAACGCATAGTATCAAGTTTTTATACCTAATAATATGCGTTTTATTGTGTGACTATTAGTCCGTCTCGCTCCGTTAGGTGCGAGACAAAAAAACCACCCGCTATGCGGGTGCGCGTCGAAGGTTATACCCCAAAAAAACTCCGAACGCGATACAATAAAGGTGTTCAAGCCAATTGTAAAGCGAAAGGAGAAAAATATGGCACAAAAGGCTCATAGTTTATCGCACACAAAGTGGCATTGTAAGTATCACATTGTGTTCACCCCTAAGTATAGACGAAAAGTTATCTATAATCAATATCGAAGTAGTTTAGGCGAAATATTTCATCGCTTGTGTAGTTATAAAGGAGTTGAAATTATCGAGGGTCACTTAATGCCAGACCATGTACACATGTTAGTAAGTATTCCACCAAGGATAAGTGTTTCGAGTTTCATGGGTTATTTAAAAGGAAAAAGTGCACTCATGATGTTTGACAAACACGCCAATCTCAAGTACAAGTTTGGGAATCGGCATTTCTGGGCGGAAGGTTATTATGTAAGTACAGTAGGGCTTAATGAAGCCACAATTAAGAAATATATCCAAGAACAGGAAAAGCATGATATAGCACCAGATAAATTGAGTGTAAAAGAATATGAGGATCCCTTTAGGGATAGTGGTAAGTAATACTAAAGCCTCTTTAAGAGGCAAGTGACGAGTCAAGAGCAATGAGGCTTGAACAAAGTGAAAGCCAGCGTCTTTAGGCGCTGGCTGGTAATTTGGGCTTATAACCCTGGGACAAACCGCCCGTTTGACGGGTGGTTATGATTTTGTCTCATCTTTATTTTTATTATGTTTTTTCAAGCAAATCTTGTATCATCCGATGCAGTTCTTCGATTTTCTCAGATTGCTTCTCTAGTAATATTCTCTGACTAGATAATTCATCTTGAAGTTGATTAAGTTTTATCTGTTCATCTGGATTATCCTTTACAAAAAAGTTCGTCAAGGCACTTGTTAACATCCCTATTGTTCCAATACCGACAAGCATCAGTAAAACTGCTAGCCATTTCCCAAAAAGGGAAACTGGAACAATATCACCATAACCAACAGTAGTTACTGTCACAAGAGCCCACCAAAGACTATCTGAGAAAGATTTTTCTTCAACTACAGATAAAATTGAACTTCCTACTAGAACGATAAAAATATTAACATAAAAGATATAAATCAGGCCATTTGTCCGTAAGAATCTACTAATTTTTCTTTCTAATTTACCTGTAAGTCCAATTATTCTGAGTAAACGAGTCAGTTTCAGTAATTTTGTTAGTTTAACTAAACGAAAGATACGCCCTAATCGAAACACTGTAAAAATAGCATTTAAAGGGAGAATAGCCAATAAATCAAAAATATTTTCAAGAATAAAGCGCCATTTTCTTTTAGTAATAAAAAAGCGCCAACTATAATCAATTACAAAAACGCTCCAGATTGCTAAATCAATAATACTATAAGGCGGATTGTCCAAATCAATCATCTCAGCAAATCCAAGCAATACCAGAATAACAGAGATTAAAGCAAGTAAAATAATTGTTGTGTCATAGTAATCCTTAAATAACCATTTTCTTTTCACACTACTTCTCCTATGTCATTTTTAAACATTATACCACAACAAATATCTACTAATTTATAAAAAAGAAGGCACTCGCCTTCTTTTTATATCTCTGTCAATGGTGTTGCGGTATCTGGTGAGGTATCATAAACCTTAAAGTCTACTCCAACTCCCAGATCAGCTTGTGCTAGCTGGTTGACCATGGTCATGTGAGCCAGCTCCTTGATATTGTTTTCCTTAGACAAGTGACCAAGGTAGATTTTCTTAGTGCGATTTCCTAAGGTACGAATCATAGCTTCAGCACCATCTTCGTTAGAAAGGTGACCCAGATCCGATAGGATTCGTTGTTTGAGTCGCCAAGCGTAAGAACCTGCTCGCAAAATCTCTACATCATGATTGGACTCGATAAGATAGCCATCCGCATTTTCGACAATCCCTGCCATACGGTCACTGACATAACCTGTATCTGTCAAAAGGACAAAACTTTTATCATCTTTCATAAAGCGATAGAACTGCGGTGCGACTGCATCATGGCTTACACCAAAACTCTCGATGTCAATATCTCCAAAGGTTTTGGTTTTGCCCATTTCAAAAATATGCTTTTGCGAAGAATCCACCTTGCCAAGATATTTACTATTTTCCATAGCTTGCCAAGTCTTTTCATTGGCATAAAGATCCATACCATACTTGCGAGCCAAAACACCCACACCGTGGATATGGTCTGAATGCTCATGGGTAATCAAGATGGCGTCCAAGTCTTCTGGTTTGCGATTAATTTCAGCAAGTAGGCTAGTAATCTTTTTGCCAGATAAGCCTGCATCCACTAAAAGCTTCTTTTTTGGTGTTTCCAGATAAAAGGAATTTCCACTGGAACCCGACGCTAAAATACTGTATTTAAAGCCTGTTTCACTCATTCTAGTCTTCTACTTCATCCTCCCATACTTCTTCTTTCACTGCATCCTTATCATAAGGGAGCACAATAGTAAAGGTTGATCCCTTACCGTATTCACTCTTAGCCCAAATAAAGCCCTTATGTTGTTTGATAATTTCTTTGGCAATAGACAGTCCTAGACCTGTACCACCTTGGGAACGACTTCTAGCACGATCTACACGATAGAAACGGTCAAAAATACGTGGTAAATCCTGCTTAGGAATACCCAAACCTTGGTCTGAGATGGATAAAATCATCTGATCATCAGTTGTCTTCATGGTCACTGTGACTTTCCCACCATCTGGCGAATACTTGATGGCATTGTTAAGAATATTATCAATCACCTGTGTCATCTTATCTGTATCTATCTCTATCCAGACTGAGGTAATTGGGTAATCTCTCACCAGTTCGTATTTCTTCTCTTCATCCTGCCCTCTTATCTGGTCAAAGCGGTTGAGGATAAAGGTAATAAAGGCAGTGAAGTTAATCAGCTCCACATCCAGATGACTGGTCGCATTGTCAATCCGAGAGAGATGAAGGAGGTCAGTTACCATGCGCATCATACGGTTGGTTTCGTCCAGAGACACCTTGATGAAGTCTGGTGCTACAGTTTCACACAAAGCTCCCTCATCCAAGGCTTCAAGATAGGATTTTACGCTGGTCAGAGGAGTCCGTAACTCATGGCTAACATTGGACACAAAGAGTCTCCGTTCGCGTTCTTCCTTCTCCTGCTCCGTCGTATCATGCAAAACAGCCACCAAACCTGAAATAAAGCCAGACTCTCGACGTATCAAGGCAAAGCGAACTCGAAGGCTCAGATATTCGCCATTGACGTCTTGGGAATCTAGCAACAATTCTGGACTTTGGGTAATCAAATCACGCAATTCATATTCTTCTTCTATCTTGAGAACTTCCAAAATGCTTCTATTCAGAACATCTTCCTTAACCAGCCCCAGTTGCTTCTTGGCTGTATCGTTAATCATGATAATCTGACCTCGACGGTTGGTCGCAAGAACCCCATCTGTCATATAAAACAGAATACTATTTAGCCTCTTACTCTCTTGTTCTAGATTTTCCTGAGTGAGACGAATAACCTCCGACAAGTCATTCAAATTATTGGTAATATTGGTGATTTCAGACCCACCTTGCATATCAAGAACCTGAGAATAATCTCCTGCAATCAAGTCTTTGACCTTTTGATTGATTTGCTTCAATCGAATATTATCACGTCTATTCTCTAGTAATAGGAGGGTCACAACAAGGATGAAACCTAACAAAATCAGGATAAAGATAAAATCTCTGGTAAAAATCGTTTGTTTCAGTAAATCAAGCATTATTTCTCATGTAATACCCTACACCACGGCGCGTCAAGATATACTCTGGTCGGCTGGGCGTATCTTCAATCTTCTCACGCAGACGTCGGACAGTCACATCAACTGTACGGACATCACCAAAATAGTCATAACCCCAGACAGTCTCAAGCAAGTGTTCGCGCGTGATGACTTGACCTGTATGCGATGCCAAATGGTACAAAAGTTCAAATTCACGATGGGTTAAGTCTAGTTCTTCGCCATATTTTTTAGCCACGTAGGCGTCTGGAACAATTTCTAAATCCCCAATTTGGATAGGTTGAGGTTTGCTATCTGCTTCCTGCCCATCTACTGGCATAGGTTGAGAACGACGCAACAAAGCTTTAACACGCGCCTGCAACTCACGATTTGAGAAGGGTTTGGTTACATAGTCATCCGCACCAAGCTCTAAACCGATAACCTTATCAAATTCGCTGTCTTTCGCTGACAGCATGATAATAGGAACACTACTGGTCTTACGAATAGTCTTAGCAACTTCTAAACCATCAATTTCCGGAAGCATCAAATCCAGAATAATAATATCTGGCTGCTCTGCTTCAAATTGCTCTAGCGCTTCACGACCATTAAAAGCAGTTATAACCTCGTAACCTTCCTTGGTCATATTAAACTTGATAATATCCGAGATTGGTTTTTCATCATCTACAATTAGTATTTTTTTCATATGTTCACCTTTTTCTCTACTATTATACCAAAAAAATAACAAGAAGACACGATAGCTAGTCTTTGCTACTGTCTAAGTTGGATTTTGCATAAACCTGCCAGATTTTTTGTTGGGGTTTGGCAAGTGGGACATCCTTGAACTCTTCTGGTGAAAGCCAGCGAACTTCTCTATCTGAAAAATCATGAAAGTCACTCACCTGACCTGCTACAATCTGTACATGCCATTTACGATGGCTAAAGACATGCTTGACAGTCTCAAAATAAACATCAAGCCAAGCAACATCTAGGTCATAGTCCTGCTGGAAACTCTCCTCTGGACTGGGGCCAAAGTTCACACTTTCTTCTGCAACCTGATGGAAGAGGTCAAACTGCTCCTCTTGCGAAAAGTTATCAACTTCTATCAAGGGGAAATGCCAAAAACCTGCCAATAGTTTTTCACTTTCATTTTTTTCAAGTAAAAATTGCCCCTGAGTATTTTTGACCACCAAGGCTTTAAGATAAATAGGAACTGGCTTTTTCTTGGGAGCCTTGATTGGATAACGGTCCATTGTGCCATTCTGATATGCAGCACTAAAGTCCTTAACTGGACTTTCTTCTGGTCTGGGATTTACAGGAGCCTCAATATCTGAGCCCAAGTCCATTAAGGCTTGGTTAAAGTCACCTGGCCGTTCTGGGTCAATCAAGATTTCCATCATTGCCTGAAAAATTTTGCGATTACTTGGAATCCCAATATCGTGATTGACTTCAAACAGACGCGCCAAAACCCGCATGACATTACCATCTACAGCTGGCTCAGGCAAATTAAAAGCGATACTGGAAATGGCTCCTGCTGTGTAAGGGCCAATCCCTTTTAAACTAGAAATTCCTTCATAGGTGTTTGGAAATTGACCCCCAAAGTCAGTCATAATCTGCTGGGCTGCAGCCTGCATATTACGAACTCGAGAATAATAACCCAAACCTTCCCAAGCCTTCAACAAACGTTCTTCAGGGGCAGTTGCCAAACTTTCCACTGTTGGAAACCAGTCCAAGAATCGTTCATAGTAAGGGATAACCGTATCCACTCTGGTCTGTTGGAGCATAATTTCAGACACCCAGATATGATAAGGATTCTTACTCCTACGCCATGGTAAATCTCTTTTATTTTCATCATACCAAGCGAGAAGTTTCTGACGGAAAGAAATAATCTTCTCCTCTGACCACATAACGATACCGTATTCTTTCAAATCTAACATATCTCTAGTATAACACAGAAGACTCTAACTGTCCTTTTCCTAATATTAAAAAACCTCTTCCCAAGGGAAACTCAATGAAAATCAAAGAGCAAACTAGGAAGCTAGCCGCAGGTTGCTCAAAACACTGTTTTGAGGTTGTGGATAGAACTGTCGAAGTCAGCTCAAAACACCGTTTTGAGGTTGCAGATAGAACTGACGAAGTCAGTAACATCTATACGGCAAGGTGAAGCTGACGTAGTTTGAAGAGATTTTCGAAGAGTATAATTCTTATTGACAAACTGCTTGCAGTCTGAGAAAAAATGAGCTTGGATAGTATTTCCAAACTCATTTAAAGTCAAGTACAATATACTAGAACAAGCCTAGGACTGTTCCATCGCTTTCAACATCCATGTTGAGGGCTGCTGGTCGTTTTGGAAGTCCTGGCATGGTCATGACATCACCAGTTAAGGCAACGATGAAGCCTGCACCTAATTTTGGCACCAATTCGCGAATGGTAATTTCAAAGTTTTCAGGTGCCCCAAGTGCATTTGGATTGTCTGAGAAGCTATACTGGGTCTTAGCCATACAGATTGGTAATTTGTCCCAACCGTTTTGAACAATTTGAGCGATTTGCGTTTGAGCTTTCTTCTCAAAGTTCACTTTGCTACCACGGTAGATCTCAGTAACAATCTTTTCAATCTTTTCTTGGACAGAAAGGCCGTTGTCATACAAACGTTTATAGTTAGATGGATTTTCAGCGATAGTCTTGACAACCGTTTCGGCAAGCTCTACTCCACCTTCTGCACCATCAGCCCAGACACTTGCCAATTCAACTGGTACATCGATTGAGGCACAAAGTTCTTTCAAGGCTGCAATTTCAGCTTCTGTATCAGATACAAATTCGTTAATCGCAACAACTGCTGGAATACCGAACTTACGGATATTTTCAACATGGCGTTTCAAGTTGGCAAAACCTGAACGAACTGCCTCCACATTTTCCTCTGTCAGAGCATCCTTAGCCACGCCACCATTCATCTTAAGGGCACGAAGAGTTGCTACAATAACTACTGCATCTGGAGAAGTTGGCAAGTTTGGTGTCTTGATATCAAGGAATTTCTCGGCACCAAGGTCTGCACCAAAACCAGCTTCAGTAACTGTGTAATCAGCCAAGTGAAGGGCTGTTGTAGTTGCTAAGACAGAGTTACATCCGTGAGCAATATTGGCAAATGGACCACCGTGCACAAAAGCAGGGGTTCCATAAATTGTCTGAACCAAGTTTGGCTTAATAGCATCCTTCAAAATCAAAGCCAAGGCACCTTCAACCTGCAAATCACCTACAGAAACTGGTGTACGGTCGTAACGATAACCGATAACGATATTAGCCAAACGGCGTTTCAAGTCCTCGATGTCCGTTGCCAAGCAAAGAATCGCCATGATTTCGGAAGCGACGGTAATGTCAAAGCCATCCTCACGAGGAATACCGTTTAGAGGACCACCAAGTCCAACGGTTACATGACGAAGGGCACGGTCGTTCAAGTCCACAACACGTTTCCAAAGGATACGACGTTGGTCAATTCCTAGCTCATTCCCTTGGTGTAAGTGATTGTCAATTAAGGCAGAAAGCGCATTGTTGGCAGTCGTAATGGCATGCATATCCCCCGTAAAGTGGAGGTTGATGTCTTCCATTGGCAGCACTTGGGCGTAACCACCACCAGCAGCACCACCCTTAATTCCCATTACTGGACCAAGAGATGGTTCGCGGATAGCAATCATTGTTTTCTTGCCAATTTTATTCAAGGCATCCGCCAGACCAATGGTAATGGTTGATTTTCCTTCACCTGCAGGTGTTGGGTTGATAGCAGTAACCAAAATCAATTTCCCAACTGGATTGCTCTCAACTGCACGAATTTTATCAAAGCTGAGCTTAGCCTTGTACTTTCCGTACAACTCCAAATCGTCGTAAGAAATACCCAGTTTCTCTACAACATCAACGATTGGCTTCAACTCAATACTCTGTGCGATTTCAATATCTGTTTTCATTCAAAACTCCTCTAACCTCTTATATGATAATTCATTATAACACAAAACAAGGTTTTTAACATCCGAAAACTCTCTAAACGTTCGTAAATATCCCTATTTTTAAGGTTTTTAGAGCCCTTTCTTAAATTTTATATGGCTTTATAGTTTTAAACTATAGTAGATTCTTATTATTTTTTATATATATTCAAGCGCTTTCTTTTGCTTATTATTTTTTTTTTGGTACAATGGTGCTATGAAAATTTTAGTTACATCGGGCGGTACCAGTGAAGCTATTGATAGCGTCCGCTCTATCACTAACCATTCCACAGGTCGCTTGGGGAAAATCATCACAGAAACCCTGCTTGCTGCAGGGTATGAAGTTTGTTTGATAACAACAAAACGAGCCGTGAAGCCAGAAGCCCATCCCAACCTAAGCATTCGAGAAATTAACAATACCAAGGACCTTCTACTGGAAATGCAAGAACGTGTTCAATATTATCAGGTTTTGATCCACTCAATGGCTGTTTCTGACTACACTCCCGTTTATATGACAGGGCTTGAAGAAGTCCAAGCTAGCTCTAATCTAGAAGAATTTTTAAGCAAGCAGAATCATCAGGCTAAGATTTCTTCAACCGACGAGGTTCAGGTTTTGTTCCTAAAAAAGACACCTAAAATCATATCCCTAGTCAAGGAGTGGAATCCTGCTATTCATCTGATTGGTTTCAAACTGCTAGTTGATGTTAACGAAGATCATCTGGTTGACATTGCTAGAAAAAGTCTTATCAAGAACCAAGCAGACTTGATTATCGCAAATGACCTGACTCAAATCTCAGCGAACCAGCATCGTGCTATCTTTGTTGAGAAAGATCAGCTTCAAACAGTTCAGACTAAAGAAGAAATTGCAAAACTCCTCCTTGAAAAAATTCAAGCCTACCATTCTTAGAAAGGAAAGATATGTCACATATTCTCTTGGCTGTAACGGGGTCTATCGCCTCTTACAAGTCGGCAGATTTAGTCAGTTCTCTAAAAAAACAAGGTCATCAAGTCACGGTTTTAATGACTCAGGCTGCTACAGAGTTTATCCAACCTTTAACACTACAGGTCTTATCGCAGAATCCTGTCCACTTGGATGTCATGAAGGAACCCTATCCTGATCAAGTCAATCATATCGAACTTGGAAAAAAGGCAGATTTATTTATCGTAGTCCCTGCAACAGCTAACACAATTGCAAAGCTAGCCCACGGCTATGCTGACAACATGGTAACCAGCATAGCTCTAGCCTTGCCCAAAAATATTCCTAAACTAATAGCTCCTGCTATGAATACAAAAATGTATGACCATCCGGCAACTCAGACTAATCTGAAAACATTAGAAACATACGGCTATCAGCTGATTGCTCCGAAGGAATCCCTCCTAGCTTGTGGAGACCACGGACGAGGAGCTTTAGCTGACCTCACAATTATTTTAGAAAGAATAAAGGAAACTCTCGATGAAAAAACGCTCTAATATTGCACCTATTGCTATCTTTTTTGCAACCATGCTCGTGATACACTTTCTGAGCTCACTTATCTTTAACCTTTTTCCATTTCCAATCAAACCGACCATTGTTCATATTCCTGTCATTATTGCCAGCATTATCTACGGTCCACGAGTTGGGGTTACACTTGGATTTTTGATGGGACTTCTTAGCTTGACAGTTAATACGATTACGATTCTACCTACAAGCTATCTCTTCTCACCATTTGTACCAAACGGAAACATCTACTCAGCTATCATTGCCATCGTCCCACGTATTTTGATTGGTTTAACTCCGTATCTAGTCTATAAACTAATGAAAAACAAGACTGGTCTGATTTTAGCTGGTGCCCTTGGTTCACTTACCAACACAGTCTTTGTACTTGGTGGAATTTTCTACCTTTTTGGAAATGTTTTTGATGGTAATATCCAAAAACTCCTAGCAACTGTTATCTCAACAAATTCAATTGCCGAATTAGTCATTTCCGCAGTTCTAACTCTAGCCATTGTTCCAAGACTACAGACTTTGAAAAAATAAAAACAATCTCCACTTTCAAGCTTGAAGGTGGAGATTTTGTTCTATATTTTTTATATTTAGTGAAATTTTTACCAGTATAATAGATTGAAATAAGATACCAACAAATAGATTAGGGAATTCAAATTAATTTCTAGAAATATTTTAGCATTCATGATGTACTCTTCCGGTTTCAAACTAATGTATTTATACTCAATGAAAATCAAAAAGCAAACTAGGAAGATAGCCGCAGGTTGCTCAAAACACGGTTTTGAGGCTGTGGATAGAACTGACGAAGCCAGCTCAAAATACTGTTTTGAGGTTGTGGATGGAAGCTGACGTGGTTTGAAGAGGTTTTCAAAGAGTATTAACTTAAAAATGACCTATAAACCTAAGTAAATTCTTGCTTTATTGTTTGGTTTATAGTACTATACTAGTGTATATACAGACAAAAAGGAGATTCTTATGAATACACGGAAAAAGACACAATTTATGACAATGACTGCCCTCTTAACGGCTATTGCGATTTTGATTCCAATTGTTATGCCTTTTAAGATTGTCATTCCACCTGCTTCTTACACTTTGGGAAGCCACATCGCTATTTTTATCGCTATGTTCTTATCGCCCTTGATGGCTGTTTTTGTCATCCTAGCCTCTAGTTTTGGATTTTTGATGGCTGGCTATCCTATGGTTATCGTTTTTCGAGCTTTTTCCCATATCTTTTTTGGAACTTTGGGGGCTCTTTACCTACAAAAATTCCCCGATACCCTAGATAAACCAAAATCTTCCTGGATTTTTAACTTTGTTTTAGCGCTTATCCATGCCCTTGCTGAAGTATTGGCTTGTGTCGTTTTTTATGCAACTTCTGGTACCAATGTAGAAAATATGTTTTATGTTCTATTTGTGCTAGTTGGATTTGGCACAATTATCCATAGTATGGTAGACTATACATTAGCACTAGCTGTCTATAAAGTGCTTCGAAAACGCCGTTAAAAGGAAAAGCTATGACAAAAGATCGTAAACAAGCCCTGCTCCAAGTCTTGAAAGAAACTCCTAAAGCCCTCAATGGCCAAAGTTTGGCGGAACATTTTCATGTCACACGTCAGGTCATTGTGCAGGACATTGCAATTTTAAGAGCCGATGGCGCTCCTATCCTATCCACCAATCGTGGCTACGTCTATAAGCAAGTTGATGTCAATCCATACGTCCACAAACTTTTCAAAGTTAAACATGAAGTTGAAGAAATCGGTCAAGAACTCCTTGCTATCGTTGATAATGGTGGACGTGTTCAAAATACCTTGATTGACCATCCTGTTTATGGAGAAATTGAAACCTTGCTTAAACTGTCTTGTCGCAGAGATGTGCAACATTTTCTAGAACAAGTCGAGCATTCTGACTTTAGACCTCTGTCTGAATTGACAGATGGCATCCATTACCACCTAGTCGAAGCTGAAACACAACAAGACCTCCGTTATATCGAGGAGGCCTTGGAACAGCTCGGTTATTTAGTAAAAGACTAGAAGATTTTCTTCTCCCAGCCATCATCTGTACGGTGGCGGTAGAAAAACTCCGACTTGTCGGGAGCTTCCATCATTTCCATCAAAGGCAACATATCATAGGCCAGATTCAAGTTTGGAATCTGGTCTTTTTGCACCCAAGAAACTTCTCCTTCATCTGAAGAGCGAAGAGTACCAGAGAACTCAGTCGCCTTATAGTCAATTGAACTATAAAAAACAGCTCTATAATAATATTTTCATCGCTCTAAATATCAAAAAAAGATGGGCAAAACTCAATTTTAGGAGAAAATAAAGTAAATCTTTCCACAATATAATAAATTGAAGTTGGAATAGTACGCCATGATTGCTAAAAAATTTCTAGAAATTAATTTGATTTTCCCAATCAATTTGTTCACATCTTATTTCAATCCAAAATAAAACGCATAGTATCAAGGTTTTTCAACACCTGATATTATGCGTTTTTGATTTTAAAGATTTTTTGCCCAGTCTCTTCTAGATCTTAGCTTTTATAGAAATATCTTTCTAATCCAACATTTCACTTTTTTTGCTCTTACTTAAGCTTAGTAATGATTGCTTTCAGTTGTTCTACTAACTTAGCTTCTGTCTCTGCTGAGCCACTTTCTTCTTTCACGAAATCAAGAGTTTCTTGGAGAAGTTTTTGAGCTTTAGCTAGGACTTTTTTATCTGCTTTTGCTACATCTAGTTGTTCTAGAATCTTAGTCAATTCAATGCTTAATTGCTTGAGTTCGGACTCTTTCTTACGACCAATCAACCAGAAAATAATTACCCCTAGTAGAGCAAGAAGACCTGCTACAAACACTCCTACTGGTACTGAGTTTGTTTCAGACATCTTATCTGAATCCTTGCTATCTTCTGCTACTTTCTTAACATCGCTCTTGTCTTGTGCAGTTTTGCTATCAACGTCATTTACTTTTACATCTTTAAGAGATGCTAAGGCTTTCTTAACAGCTTCTACTGCATCACGCAAACCTTGTTCTGTTAAATCACTGTCTGAAATAGCTTTCTTAGCATCTAGGAGAACAGTTTTGGCTGCATCGATTTTCGCATCTGATACCTTTGTCAAGGCTTTCAAACGTTCATCTAATTCATAAGATAAAGTACGAAGTTCTGACTTATCTAGTTGCTGTTTAACTGAAACAGACGATTCTTCCTTAGCTACATCTTCCATACTTCTGTCTGTTCTAGATTGATCAGCTGACAGTGTTGAAGGTTCTTTGTCACGAATTGAATCTTCATCTGGAGTTACAGTAGTATCTGTATTTGAAGCTTGGACAGGAGTTGAAGGTTGCCCCTCTCCAGCTGGTTGTGTAGCTTGAGAAGTTGGAACAGATGGAGATGCTTGAGCAGAAGAATCATTCTTAACAGGATGACTAGGTTGAACAGTTGATGATGTCGATGATACATAATTTCCATTTAATGCATTCTTAGCTGTGTTAATTGCTGATAATGCATTGTTGACTTCCGTTTGTGTCGCATTATCTCTTGCTAATACTGCTTTACCTGCTGTTACTGCTCGATCGTACGCATCTTTCTTACTTGCTTCGGCATTGTAGTAAGCTGCAGTTGCCTTAGTTTCTGTGTCACCTGTGCTTGTTGCTGTTCGAAGCGCGTCTTTATTTGTTGCGACTCCTCCCAGATCATTCTTAGCTGTGTTAATTGCTGATAATGCATTGTTGACTTCCGTTTGTGTCGCATTATCTCTTGCTAATACTGCTTTACCTGCTGTTACTGCTCGATCGTACGCATCTTTCTTACTTGCTTCGGCATTGTAGTAAGCTGCAGTTGCCTTAGTTTCTGTGTCACCTGTGCTTGTTGCTGTTCGAAGCGCGTCTTTATTTGCT
Source organism: Streptococcus sp. 1032 (assembly GCF_013277015.1). Taxonomy (NCBI): domain Bacteria; kingdom Bacillati; phylum Bacillota; class Bacilli; order Lactobacillales; family Streptococcaceae; genus Streptococcus; species Streptococcus sp. 1032. The sequence goes on along the minus strand of NZ_VMMD01000013.1, from coordinate 51,393 downwards.
TCCTTAGGTGCTACTATTGCTGCATCACTAAAGCTTGAAGCACGAATACCAGGATTAGTATTCATTTCATTATTAATTTCTATAACCGATAAAACAAAATATTTCCCTTCTGCAAGAGGTTTTAAATAGTCTCCGCTTTGTATAGTTACAGTAGTTTTATTTGTTTTTGGATTGACTCTTCCATACGGAACATCTACTTTTGCTGTCAATCTAGTTGGTCTAGGATTATGATTTTCTGCCCACTCATCTTCGGGATATACTCCTTTATCACGGTCATTATCATGAACCAAATATATTTTCATTTTTGCATATGACGGAAGATTTGGAACAACAGGAACTTCTACATCAATTGTCGGTTTAGTTTCCTGTTTACCTTTTAAATACTCATCGACAGTAGACTCCTTTTGCCCAGTAGGAACTTTAATCGTTGGTTTACCAAGTGAACGGTAAACTCCAATTTGAGCTGTCTTATCTCCACCTGCAGTTTTTACAGTGAAAGATAAGATAGCATCAGAGACTCCTTTAACATCTGTTTTTGCCTTTACAAAATATGTCGTTGCATTGTTTGGAAATCTATCCATTTTTTCAAGAGTCACACTACGACCTGTACTACTCGTTGCTGTTACACTCTTAATATTTCCGCTTTTAGATACAAATTTGAATATTCTAGTATATTGGTTAGATGATAATGTATCAAAATATCTATCAGTTCTACTGTAATTCCCATCTCTTTGACCATTCGATATTCCAAACTCTATACCTGTCACTTCCTCTGGCGTTGCTCTAAACCCACTTCCTTCAGGCAAAGAAGTCCTATTCAAGCTATGATTATGTCCTGCGATATTTGTGCCATTTGGTTCAGTATTTTCAGCTCTAATTCCGACTGTTTCTTTACCATTTGTTGTATCTGGTTTAGGAGTGAGTTTTCCTTTTGGTTTAGGAGTGGGTTTTTCTTTTGGTTTAGGTACACGTTTTAAACCAGCGTTTTTATATCCAACCAACGCATTATAAGCAAGATCAATTTCTTTTTGAGTTTTTGCATTAACAAGTACTTCTTTTGCTTTCGCAACTTTTTCTTGTAATACTTTAACAGTATCTTCTGTATAGTCCTTTAAGTTTAATTGATCAATTTCTTTTAGAAGAGATTCCAATTTATCTTTATTAGTAATCACTTCCTTTTCTTTGCCATTTGTTTCGGCTTTATTGATTTCCTCTGTCTTATTAGCAGGAATCATATCTTTATCAGATACTTTAATCTCATTTGCACCTTGAGCATTAGAACCAGCTCCATCTTCCTTGTTAGATGTTTTCTTTGCAGGCTCAGGAGCTACGATTTCCTTATTCCCCCCAGCTTCTAGAGATTTCTCTGGAGGAACTCCCTCTACACCAGCATTTACCATTTCAGTATTAGCCGTAGCAGGTGATACAGGTAAAGAATTTGCCTTAACCGCACCATTAGCAAAAAACATTAATGCTGCTACAGCAACACTTGCTGCACCAAAATGGTACTTACGAATAGAATAACGGAATACCTTTTCTCCGTTCACTTCACGATTTGATTTTCTCATCTAATCGCCTCTCTCTTATTTTTATTTTTGAGGTACTAAAAAATACCCCCCCTTAAATATTTTAGGAATTTAAGGAAAGGATACACTCTTTAATTTTTGGTACCACACTTGTTTAAAAAACCATAGTACACCTTCTATTTTACATCTTTCTTAGAAAAATTAACAGTATAACCCATATATTTTTTTCTAATTTAGCATTTAATTTTAGCGAGTATAGATATTTTTTTACTAATCTATTATTACTATTAAGCAGGAAACCAAACAAGACCTCCACTATATCGAGGAGGCCTTGGATCAGCTCGGTTATTTAGTAAAAGACTAGAAAATTTTCTTTTCCCAATCGTCTTCTGTACGGCGAGGGTAGAAAAATTCAGATTTGTCCGGAGCTTCCATCATCTCCATCAAGGGTAGCATATCATAGGCCAGATCCAAGTTTGGAATCTGGTCTTTTTGAATCCAATAGCTCAAATAGTAACAATGATATTTAAAAACTACATTGAATGAAAATTAACAACTACTTGCTTACTAAAAATATATCACCAGTTATGTTGATCAACATTATCCTTAGTCACAAGATAAATTGGAGAAACTGTTTCTTTTTCCAGTTTTTTCCCTTGATAATGATCGATTGCTGATTGAATAGCAATTTCACCCATCTTAGCTGGTTGCTGAGCAATAGTGGCAGTAATATCACCTTTTGCAATAGCATCATGTGCATCTGGTTGACCATCAATACCAACAATTAATACATTGCTAAGACCAGCTGCTTTTACTGCTTGTGCAGCTCCTAACGCCATCTCATCATTCTGTGCAAAGATTGCTTGTACTTCTTTGTTTCCTTGAATCATATTTTGCGCTGTATTCAAAGCTTTTGCGCGATCAAAATTAGCGGATTGACTAGAAAGAACATCTAAATTTGTCTTTGAAATTTGTTCAAATCCTTTACCTCTATCTACAGTTGCAGAAGCGCCAGGGACTCCTGATAATTCAAAAGTTTTTGCTTTTTCTCCCAATTGCTTGGTAATAAATTCTGCAGCCATTTTACCTGCTTCTACGTTATCAGAAGCAACAGTTGTCAAGACTTCACCGCCATTACTACCGCGGTCAATTAAGATTACTGGAATATTTGCATTATTAGCAGCTTTAATAGATGTTACAATTGCATCAGAATCAACTGGATTAATTAGTAAAGCATCTACATTTTGACTAATAAAATTTTGAATATCATCTGCTTGTCTAGCAGCATCATCTTGTGCATCTGCTATCTTCAAAGTTACTTCTTTTTCTCTTGCGGCTTTTTCAAGACCATCTTTCATAGCTACAAAATAGGGATTGTTAGTAGTCGAAATAGAAACTCCTAATTTTAATTCTTTTGCAGACTTTTGAATCGTAGATTTATTATCATTTGATGAATTTCCTAAACCAGTTTTTCCACAAGCTACTAAAGCAAAAATAAATGTTACAAACAAAGCAAAAATGCTAATTTTTTTAATATTTTTCATGTTATTACTCCTCGTAATATATATCTATAGGGATAGTTTCAATCCCGATTATTGTACATCATCTAATAAATTGTTACTATTTCCAAAAAAATTGAAAATTATTCTACTGTTTTACAACTTTAAAACGATCAATCAGAACAGCAATTAAGATTACAACTCCTTTTACTACTTGTTGCCAAAATGCTGAAACACCGATAATATTAAGTCCATTATTCAAAACCCCAATAATTAAAGCACCTATTAAGGTCCCCAGTATGCGACCTTTACCTCCTGATAATGAGGTTCCCCCAAGAACAACAGCTGCAATAGCATCCATTTCATAACTAGCACCTGCTGTTGGTTGAGCAGAACTTAAGCGTGATGTTATAATCAATCCAGAAATTGAAGCCATAATACCTGAAATTGAATAAATGATAATTTTCACTTTATTTAGTTTCACACCTGATATATATGCTGCTTTTTCATTCCCCCCTATAGCATACACAGATTTACCAAATGCTGTTTTATGAAGTAAAACATATAAAACAATAAATACAATAAACATAATAATTACAGGAAATGGAATTCCGACTATATAACCTTGCCCCAAAAATTGAAATAAGAATGTATCACTTAATCCTTTTGTAATAGGATTCCCATTTGTATAAACAAGTGTTGCACCTCTAAAAATAGTCATAGTTGCTAAAGTAACGATAAATGGAGCTAATTTCCCGTAGGAAATCAATAAACCATTCATCATCCCCAGAATGCAACCCAAAATTAAAGAGATGAGAATTGCTAACGTAACAGGCATTCCAGATCCTAATAGGCCAGCGGTTAGCGCACTGGATAAGGCTAAAATTGATCCAACTGATAAATCAATTCCACCTGTTAGAATAACAAAGGTCATTCCAAAAGCGATCAGTGCATTTGATGTTACTTGCAATAGTAAATTTAACAGATTATTTGCTGTTAAAAAATTTGAATTGATAATAGTGATGACAACCATTAAAATTATCAATGCTATTACCGTTGTCAATTCTGACATGTACTTCACAGTATTTTTCACACTATTGTCCTCCTGTAGCTAGTTGCATAACTTTTTCTTGTGTAGCTTCTTGACGTGTTAATTCTCCACTAATTCTTCCTTCATGCATGACCATAATACGATCACTGACTCCGATCACTTCTGGTAAATCTGAAGATACCATAATAATCGGCACACCTCGTTCAGCCAATTCATTCATTAATTGGTAAATTTCACGCTTAGCACCAACATCTACCCCACGAGTTGGCTCATCTAGAATCAGTACTTTTGGAGCAATACCTATCCATTTTGCTAAAACTACTTTCTGTTGATTACCACCAGAAAGTGTTCCAACTTCCTTATCTGGATAACCTGATTTAATTCGTAGCCTATCTATTAAACGTTGTACAAATATATCACTTGTTTTATTATCGAAAATGCCATTTTTAACAAAATCACGAGTACTAGGTAAAGTCATATTATCTTTAATAGAAAAATCTAAAATCAATCCCTCATCTTTACGATCTTCTGTTAAGAAACCAATTCCATGCTTAATTGCTTCAAAAGGATTTTTAATTATCAGTTGTTCTCCGTTTATTATAATTTGACCAGATTTTAAAGAATCAATTCCAAAAATTGCTCGCATTATTTCAGTACGACCAGCACCCATCAAACCAGAAAAACCAAGAATTTCCCCTTGACGTACATAGAAAGAAATATCCGTAAAAGCATCACCAGAAAGATTCTTAGCTTGAAAAACAATATTCCCAATCTCAGCCTTTTTTTCTGGATAATAATCTTCTAATTCACGGCCTACCATCTTCTGAACTAATTCATCCGCATTAGTTAACTTCGTTTTCTTGGTATCAATTACAAACCCATCCCTCATAACAGTTATAAGATCTGTGATCTTAAAGATTTCTTCCATCCGATGTGAAATATACACAATACCTACACCATCAGATTTTAATCCTTCTATCACTTTAAAAAGTGTTTCAGTTTCACGATCAGTTAAAGCTGCTGTGGGTTCATCCATAATTAACAAGGAAACTTCTGATAATAAACATTTTGCTATTTCTATCATTTGTTGTTGTCCGACTGATAATTGACCAATGATTGCATCGAGAGGAATAGAGATATTAAGACGTTTAAATGCTTCTTTAGCTTTCCTTTCCATACTAACTTTATCTAGAAACCCAATCGAATTTTTAATTTCTCTTCCTAAAAAAAGATTATCAAGTACAGTCATATCTGGCCAAGTATTCATTTCCTGATGAATAAAACTCAGTCCAAACCGTTCTGCCTCTTGAGGATTAGAAAATGTTTTTTCTTTTCCATCAATAAAAATAGTTCCTGAAGTAGCTGGAAAAAGTCCAGTTAAAATATTCATTAAGGTTGATTTGCCTGCGCCATTCTCCCCCATTAAAGCATGAACTTCTCCTGAATTAAGAACCAAATCAATACTTTCTAAAACACGATTATTCCCAAAAGATTTTGAAATGTTCTTCATTTCAATTTTCATAGGCAACCCCCTTCTAAATAATAACTCCTGATTGCAAGATTATATTCGAATATGGTGTATCTTCCCCAGTGCGAATAACTGCCTTAACTTTAGTATTCATAGCTTTCAATTCTTCATGACTAATATATTCAATAATTATATTCGATCCTAAAAGATCTAGAACTGCTTGCCACTGTTCTTTGTTTTTTTCCTTAATTTCTTCTGCTAAGAAAATTTTTTCGATAAGTACATGATCTGAATATTCTTTTAAAACTTCTAAAAAACTTGGACTACCTTTTCTTAATGCTAAATCAATTTTATCAACACCTTTTGGAACTGGCAATCCTAAATCTCCGATACAAACCAAATCCATATGACCTAAATCATCAGCTAGTTTCGCTATATTACTATTTAAAATCCCATATTTCTTCATATCCTGAATGCTCCTTTATTTCTTTCAAACTCGGCATACCTCCTTGCGCTCCAAATCTTTGAACAGAAAGATGTGAAGCAATCGTTGCAAAGGACAATGCAACATCCATCTCTTTTCCTTTTGAGATAGCATAAGCAAAAGCACCATTAAACGTATCTCCTGCTCCTGTGGTATCAACTACTTCTGCTTTTATAGCAGGAATTTTCTGAACTGCTGTCCCATCATAATAAATAGAACCTTCAACTCCTAATGTCACAATCATTTTATTAGGATAAATTTTAATAATTTCTTCTAGTTTCTTATCTGGAAAAAGCTCTGAACATTCATGCTCATTAGGAGTAATAAAATCACAAAAAGGAATCATCTCTATATCTGTTTCTCTAGCTGGTGCAGGATTGTAAAGCACCTTAACTTTATTTTCTTGACAAAATTTAGCTATAGATAGGTTGGCTTCATGTGGTATTTCATTCTGTAATACAACAATACTTGCATCACTAATCAATTCCCACTCATTTTTCCAATCATTTGTTTTAACTAAATTATTCGCTCCGGGATAATAAATAATCCTATTATCACCTCCATATAAAGTAATTTGTGCAACTCCTGTAGATTGTGGTACCGTTCCCACATGTTCTGTAAAAATATTATTATTTTGCAGATTACTTAGTAAATCTGCTGAAAAAATATCTTCTCCGACGTTTCCAAATATGTAAATATTATCTTCTACACTGGATAATCTACCAATAGCTACAGCTTGATTTGCACCTTTTCCACCTGGAACTATATTAAATGAATCCCCAAAAATCGTTTCACCTCCTTCTGGAATCCTTTTTGTTCTCATAACTAAGTCCATTGAAATACTTCCAACAACAACAATTTTACTCATTACTTTCTCCTTAATGTATTTCTTTCTACGTATCTAACAGGTAGTTTAATTTTAGCTTCATCTATAGAGAACTTATTTGCCATATTATAGATTAGTTTTGCAGCCTGTTCTCCCATTTTATATGAGGATTGGTGAATAGTTGATAAAGAAGGGTAAATAAATTGACTAAGTACAATATCATCATAACCAATGATTTGAATATCATCTGGAATTTTTTTACCAATTGCTAAAATTTCATGAATATAAGCTATCGCATGAATATCAGAAGGTGCTATAATACTATCGATATTTGGATTTCTTTTTAGATTCTCTTTAGCTTCTTTTTGAATTTTTTCAAAGTCAAACGTTTCACTTTCTTCAATACAAATTTCTAAAGATTTATTCCTCAAATAGTTTAAACTTGCTTCAAACCGTTCCGCGATATTCTCGGCTTTATCATCTAAAACTTTAATAATCAGAACTTGTTTAGCACCTGCATTACAGATTGCTTCAGCAGCCAAACGACCACCTGACTGATTATCAGAAAAAACACCGTAACCTGTATCTTTACTAATTCGGTCAACCACAACAACAGGTAATGATAAATCTGGATATTCTTTTGTGAAGTCATGTGTAGTAATAATGCCAGCAGCATTTGTTTTCAACAGCAAGTTAACATATTCACTCAAAGATTCTTGGTCTGAAATCGTACCAACCATAATTCTATAACCTTTATCTTTCAAATATGATTCAGCGCCTCGAACCAATCTTGGGAAGAAGGGATTTGAAATATCTGGCAATAAAAGTCCTACCATTTGGTTTTTTTTGGTTTTCAAAGATTGCGCTAATACATTTGGTGTGTAATTTAATTTTTTAATCGCATTTTTTATTTTCTCTCTCGCATCATCTCCAACATAACCTTTTTTTGATATATATCTTGAAACCGTTGATTTTGATACTCCAGCTTCTTCAGCAACCTGTTTTATTGTAGTCATCACTCCTCCTTCTTATGTTGTGGAACCGTTCCCTTATTCTATAGTAAACGTTTTCTTTTGATTTGTCAATACTTTTCTAAAAATATTTTAAATTTATTTCATAGTACATATATTTTTCCAAATATATTATTACTATTACACAAGAAACACAACAAGACCTCCACTATATCGAGGAGGCCTTGGATCAGCTTGGTTATTTAGTAAAAGACTAGAAAATTTTCTTTTCCCATCCATCTTCTGTACGGCGAGGGTAGAAAAACTCTGACTTGTCAGGAGCTTCCATCATTTCCATCAAGGGTAGCATATCATAGGCCAGATCCAAGTTTGGAATCTGGTCTTTTTGAACCCAAGAAACTTCTCCTTCATCTGAAGAGCGCAGTCTACCAGAGAACTCAGTCGCCTTATAACAAATGACAATATAGCGCCCACCTGTATCTAGTGGCCAATTTTTAATGCCGACAAGTTGAGGATTTTGGATAGTCAATCCTGTTTCTTCGTAGATTTCACGAATGACAGACTCCGCAAAAGCCTCACCATTTTCAACATGACCTCCAGGAAAGGCATAACCAGACCAGCGATTGGTTTCAGGAGAGCGATACTGCATAACCACGCGCTGAGTTTCGATGTCTTCAATCAGACAAATATTTGTTAAAATCGTTAATTGGGAACGAGCCATATTTTCTCCTTTAGGTACTATTCTAATCCAAAGCCTTCACTTCCAACATCATATCACGTATCTGAGCTGCTAGTTCAAAGTCAAGCACTTCGACGGCTTCTTGCATTTGTTTTTCGAGTTTCTTAACAAGTTCTTTGCGCTCTTGTTTGTTGAGGCTATTGATGTCGACTTCTTTTTCTTCTTCCTTGGCAACTGCCTTGGTCACAGCAATCAGGTCACGGATTTCTTTCTTGATTGTCTGAGGCACAATACCGTGTTCTTCATTATAAACCATCTGGATTTTGCGACGACGGGCAGTTTCATCGATAGCACGTTGCATAGACTGGGTCACAGTGTCCGCATACATAATGACATGTCCCTCACTATTACGAGCAGCACGACCAATAGTTTGGATGAGGCCACGTTCGTTACGAAGGAAACCTTCCTTGTCAGCATCGAGAATGGCTACCAAGCTTACTTCAGGAACGTCAATCCCTTCACGGAGCAAGTTGATTCCGACCAAGACATCAAAGACACCCAAGCGCAGGTCACGGATAATCTCCGTCCGTTCCAAGGTCTTGATGTCTGAGTGCATGTACTTGACCTTAATGCCCATTTCTTTAAAGTAGTCGGTTAAATCCTCTGCCATTTTCTTGGTTAAAGTGGTAATAAAGGTACGCTCATTCTTTTCTACACGGGCATTGATTTCACCTAAGAGATCATCAATCTGTCCCATAGTCGGACGGACTTCCACCTCAGGATCCAAAAGACCTGTCGGACGAATGATTTGCTCAATCACTGTCTCGGTCTGTTCATTTTCATAGTCACCAGGTGTCGCTGAAACGTAAACAATCTGATGCACATGGCTTTCAAACTCCTCCCGACGGAGAGGACGATTGTCCAGAGCAGACGGCAAACGGAAACCGTAATTTACTAACATTTCCTTACGAGAACGGTCTCCATTGTACATGCCTTTGATTTGTCCCATAGTCATGTGACTCTCGTCAATCATAATTAAAAAATCATCTGGGAAGAAGTCGAGAAGCGTATAAGGAGGCTCACCCTCACTCCGTCCATCCATGTGACGTGAATAGTTCTCAACCCCGTTGGTATAGCCCATCTCACGCAACATTTCGATATCATACTCTGTCCGCTGTTTCAAACGTTGAGCTTCTAGCAATTTGCCTTCCTTCTCAAAGACAGCTAGTTGCTCTTCTAATTCTGCTTGAATCTTTGCAATGGCAACTTCCATGTGGTCGTCATTGGTCACAAAGTGAGTAGCTGGGAAAATAGCCAAATGATCCACTTCTCCTAAGACCTGACCTGTCAGAGCCTCAACCTCACGGATACGGTCAATTTCGTCTCCAAAAAATTCTACTCGAAAGGCGTGTTCATCACGAGAGGCTGGGAAAATCTCCACTACATCCCCACGCACACGAAATCTTCCCCGTTGGAAATCAATATCATTACGTTCAAACTGGATATCAACCAAGTCATTCAAGAGTTTATCACGAGAAATTTCAAGACCTGGACGGAGACTCACGACACTATCAGCGTATTCCTTGGGCGAACCCAAACCATAGATACAAGAGACTGAGGCAACGACAATAACATCATTACGCTCCAAAAGAGCCGAAGTCGCTGAGTGTCGGAGCTTGTCAATCTCGTCATTGACAGAGCTGTCCTTTTCAATATAGGTATCGCTAGAAGGGACATAGGCTTCTGGCTGGTAATAGTCATAGTAGGATACGAAGTACTCAACTGCATTTTCAGGGAAAAATTCCTTAAACTCCCCATAGAGCTGTCCTGCTAGAGTTTTATTGTGGGCGATGACCAGAGTTGGTTTATTGACTTTGGAAATAACCTGACTCATGGTATAGGTCTTCCCTGTTCCAGTCGCCCCCATCAGAATCTGAGCTTTTTCTCCACCCTCGATATTATCAACCAACTGCTCGATAGCTTGGGGTTGGTCTCCTGAGGGTTGATATTTTGATACTAGTTTAAATTGATTATCTGTAATACGATTGATCATAAGAATCCTCTCTCCATGTGCTATTCCTATTTTAGCATACTTGTATCATTTTCACGAAGAAAAGGACAGACCGAAGTCACATCCTTTCATTTTCTTTCTTTAATTGATGGGCGAGATAGACAATCAGCAGAAACAAAATAATACTGGACATGATGGAACCCTCAATACCAAAAGATCCACCAGATAGCCAGTCTTGATTGCCTTGTGGAGTAAATTTCATGATTGAGGTTCCTGAAGACTGACCACTAACTAATACTCCAAAGAGGTTGCCCTGTGCGAAATTCCAAGCTCCATGAATACCACCTATACCCCATATAGTATCTGTTTTAAGAAGATAAAGGGACATGGCAACCCCAAATAAAAAGAGATCAATTGCAGATAAGAAAGTTATGCCTGAATTTCCTAAATGAAGTAAGGTAAAGAGACTACTAGATATGATAATAGCAACTTTAAGATTGGTTCTCTTAGCCAATTGTGGAATCAACCAAGCACGAGTAACCAATTCTTCTGCCGTTCCTTGTAAAATCCAAAAAGGTATTGTAAATAAAGTAAAAGCTAGCGAATAAGTATCCAAGTGAATAGAGTCAAAATGATACTGTCCCAACATTACTAGTCCAGCTAAAGCAAGTATAAAGAGGGATAGTCCAATACCGTATCCTTTAAATAAGGCACTTAAAAAATTTTCTTTATAGAATCCCAAGGTTCGAATAGGTCTTTTCTCTACTTTTCTAGTCCATCTAAACACAGTTAAGATGATAAAACCAAAGGACAGTAATTCAAATATTAAATGAATATCACTTGTTTTATCAGAGATACTTTGAAATATAGATTGAAGGAGATCTGCAATTCTTTGACCACCTACACCAAGACTGCTAAATAGCCCGATCAATGCTAAAAAACTAAGACCAAAAAATAGAGAAGATATGAATTCAGATACATAGACGAAAAATAGAGCTAACAAGGGGCTTGTGTAAATGTTTAAACTCATTTTAGAAGTTTCAAAGTCTTTTAAGATTCTTTTATCTTTCATAACTTTATCCTCTTTTACTATATGATATACCTTTATTATAGCACTTCTGTTGTGTGATTCAAGACAAAACCAGAATTATACATGTTATATCTTCTGACATAAAACCCCTAGATTTGCCTTTTTTTACTTTTTCTGATATAATGGGAAAATATTCGGAAAAGGAGACTAAAAATGAAGAAAAAATTTCTAGCATTTTTGCTAATTTTATTCCCAATTTTCTCATTAGGTATTGCCAAAGCTGAGACGATTAAGATTGTGTCTGATACCGCCTATGCACCTTTTGAGTTTAAAGATTCAGATCAAACTTATAAAGGAATTGATGTTGACATTATCAACAAAGTCGCTGAGATTAAAGGATGGAACATTCAGATGTCTTATCCCGGATTTGACGCAGCGGTCAATGCGGTTCAAGCTGGTCAAGCTGACGCTATCATGGCAGGAATGACAAAAACTAAAGAACGTGAAAAAGTCTTCACCATGTCTGATACTTACTATGATACAAAAGTTGTCATTGCGACTACAAAGGCACACAAGATTAGCAAGTACGACCAATTAACTGGCAAAACCGTTGGTGTTAAAAACGGAACTGCTGCTCAACGTTTTCTTGAAACAATCAAAGATAAATACGGCTTTACTATTAAAACATTTGACACTAGTGATTTGATGAACAACAGCTTGAGTGCTGGTGCCATCGATGCCATGATGGATGACAAACCTGTTATCGAATATGCCATTAACCAAGGTCAAGACCTTCATATTGAAATGGATGGGGAAGCTGTAGGGAGTTTTGCTTTCGGTGTGAAAAAAGGAAGCAAATACGAGCACCTAGTTACTGAATTTAACCAAGCCTTGGCTGAAATGAAAAAAGATGGTAGTCTTGATAAAATCATCAAGAAATGGACTGCTTCATCATCTTCAGCAGTGCCAACCACAACTACTCTAGCAGGCTTAAAAGCTATTCCTGTTAAAGCTAAATATATCATTGCCAGCGATTCTTCTTTTGCACCTTTTGTTTTCCAAAACTCAAGTAACCAATTTACTGGTATTGATATGGAATTGATTAAGGCAATCGCTAAAGACCAAGGTTTTGAAATTGAAATCACCAACCCTGGTTTCGATGCTGCTATCAGTGCTGTCCAAGCTGGTCAAGCAGATGGTATCATTGCTGGTATGTCTGTCACAGATGCTCGTAAGGCAACTTTTGACTTCTCAGAATCATACTACACTGCCAATACTATCCTTGGTGTCAAAGAATCAAGTACCATTGCTTCTTATGAAGATTTGAAAGGGAAGACAGTCGGTGTTAAAAACGGAACTGCTTCTCAAACCTTCCTAACAGAAAATCAAAGCAAATACGGTTATCAAATTAAAACCTTCGCTGATGGTTCTTCAATGTATGACAGTTTAAACACTGGTGCCATTGATGCTGTTATGGATGATGAACCTGTTCTCAAATATTCTATCAGCCAAGGACAAAAATTGAAAACACCAATCGCTGGAACTCCAATCGGAGAAACAGCCTTTGCCGTTAAAAAAGGCACAAATCCAGAATTGATTGAAATGTTCAACAATGGACTTGCAAACCTTAAAGCAAACGGTGAATTCCAAAAGATTCTTGACAAATACCTAGCTAGCGAATCTTCAACTACTTCAACAAGCACTGTTGATGAAACCACAATCTGGGGCTTGCTTCAAAACAACTACAAACAACTCCTTAGCGGGCTTGGTATCACTCTTGCTCTAGCTCTTATCTCATTTGCTATTGCTATTGTTATCGGGATTATCTTTGGTATGTTTAGTGTCAGCCCGTATAAATCTCTTCGTGTGATTTCTGAGATTTTCGTTGACGTTATTCGAGGTATTCCATTGATGATTCTTGCAGCCTTCATCTTCTGGGGAATTCCAAACTTCATCGAGTCGATCACAGGTCAACAAAGTCCAATTAACGACTTTGTAGCTGGTACTATTGCCCTATCTCTCAATGCAGCCGCTTATATCGCTGAAATCGTTCGTGGTGGTATTCAAGCCGTTCCAGTTGGACAAATGGAAGCCAGCCGAAGCTTGGGTATCTCTTATGGAAAAACCATGCGTAAGATTATCTTGCCACAAGCAACTAAATTGATGTTGCCAAACTTTGTTAACCAATTCGTTATCGCTCTTAAAGATACAACCATCGTATCTGCTATCGGTTTGGTTGAACTCTTCCAAACTGGTAAGATTATCATCGCCCGTAACTACCAAAGTTTCAAGATGTATGCAATCCTTGCTATCTTCTATCTTGTAATTATCACACTTTTGACTAGACTAGCGAAACGCTTAGAAAAGAGGATTCGTTAATGGCAAAATTAAAAATTGATGTAAATGATTTACACAAGCACTATGGAAAAAATGAAGTTTTAAAAGGAATTACGACTAAGTTCTATGAAGGAGATGTTGTTTGTATCATCGGTCCTTCGGGTTCTGGTAAGTCAACTTTCCTCCGTAGCCTTAATCTTCTTGAAGAAGTTACGAGCGGTCACATCACTGTGAACGGCTATGACTTAACTGAAAAAACAACCAATGTTGACCACGTCCGTGAAAATATCGGAATGGTGTTCCAACACTTCAACCTCTTCCCACATATGTCTGTATTGGACAACATTACTTTTGCTCCTACTGAGCACAAGTTAATGACTAAGGAAGAAGCTGAGAAATTGGGAATGGAGTTGCTTGAAAAGGTTGGACTAGCAGATAAAGCTAATGCCAACCCAGATAGCCTATCAGGTGGTCAAAAACAACGTGTAGCCATCGCTCGTGGACTAGCAATGAACCCAGACATCATGCTCTTTGATGAACCAACTTCTGCCCTTGATCCTGAAATGGTTGGAGACGTACTAAACGTTATGAAGGAATTAGCTGAGCAAGGTATGACCATGATTATCGTAACCCATGAGATGGGATTTGCCCGTCAGGTTGCCAACCGCGTTATCTTTACTGCAGACGGTGAATTCCTAGAAGACGGAACACCAGATCAAATCTTTGACACCCCTCAACACCCTCGTCTGAAAGAGTTCTTGGACAAGGTCTTAAACGTCTAAACGCAAACTGTAAGGATTTCCTTGCAGTTTTTTTCTATCTCGTATTGGATTTTTTGATTTTTCGGAAAATTATGTTAGAATTAAGTTTATGAAATGAGGTTTCCTCATACCTAGCAAGACTAGGAATAAAAATAGAAATTAGGTAGCTAGATGTCATCTAAGGTTATTGTTACAATTTTCGGTGCGAGTGGAGACCTGGCTAAACGCAAGCTCTACCCTTCCCTTTTTAGACTATATAAATCCGGCAATCTTTCCGAGCACTTTGCTGTCATTGGAACTGCCCGTCGTCCTTGGAGCAAGGAATATTTTGAATCTGTTGTAGTCGAATCCATCCTTGATTTGGCAGATAGTACCGAACAGGCTCAGGAGTTCGCTAGTCACTTCTACTATCAAAGTCATGATGTCAACGATACAGAACACTACATTGCTCTACGTCAATTGCAGGCTGAACTAAATGATAAGTACCAAGCTGAACACAACAAGCTCTTCTTCTTGTCTATGGCACCTCAGTTCTTTGGAACTATCGCAAAACACCTCAAGTCTGAAAACATTGTGGATGGTAAAGGTTTTGAGCGCTTAATCGTTGAAAAACCATTTGGTACAGATTACGCAACTGCAAGCAAGTTGAATGACGAACTCCTAGCAACATTTGACGAAGAACAAATTTTCCGTATTGACCATTATCTTGGTAAGGAAATGATTCAAAGTATCTTTGCAGTTCGCTTTGCAAACCTGATTTTTGAAAATGTTTGGAACAAGGACTTTATCGATAATGTTCAAATTACCTTTGCGGAGCGCTTAGGCGTAGAAGAACGTGGTGGCTATTATGATGAATCTGGTGCCCTCCGTGACATGGTACAAAACCACACTCTACAACTCCTTTCGCTCCTCGCCATGGACAAACCAGCAAGCTTCACAAAAGATGAGATCCGTGCTGAAAAGATTAAGGTCTTTAAAAACCTCTATCATCCAACTGATGAAGAACTTAAAGAACACTTTATCCGTGGTCAATACCGTTCTGGTAAGATTGATGGCATGAAATACATCTCTTACCGTAGCGAGCCAAATGTAAATCCAGAATCAACAACTGAAACCTTTGCATCTGGTGCCTTCTTTGTAAATAGCGATCGCTTCCGTGGTGTTCCTTTCTTCTTCCGTACTGGTAAACGTCTGACTGAAAAAGGAACTCATGTCAACATCGTCTTTAAACAAATGGATTCTATCTTTGGAGAACCTCTTGCTCCAAACATTTTGACCATCTATATCCAACCAACAGAAGGCTTCTCTCTTAGTCTAAATGGTAAGCAGGTAGGAGAAGAATTCAACTTGGCTCCTAACTCACTTGATTACCGTACAGATGCGACCGCAACTGGTGCCTCTCCAGAACCATACGAGAAATTGATTTATGATGTCCTAAATAATAACTCAACTAACTTTAGCCACTGGGATGAAGTTGGTGCGTCATGGAAATTGATTGATCGTATCGAAGAGCTCTGGGCTGAAAATGGTGCCCCACTTCATGACTATAAAGCTGGAAGCATGGGACCTCAAGCTAGCTTTGACTTACTTGAAAAATTCGGTGCCAAATGGACTTGGCAGCCAGATATCGCCTATCGTCAAGATGGTCGTTTAGAATAAAAAAATTTCCTGCAAGTTTGTACCTTGCAGGATTTTTGCTTCTGATTAGATTAAACCTTCCAAGAGACCCTTCATAAAGTTTTCTGAGTTAAACTCTCCAATATCATCGATTTTTTCACCAAAACCAATCAATTTTACAGGAATATTGAGTTCTTCACGGATGGCTAGAACAACACCACCTCGAGCAGTTCCATCAATCTTAGTCAAGACAATTCCTGTCAAAGGGGTAATTTTTGAAAATTCTTTGGCCTGTACCAAGGCATTTTGACCTGTTGATGCATCAAGTGCCAAGAAGGTTTCATGCGGAGCTTCGGGCACAACACGTTTGATAATACGACCAATCTTTTCTAGCTCAGCCATGAGGTTGTCCTTGTTTTGCAGACGACCAGCGGTATCAATCATGAGAATATCAATACCTTCAGCCACGGCACGTTCCATGCCATCAAAGACTACACTGGCTGGATCAGCTTTTTCAGGTCCAGTCACAACAGGAACGTCCACACGACGGCCCCATTCGGCAAGCTGGGCTACTGCCCCTGCACGGAAGGTATCTGCTGCAACCAACATGACCTTCTTACCAGCTTGTTTGTAGCGGTGGGCTAGTTTCCCGATAGAAGTTGTTTTCCCAACACCATTCACACCGACGAAGAGCATGACTGTCAATCCATCTTGGAAGTAGATTCTTTCATCGTAGTTGCCATCCTTTTCATAAAGCTCAACCAATTTTTCAATGATGACACGGCGCAGTGCATCAGGTTTCTTGGCGTTTTCAAGCTTGGCTTCGTAGCGTAACTCCTCTGTTAAGTTAGAAGCAACCTGGACACCAACGTCACTCATGATGAGCAGTTCTTCCAGTTCCTCGAAAAATTCTTCGTCAACAGAGCGGAAGTTGGCAAGGAAGGCATTCAAACGAGCACCGAAGCCTGTACGAGTCTTCTTGAGACTGCGGTCATATTTTTCCTGAACAGTTTCTTCTGCTTGAGGCGTTTGTGCTTCAAGCACTTCAGAATTATTTTCTTCTACAGTCTCTAGAAACTCAGTATTCCCTTCTTCTGAGTGTGGAAATTCTGCGACTTCTTTTTGAGAAACTTCTACAACTGGCTCTAAATCCAGACTTTCTTCAACTGTGTCTTGGATTTCCTCTTCTTGGAACACAGCTTGTTCAACAATTTCCACCTCTGCTTCTTCCTGAGAAACTTCCTCAGCTTCTGTTAAGACAGGCTCAACATCTTCAGACAAATCAAGATTTTCCAGAGCTTCTTTTACAACTTCTTCGATTTTAGGTTCTTCTTTTTTTCCGAATAGACGGTCAAATAATCCCATATCTTAGTTCTCCTTTAGCACATATTCTTCGATAGCCCAGGCGACAGCTTCCTCATCGTTGGTCATCGGCGTTACTACATTTGCGGCTGCCTTTACTTCAGGAACAGCGTTTTGCATGGCAACACCGAGTCCCGCCCACTCAATCATAGAGAGGTCATTGGCCTCGTCACCACAGGCCATGACTTGGCTTTGGTCAATTCCAAGATGGCTGATTAGTTTTGCCAAACCTGTTGCTTTATGAACATTCTTTGGTGACCACTCTAGCAACATTTCACGTGATTTAAAGATTTCATATTGGTCAAACAATTCTGGAGAAATCTTCTGAATAGCTGCATCCAAGGGTTCTTGAGCAAAGGCAGTCACACACTTATTGTAAGTCATCTGACTAGACAAGTCTTCAAAGTCCACTGGAATAAAGGTCAATGCTGGATTGAATTTGGCATAAAGACTTTCTTGGTCCGATTGGATTTGATAAACAGTTCCTTCTGAGATAGCATCAAGAGGCAGTGATAATTTCTCTGTCTCCTCATACAAGCGTGCCACATCATCATATGAAAAGACTGTTTTATCAAGGATTTCACCTGTATTCTTCTGAACCAAACCACCATTAAAAGTAATCGTATACTCATCTTCCTGACCGTCAGTCCCTAGCTCATGGAGAAAGAAATCCATAGCTTTTAAGGGACGACCAGTTGTTAATACGACCTTGATACCACGATCACGCGCAGCTTTTAAGGTTGCCTTGGTGCGATCCGTCAACCTTTTATCAGTAGTCAGCAAGGTCCCATCCAAGTCCAATGCAATCAATTTTATATCTGCCATTATAAGCCCTCCATATAAGCTATAACCGACTGGTCCTTATGGTGACCAATCACAGTCTCTGCTAATTCTAAAATCTCTGGTCGTGCATTTTCAGGAGCAACAGGATGTCCCACAACCTGCAACATATGCAAGTCATTTAGATTGTCTCCAAAAGCCATAACCTGATCCATTGTGATACCAAGTTTTTTAGCTAATTCAACAATAGCCACACCCTTATCAACATAGTCCAGAACAATATCAATGGATTCAAAGCCAGTTGTCATGGCCTTAACACCAGGAACATGTTCGTTTACCCAAGCTTCCCCAGCTTCAAGAGTTTCTTCTGTGAAGTTGGTTGTAAATTTGAAAATGTCATCTGTGATATCTTCCAAACTCGCTACTTTTTGGATATTTTCATTATAGTGCTGACTCACTTTCAAATAGGTCTCATCAACCGTATCTAGCACATAAGAACCCTTCTTGCCCGTCAAGAGCAGTTTATTGATATCTACATAAGGTGACGTTTTCAGCTTTTCAAAAGTTGCCAGATAAAAGTCACGAGACATAGTCGCTTCATACAAGTCCTGACCTTGATACTCTACCAAACTACCATTTTCCGCGATAAAAATAATATCATCACGAACATCAGCAAATAATTTTTCCAGAGATAGAAATCCGCGCCCTGAAGCCACCGCAAAGTAGATCCCTTTTTCCTTGTAGGAAACCAAGAGAGACTTGAGGCGGTCCATATCAAAGCGTCCATTCCCATCTAGGAAGGTTCCGTCCATATCCGTTGCTACTAGTTTAATTGTCATCCTTCAATACTTTCTAAATCTTTTAACTTAACTGAAACAATTTTTGAAACACCTGATTCTTGCATGGTCACTCCATAGATAGAATCAGCCGCTGCCATGGTTCCCTTACGGTGGGTTACGACGATAAACTGGCTGTCCTTGTCAAATCGATTGAGGTAATCCCCAAAACGTTTTACATTGGCTTCATCCAGCGCAGCTTCCACCTCATCCAAGATGACAAATGGGATAGTCTTAACTCGAATGATAGAGAAAAGCAAAGCTAGAGCCGATAAGGCTTTTTCACCACCACTCATGAGGTTAAGAGACTGGATTTTCTTACCTGGAGGTTGAACAGAAATCTCAACTCCAGATGTTAAAAGGTCGCCCTCAGTCAATATCAAGTCTGCCTGACCTCCGCCAAACATCTGTTTGAAGGTCACTTTAAAGGACTCACGAATAGCTTCAAAGGTTGATTTAAAGCGTTCCTTGACCTCATCATTCATCACAGTAATAGTCTCAAGAAGCAGGTTTTTCGCCGACAAAATGTCATCACGCTGGCTATTTAGGAAATCAAGACGGTTGTGAACTTCTTCGTACTGGTCAATAGCTTCTATATTGACAGGACCCAGTGAGCGAATAGCCTTCTCTAAATCCTGCACCTCTTGCTCTGCCAGATTGAGATTTTCCAATTCATGTGCCTTTTCTAGTGCTTCAGTATAGCTAATCTGATACTGGTCTGTTAATTGGCTTTGTAAATGGCGTAAGCGCTCGCTGACCTTTTCTTTCTTAGCTTCAGCACGTGTTTGCTTGCGAATCCACTCTTCATTCTGTTGGCGAGCCTGGTCCAAATGACTAGCAATATCATCCAGTTGCCCTTCAATATCATCCAACTCAAACTGCTTGCGAATCAAACCTTGTTGGAGATTTGTTTTCTGAATTTTAGCTTCTTCGGCCTGCTGACTGAGCAATTCTGTATCAACCTTCTCAAGATTGTCAACCTTTTCTTGAAGAAGGCGCTGGATTTCCTCTTGCTCGATATCTAAATTGTCCAATTCCTTGCCTAAACGTTCAATATCTGCAACTTCGTAACGTTTTTGTCCTTGCAGTTCTGTCTTAAGCAGGCGAGCTTGCGCTAGCTCTTCCTGCAAGTTTTGATAGCGTTCTTGAATGGCATTTTTGTTAGACTTAATCTCTTCAATCTCAGCTTCCATATTTTGCTTGTCACTTGCGATTGTAGCAAGGCGCTCTTGACATTTTTCCTTATCCGCTTGCCAATCTCCGTCAGAAAGACGATCTAATTCCTCTTCTTGAAGTTTCCAAAGAGTTTCTAACTCTTCAACTTGCTGACTGGTTTGCTGATAAGAGAGGGATAAGCCCTGCTCCTGAATACGAGCCTGCTCTCCTAGAGATTTGATTGCTTCTAATCTTTCTGTCAATCTAGTCATCTCATCTTGCAAGGTCTTCAAAGTCGCCTCTTCTGAACGCAAGCTTGCTTCTTCTTCAGCAATTTCTTTTTGTAATTGCTCCAGTTCTGGCTTGATAAAAATACTGTTGTTCTGGCGATTAGCTCCACCTGCATAGGAACCACCTGTGCGCAACTCTGTGCCGTCCACAGTCACCATACGAACCTGATAACGAACCTGGCGAGCTGCTACACGCGCGTGTTCCACGGTATCAAAAATCGCTGTCGTGGCTAGCAAGTTCTTGAAAATGGCTTCTAGTCTCTTATCAAACGACACTAACTCATCTGCCATGCCAAGGAAGCCTGGACTTGCTGCGATAGCATCTTGATTCTGACTAGAAATCGTACGAGCCTTAATAGTGGTCAAAGGAAGGAAGGTCGCGCGACCAGCTCTATTACGTTTTAGGAAATCAATGGCCTTGGTCGCCGCGTTTTCATCTTCTACGATGATATGCTGACTGCTGGCTCCAAGCGCAATCTCTAGGGCAGTTTGATAATGCACATCAAAGGTCAGGTGCTCACTAACAGCACCAATAATCCCACCAAGGCTGGCTTTTTCTTGGAGAACACTCTTAACACCTGCATAAAAGTTACTATGATTTCTCAGGATATTTTCCAAACTCTGAGCTCTCGCCTGCTTGTTTTTGAGATTATCCAGACGGTCAAAGAGTTGACTTTGTTGAACTTGATAGGAAGCTTTCTGCTCCTCTTGCTCCTTGGCACAGACCTGGTAATCTGCCAATAATTTCTGAACTTGCTCCTTGGTTGTTTCAAGCTCAGCATTTTGCTGCCTAGCCTTCTCTCTAGCTGTAGCCAGTTGTTCTTTCAGCTTTTCTAGTTGATCTGCTTGCTTTTGAGAAAGCTGACGGCTATTTTCCAACTCATTCTCGATGCGGGTCAGTTGATTTGAGACATCCGCTTCTTCTTGTAGAAGGCCCACAAAGCGTTCACGCAAAAGCTCAATCATCTGATCAGGATCATCTGAAAAAGCTAGCAATTCAGCTTCTAAACGATTAAGTTTTTGATTATTTTGGACTAGATTTTCTTCTAAGAGAGCTAAAGAACTTTCTTTATCAGATTTTTCTTTGCTGAGTGAACTTTGCTTCTCCTCCAAAGCAGCCAAACGGGCTTGTGCTTCCTGTTGATTCAGGGCTACTTGCTCAGATTCCAGTTTCGATAAGGCTAATTTTCTCTCTAAATCACTAATCAGACTGGTCAAATCCATCAAACTGCCTTGGTCTTTGGCCATTTCAGCCTGTAAATCTTGGCGTTGCTTTTTAAGAGTTTGATTTTCTTCTTCTAATTTTTCTCTCTTTTGGTAATAGCTCGTCAAGAGTTCCTGAACCTGAGCCAACTCTTCTTCTGTCAACTCTAATTCAGCCTTATTTTCCTTGATTTGAGCAACCAGCACGTCTAAATAAATAGCCTTGCGTTGACCTTCCAAGTCTAAAAACTTACGGGCATTCTCAGCTTGCTTCTCAAGAGGCTTGATTTGATTATCCAACTCGTAAATAATATCCTCTAAGCGGTCTAGATTATCCTGAGTTTGCTGCAGTTTGCTCTCAGTTTCTTTTCTGCGAGTCTTGTATTTTAAAACTCCAGCAGCTTCTTCAAAAATAGCTCGGCGTTCCTCAGGCTTGGAGTTGAAAATCTCCTCAACCTTCCCTTGGGAAATAATGGAGAAGGAGTCTCGTCCCAAACCTGTATCCAAAAAGAGGTCATGAATATCACGCAGACGGACTTTCTTGCCGTCAATCTTGTATTCGCTATCTCCGCTACGGTAGATATGGCGTTCTACCCTGATTTCTTGACCTGCATCCTTGATAAATCCGTCATGATTATCCAGAGTCACAACTACAGAAGCATAATTGAGCGGTTTGCGACTTTCTGTTCCAGCAAAGATGACATCCGGCATCTTGCCCCCACGGAGGCTCTTAACACTTGACTCCCCCAAGGCCCAACGCAGACTTTCTGTAATATTGGACTTTCCAGATCCATTGGGTCCAACGACTGCCGTCACACCTTGGTCAAAAACGACCTTGGTCTTGTCAGCAAAAGACTTAAATCCCTGAATTTCGATTTCCTTTAAATACATGAATCCAGCCCTTTCTCAACTGCATTTTTGGCAGCTTCCTGCTCTGCTAGTTTCTTAGAACGACCTTGACCTTGACCAATGCTCTTACCTTCGACAAGAACTTCTACATCAAAGACCTTATCGTGTGCAGGACCCGTTTCAGAAATCACCTGATAACGAATAGCCACATCGCCATTGACCTGAAGTAACTCTTGGAGATGGGTTTTGTAGTCTGTAATCATCTCAAATTCGCCTGCTTCAACCTTAGGAATCATGACTTGATAGATAAATTCCTTGACCTTGGCCACATCCTTGTCCAAAAGGAGAGCACCAAGAAAGGCTTCGAAGGCATCACCAAGAATGGTGTCACGATTGCGACCACCAGATTTTTCTTCTCCTTTACCAAGTTTTATAAATTGGTCAAACTGGCAATCACGCGCAAAACCAGCCAAACTCTCCTCTCGAACAATCATGGCACGGAGTTTAGACAAATCACCCTCAGGCTTTTTAGGATATTTTTTATACAGATATTCTGAAATCAATAACTGTAGAACAGCGTCTCCTAAAAATTCCAAGCGCTCATTGTGTGAAATTTTTAAGAGGCGGTGCTCATTGGCATAACTCGTATGAGTAAAGGCAGTCTCCAGTAAGTTTTTGTCTACAAATTCGATTGCAAAATGGTTCTTTAGTACAGTTTGTAATTCTTTCATACCAACCTCTTTCTAACTGATAACAGTCCTTTTTATTATATCAAAAAAAGCCTCCTGAGTCACTCTAAAACGGGAGAAAACAAGTGACCCAAGGGAACTTATCGACTACTATTAAAATGGGAAAATATTAGAATAAGGGGTGCAAGTTATTTACTTTAAGTTACCAGCCAAGTGGAATCGTTTCAAACTGACAACCCAATCGGCGTAATTCATTTTGACGGGCCTCATAGTAGGGGAGGGAAATGCCTATGATAGTCACATGAGGCAGGTCTTGTAAGTGGAGACTGACTGATGAAGTAAAATGGTAGACCTGAACAAACTCGTATTCTTGAAAAAGATGGGCTAGGACATCTTCAAAGATTAAATCTGTAGCCAAGTAAGTTACATCTGGAATATGGAAGGTTTCCTTGGGATGGGGGAGATAGAGGTCAATTGCCAAAGCCTTAGCATAGGTACTGATAAAACGGATGGAGATTTGGTCATCCTCCTCAGAGAACTTTTGTCCCAGCAGGACCTTGACCGTCTTACCATTTGAGACGGGTGCTTGTGGCAGGTCAAAAAAATGCTCCAGATAAACAAGCTTTTCTCTAGCTACGATATGGTAGTCACTGCGATAGAGGGTATAGTGCTTTTCCGTCCGCTCAATCAAGTCATCTCTGGTCAAGCCCAAAGAGCCTACCTGACTAGGATGGAGAGGGCAAGCATACATGCCCAAGGGGTAAATATCCGCATAGCCATCATCAAAACTCATGAGATGCTGGTAGGCGGAACTAGCAACCAAGTCCAGAATCAAGCTATTGTCAAAACTAGCATAAAAGATAGTGTCATAGTCTCCCGCCAGTTCCTGACAAATCTGAGTCAAGTCCTCTACGTTCTGAGGATAGTAAACATGGTCAAAATCCTTAGCATAATGCTCCTGACGGGCATTTTTGACAGAACTGACATAAAGACTGACAAAGTCCTGATCAGGATAAAATCCCTTGATATGATGGGCAATTTTAGCCTGTAAGGGCGTTGTAGCAATGATGAGGTGTTTCATCTCTTTGATTCTCCTAGGTGGTGATGTTGTAGCAAGGTCTCAACGACTTCAAAATCCAAGGCATCGTCGATATCATAAGAATAGAGTTTAGGCATTTCATAGGCTACTGTCTTATCTGTGTAAAAGGTCTCATCTCGTAGGTAACGATCCTTGCGAGAAATCCAGATACTACCGTTGGGATAGTAATAGACAGGCTCTTTCTGCCGAGCATAGTGCTTGGACACCTGAGGCGGACGGATAAAAGGTGACTCCTCTAACTGCAAGAAAAGACTACGACTCTTGTCCGCCTTAACACAGGAAATCAAATGGTCGGCGCCAGACTGACAGTAGAGGTGATAGGACTCGACGAGGTGCTCCACCTCTCTCAAGGGTGAGGTCACCTGTAGATTCACAAAGATCTGCTCTTCCTCAAAGGGCTGTAAAAAGTCTCGCAAGCTTTCTAAGCTAGAGGTTGTTGCCAAAGCCAATTCTTTTGGTCTGTGGACACAACGAATCTCTGGATAGGCTTGACGACAAAGTTCCAGATAGGCTAGTGAGTCTGAAGAAACCCAGATATCACTAAATAGCTTGGAGGCTAGAGCGACTTCTATGGTGTAGAAAACCAAAGGTTTTCCTACAAGTGGTTTGATATTTTTATCCACTAAGCCGCGTGAACCCGAACGGATCAAAATGACGGCTATGGGTTTAGATTGTGCTTTCATATAGTCTTCCTAGAATTGAGATAAACAGGGCAGATAGGGTAGTGATGATGCTATTTAACCAAGGATTGGGGTTGGCAAATAAACCACTGTAATAATAGAGAAACAAGGCTCCTAAACTAAAGAACAGATAGATTTTGGCTAGTTGTAAACTCGGTCTTTTGAGGAGTAAAACCAAGAGATACAAACCACCTATCACGCCTAGTGTCAGCCCCATAAAGCCGTTAATCCATTCGTAGATGGAGTAGATTTCTGCATTCATGAGTAAGAGGCAGAGGAACCAAGACAAACCTGCTAAGGCAAAGGATAGGATACTTGGCGACCAGCGAATCTTTGACCAAGCAAAATCCAACTTCAAGCAGGTCACAATTGCATTCATACTGGATGAAACTGTGGATTGGCCTGCTGTCAAGAGAGCTAGCATGATGAAACTGCCAAACCAAGGTGATAGACATTCCTGAACATAGGCAATGAGAACAGGATTGGGCGATGTGGTGGCAAAATTTTCCTGACGAATCAAGCGACCAATCAGATACAGTAAACTGGCAATCCCAAAGGACAAGAGTCCCTGTAGCCATAAGATTTTTCCAATCTTTTGGCGCCCCATTTTGCTATTAAAACGTTGGACAATATCCTGTGAGGAAACGTAGGAAAACAAGCTACTAAAACCTGCTCCTACAACTAAGATCAAGACCGTCTTCCCATCCAGCGTCTCTGCAAAGTGAAATATCTGTTGACTGCTATTCATGACTAAACCAGATTGGGCAATTCTTGGTAGAAAGAGAGCTAATATAGCCAGCAGGACCAAGCCCTGAAAGAAGTCCGTCCACAGCACAACCAAGAGACCACCCCTTGCCAGATAATAGACCGTCAAAAGAAGGAGTAGACCTGACAAGACCAGCTGATTGAGAGGGATAAAGGGCGCTAAGGCCTGAGACAACAAGTAGGTCACCACTGCTATTCGCCCCAACTGATAGAGGATGAAGAGTCCTGAAGCCAGTGAACGAATGCTAGGAGATTGAAACTTGTCCTCTAAAAGATGATAAGCTGTCTCGTAGTTTCCCTTTTGATAGAGGGGCAGAAAATAGCGATGAGCTAGTGGAATGGCTAGAAAAATCCCGCACTGGGCAAACCAGAGATAGAATCTACCTGTATAGGCATTCCCCACCAGAGTCAGAAAGGAAATGGGGCTGAGCAAGGTGGCAAAGACTGAGAAGCCCAAAACTGTCACTGGAACAGCTTTCTTAACCTGATAATAGTCCCCCTCACTCCCTTTTTGCCGATAGGCAATCCAGGAAATCAAGCAGAAATAGAGCAATAGGATAGCTAGAATTCCCAACATCCTAGAAATTCCTATCTAGTAATTTTCGGTATATTTGAGCTACTGTCTCTAGTGAATAGTGAGATGCTAGGGCGATATTTTCTGCATTTGATTTACAAAAATCCACTTGTTCCATTTCTTCTATCTTTTCTATTAACTCTTCCTTTGTTCTAAATAAGGTGATTGCACTGGATTGTTCTGCATAGAAACGATGAGCAATGTCCACATCTGATAACAAAGCTAGCAAGCCATGACTCAAAGCTTCTACACAGGCATTTGCAAACAATTCAGTGTAACTGGCTGATAGATAGCATTGATGTAGATTATAAGGAACATTATCTACCACTCCTCTTAGATGAATTGTGGGAGGGATATCATACTGATTACGAAGTTCTTGTATTCTTGTTTCCGATCCACCATAAAATGTAATCTCAACATTTGAACCCTTTTTATACAACTCAATAAATGCTTCAATAACTAGTCCAACATTTTTTATTTCCCCCATATGCCCCACCAAGCAATAGTCTCGTATTGGGCCTATATGTCTTAATTCTCCTAACTTTTCTGAAAACATAGGAGCTAAGAATGTGGAATGATAGCCCTTTGTTTGTAATGATTCTGTTAATTTCTCACTAGCCACAAGATACTTATTTTTTTTCCTTAAATTAGCATGTGACATATTCATTAAAACATTTGAATGAATCACTTCATAGTAATTCTTACCCGTGTTTTCCATATATCTCCATAGACTAGGCTTTGGTATACTTTGTTGATCGCGAATAATTAAGTCTGTATCCTGAGCTATATCAACCAAAAATTTGACAAGTAAATCTTCTTCAGAGTAAATAACTCCATCTTTTCGAAAAATATATTCAGGATAAAATAAAGAAACAGGAGAAGGTTCTTTGAATGGATTGATAAAACGCCCTTCAAGTGCTAGATTTCCATCTTTATGAAACCAGCGTAATTCTTTTGCCTTAAAATCTTCAAAAAGGAAAGGGCCACTTGTATAATAGTAACGACCCGAGCCATCTCCTAACGTAAGAGAAGAGACAAAACCATCTGCAGTGAGTTCAACCGTATCACTATCTGATAAATTGAGAGTTTCAAGCTTAACCGATAAGGAATCATGTCCTATATCAGAAAAACTATGAGGAACACAGATTAGTTCTTTTTCTAAAAATCCTAGCTTTTTTAAAACCACCTTCCAGTCAGGTCTAACTTGTGGGTTTGTCAGAATATGGAGATAATCTACTCCCAGATATCTTGCGATACGCGCTCGATAAAACTGGGTACTTTCAAAACCATATCGCTGTATTTTTGTAAAAGAATGCAGTGTAATAATTCTTGACATATTTCCCTCTCTTATTTTCAGTATAAAAATTGAAAAATCTCCTCTCACAAAAAGGAGAAAAGATTTTCCATCTCATATCGTGGAAGCTAGAATGACACTAAAATAGTTTTTATCAATCAATAATTCAAAAGCACCTCTGAAAACGACCTGTTCATCAAAATACATAGCCGGAAAAGATTGGTAAATCAATGTTTTCAATTTTAACATTGCGTTTTTTGAAGTGCTCAGAATCATCAATTTTAATTTAATAATTAAGACATTTGATTGAAGTCACTATTTAGTTATTATAAGTTCAGCTAATAACTAATCAAAAGATTGAGTTATTCTGATTCTTCTTTTTTCTTAAATAACCCTAATGCCAATCCTGTTACCATAGCTAGTAATCCCATAGTTGATACGTTCGTATTTTTTTCTGTACCAGTATTCGGTAGTTTTTCTTCTGATTTCTT
This sequence comes from Streptococcus sp. 1032, assembly GCF_013277015.1. Classification (NCBI taxonomy): domain Bacteria; kingdom Bacillati; phylum Bacillota; class Bacilli; order Lactobacillales; family Streptococcaceae; genus Streptococcus; species Streptococcus sp. 1032. The sequence goes on along the minus strand of NZ_VMMD01000013.1, from coordinate 23,066 downwards.
TGATTCCGGCTGGATACTATTTGATTTTTCTGGATTAGGCTCTGGATTAGGTTCTGGTTTAGGTTCCGGCTTAGGCTCTGGCTTAGGTTCCGGCTTAGGCTCTGGTTTAGGCTCTGACTTAGGCTCTGGTACGGCGTTTTCCAGAATGTATACATAAGTTACTTCAAGAGTTTGCCCTGCAACAACCTTGCCTGTTTCATTTCCTCTAGTACTTTGAGGAACCAGTTTATAAACTTTACCTTCTGCTGTAGTAATACTTGTTGGTTTATGATCTTGTGTATCGTAGTCTGAACCGGCTTTGGCATTATCAGTATCCGTAACTGTTTGAGTTACTGGTTGTTGATTTTCATTGGTTCCTTGGAGTGGATTGCCTTCTGTATCAACGTAATGAACTATTACTGATCCAGCTTTTTCATAAACATAAGTGACTTCTGTAGTTCCTTCTACAACAGGTCCTTCTTCTGGTTTAGAGCCGTCTTTTAGGGCTTTATCAGTTAGATAGTAAGTGATACCATCTTTTACGATAGTCGCTTTCTTATGTTCTGACGTGTTGTAGTTTGTATTAAGAGAAGCGTTTGTTTCATCATTTTCATCATCCGCAATAGGATTGCCTTCTGTATCTTGGAATTTAACGATGACATTTCCTTTAGCTTCTTGATATACATAAGTTACTTCAAGAGTTTGCCCTGCGACAACCTTGCCTGTTTCATTTCCTCTAGTACTTTGAGGAACCAGTTTATAAACTTTACCTTCTGCTGTAGTAATACTTGTTGGTTTATGATCTTGTGTATCATAGTCTGAACCTGCTTTGGCACTATCAGTATCCGTAACCGTTTGAGTCACTGGTTGTTGATTTTCATTGGTTCCTTGGAGTGGATTGCCTTCTGTATCAACGTAATGAACAAGAACTGATCCAGCTTTTTCGTAAACGTAAGTTACTTCTGTTGTACCTTCAACAACATCTCCAGTTTCTTTAGAACCGTCTTTAAGTGCTTTAGCTGTTAGGTAGTATTTAACACCATCTTTAGTGATTTCGGCTTTTTTGTGGTCAGTTGTATCGTATTTAACGTTTAGAGAAGCATCTGTTTCGTCTTTTTCGTTTTCAGCGATTACGTTACCTTCAGTATCTTCATACTTAACAACAACATTACCTTTAACTTCTTTATAAACGTATGTTACTTCTACAGTATCTCCGGCTACTACTTTACCAGTTTCATTTCCGATTGTAGAATCAGGCACTAGTTCGTATACTTTTCCTTCTGCAGTTTTAATACGGTCTGGTTTCATTCCGTTATCTGCAGTGTTATAGTCAGTTCCTGGTCTGCCATCTGTTGTATCATTATTAGTTTCAGGGACATTATTTCCTTCTGGATCTGTTCCTGATATTGGATTACCTTCTTGATCTGTATAATGAACTATTACTGATCCAGCTTTTTCGTAAACGTAAGTTACTGTAGTTGTTCCTTCTACTACGTCTCCAGTAGCTGGTTTAGAACCGTCTTTCAATTCTTTAGCTGTTAGGTAATATTTAACACCATCTTTAGTGATTTCATCTTTTTTGTGGTCAGCTGTATCGTATTTAACGTTTAGAGAAGCATCTGTTTCATCTTGTTCGTCAGCAGCGATTACATTACCCTCAGTATCTTCATACTTAACAACTACATTCCCTTTAGCTTCTTGATATACATAAGTTACTTCAAGAGTTTGCCCTGCAACAACCTTGCCTGTTTCATTTCCTGTCGTACGTTGAGGAACCAGTTTATAAACTTTACCATCTGCTGTAGTAATGCTTGCTGGTTTATGATCTTGTGTATCATAGTCTGAACCGGCTTTGGCATTATCAGTATCCGTAACCGTTTGAGTCACTGGTTGTTGATTTTCGTTAGTTCCTTGGAGTGGAGTGCCTTCTGTATCAACGTAGTTAACGATGACTGATCCAGCTTTTTCGTAAACATAAGTGACTTCTGTTGTACCTTCAACAATATCTCCAGTTTCTGGTTTAGAACCGTCTTTAAGACCAGCTTTTGTAATGTAGTAAACAGTTCCGTCTTCTCCAGTGATTTTTTCTGGTTTGTTGTCAGTTGTGTCGTATTTAGCGTTTAGAGAAGCACCTTTAAGATCATCTTTATCAGCCGCGATTGTGTGACCTTCTGTGTCAACATAGTGAACGACTACGTCGCCAGTAACTTCTTTATAAACGTATGTTACTTCTTTCGTTTCTCCAGCTACTACTGTACCTGTTTCTTCACCTTCAGTTGAACCTTCAACCAATTTGTATACTTTCCCTTCTGCAGTTTTAACACGGGTTGGTTTCATTCCGTTATCTGCAGTGTTGTACGGATCTCCTGGTTTACCATTATCAACATCTTTCGTACCTGAAACTACAGTTTTACCAGCTCCATCTTCGTCTACTACTGTACCTGTAAGTGGAGTTCCATCTTCTGTTTTGTAGTTAACGATGACTGAACCTGCTTTTTCATAGACATAAGTGACCTCTGTTGTTCCTTCTACAACAGTTCCTTCTTCTATTGCTGAAGTTGTAGCTACACCATTTACTGTAGTTTTTGTTCCACTCTCTTTTATATAATAAACAGAACCATTTGCTTCTAATCTTTGAGGTTTTTCTGCATCGCTTTCTTTTGTATTGTATTGAACGTTCTCTGCAGTTTTGTTTGTGCTGACAACTACTTCTTGATTATTCGCATCAAGATAGTAAGTTTTTGTTTCAACTTCTACTACAGCATCAACAGTATCATTATATGAAGATTTAAGAGTTGTTCCATCTTCTGTTTGATAATGTACGGTAACCGAGCCTTTCTTTTCAGATCTACTCGTTACTTCAGGACTATAGGTGTAGGTGATAGTAGTATGACCACTACCTAAACGATAAGCACGAAGGGGTGTATAGGCTGTACGATAGTTATACTTCTCAGTAGCAGGGCCATTAACGGTTAGATTGAAGTAGAGTCCATACCCATCTTCTTCGTCACCTCCAGATTCATTACCAACTATGATGTCTTTATCGGGATCAAATATTGTAGCAGTAGCTGGTCTCTTTTCGGAATCCAGGATATCTTCCTTGTCTGAGTCTTCGACTCCAGGTTGACCGAGATATGAAAACGCAAGGTATCTTTTCATATTCCCTTCTGTATTTTGCAAACCTTTTTCTTTGATGTAAGCTAAATACCCTTTTAAAAAAGTTCTAGTTCCTTCATGACTAAGGTCATCGGGATTGTCTTTGTGAGCATTGATTGCCTCATAAAATTCATGAAGAGTAGATATATTATTTGCTGTAGGAAAATTCACGACATAGGTAAAACCCAGTTTGTTACGTTCACCTGTTACAAAGGTATTTTTTTCTAATACGAAAACATAATCACCTTCCTTGACACCACCATCTGTAGCGATATTCGTAGAAGTATAATCTTTTGCTGTGGCTTCTCCCGCCTTGAATGTATCTTCTAGCCATTTATCAGATGTAGTGGCTGGTGTATCGGCTAATACATATTTACCGTAAGTCCCCTTGCCAGTTTCTTCGACAATCCAGCTACGACCTCCTGGTTTAACTCCACTGTGGTTAATTTTCCCATCATTTTGAACAAGACCTTCAGAAGTTAGTTTTGCAGTCACATTTCCAAGAGTAGAGTCAGAGTATACCCCTCCTCCATCACCTGTAATTTCTACAGCTGGATCCCCGATCTTATGATAGGTAGTATTATTTTTTTCAATAGTATCTTTTCCTGCGGCACCGTGCTCTTTTGCCTTGGTTAAATCAGTATCGGTAATTTCGTTACCTGTTAATGATTTGAAGACTTTTCCATATGGTCCGTATACTTCATAATCTACCGAAATTTGTTTTTCAAAGCCTGCATCTTGATTTTTATCTTCTTCTAAAACAGTCCCATCAGTTGATACATATTTGTAGTCTACCTTACCTATTTTAGTAATGTTATCTATACCTGTTTCATTCGGTTTTGGATTAGGATCAAAATCTTTTGAAGGATAATCATACTCATAATCAGTATTCTCAAATTTCACATGTGCTGTATCTACTGTGATAGAACCCTTACTATTTGATATAGTAGTAGTTCCATCTCCGTTATCTATAATAGCAGCTTCTACAGACTGAGTGTTGACAGACAAAGCGATAGCAGCACCCATAATGAGTCCGAGAGTACCTATTTTTACTGAGTCTGAACGACCATTTTTTAATTTACGAATGGAAAAAATTTCCTTTTTATTTGACAAAATATCAAGCCTCCATATATATATATATATATATCAACCTAGTAACTTATTGAGAAAGAAATCTAAATTGTTGATTTTAGTATATCATTTTGTTCATAATTAGACAACTTTGACGTACAAAATATTTTATCTCTTCTGTATATTACTTCCACTAACTTCTAATATCAGAAAGAGGATTGTTAAATCATTTATCGCATTGTTAAGAATTTAGAAAATCTGTGCATTATAAAAAAATAAAACACATCATATCAAGGTTTTTACTAGACATGATATGATGTGTTTTATGATTTGTTCTATTTGTACTCAGACTCCTGAGCTATTTACATCCACCCTGAGGGAATCGAACCCCCATCTCAAGAACCGGAATCTTACGTGATATCCATTACACTAAGGGTGGAAACTTGTTTTATTATAACAGAAATTTGCTCTAATAACAAGTTTTTTTCTAGTGAGATAGGCCGTTTTAGTGGGAAGCATCCCCATTCCAGATGGAGTTTTTCACGATAACATAATCAACGTGTTTAAGGTCAGCAACCTGACGTCCACCTGCATATGAAATAGCACTTTGAAGGTCTTGTTCCATCTCAGTTAAAGTGTCTTGCAGATGACCTTTGGCAGGAAGCAAGATGCGTTTGCCTTCCACATTTTTGTAAGCACCTTTTTGATATTGTGAGGCTGAACCATAATATTCTTTGAACTGTTCACCATCGACTTCAATCGTTTTCCCTGGACTTTCAATATGTCCTGCAAAGAGGGAACCAATCATAACCATGCTGGCACCGAATCGGATAGACTTGGCAATATCGCCGTGAGTACGAATTCCGCCATCAGCAATAATCGGTTTACGTGCAGCCTTAGCACACCAGCGTAGAGCAGCCAACTGCCAACCACCTGTACCAAAACCAGTCTTAACCTTGGTGATACAAACCTTACCAGGACCAATTCCGACCTTAGTAGCATCCGCACCAGCATTTTCCAATTCACGCACAGCTTCTGGTGTTCCCACATTCCCAGCAATAACAAAAGTATCTGGCAATTCTTTCTTGATGTGTTGAATCATAGAAATCACGCTATCCGCATGACCATGGGCAATATCAATCGTGATGTACTCAGGAGCATCAGCCTTGAGCTGTCTGACAAAATCATACTCATAATCCTTAACACCGACAGAGATAGAAGCAATGAGCCCTTGCTCATGCATGCGCTTAATAAAAGGAATACGTCCTGCCTCATCAAAACGGTGCATAATGTAGAAGTACCCACCTTTAGCCAATTGCTCTGCTACACTTTCATCCAAAATCGTCTGCATATTAGCTGGCACAACAGGTAGTTTAAAGGTGTGATTTCCTAAAGTGACACTTGTATCCGCTTCTGCTCGGCTTTTAATCACACATTTATTTGGAATCAATTGAATATCTTCGTAATCAAAAATTGGAAATTCATTTAACATATCGATGTCTCGTTTCTTTTGTAATGACCTACCTATGCTCTCGCATCACTACGCCTTTTCCGACGTTTCCTTAATTAATTATAAACCAAAGTACAGTTTTTGTCAAATATTTTTATAAATAAAAACATATCGTTCGGGTTTTAGTTATGTTAAAAATAAAAGAAAGAGGGGAAATTATTTTCTCCCCACTTTTTTAGTAATATTACTTTTAAAAGTTTCTTCGGAGTTTTCCATCATTTCACAAAATTCACTATAGGATGAAGACTTCTGAGGAATTTGGATAGACCATTTCTTCAACAAAGCTCCATAACCTGCTAGCTTTCCTATCTCATTATCAACAACCTTGTCCTCGCTCGGAAAAACAAGACCAGCCTTCTCAGCTTTTAAAATATAAGAATAGGAAATCAGTTGGAACAAGTCCTCACGGTTTATTCCTTTTTCAGTCAATTCCAGTTTTTTATACTTAGCATCTAAAACGATTTTTAACTCTTGATGATAAAAATCTGGATAAACTTTTCGTTCTCGACTAGAAAATACTGAAATTCCGTCCGTCTTATCTTTATTTCGTGGATGGATGAAATCTTTTGGCAACAAAGTATGAACATACTCTTCCCAAAGCCAGGCAACATCAAAAAGAATACCATGAATTTTTTGATCTTGATACCCCAAACCGTGCTTTTCTTGGTTTAGGATCATCAGACAAAGTTCTTGTAACTTTCTGTACTCGTGAAAGTATGCATGACGTATAGGTTTAGATTGATTTACCCGAATAATCTTAGCACGATCAGCTAGTTTATAAGAAGGCGTTACACGCACGATTTCAGCTACGTTTTCACGACTAGTTGAGAGATTATCTAGTACCCCTTGACCAATGCTTTTCTGGTTCTTAATGTATTCAATAGTGTGACGGACCAACTGCATGAGGGGATTATCATAGGTGAACTCTCTCGTTGTGTAGGCAATATTTCCCGTGAAAGGAAGGTTTTTCTTGAGATGCTTTCTTACATCAATCACTCCCTTAACATTACTGTCGTTATGAGAAAATCGATGGTATTCCTTATAAAGACCTTTTCGAATAGCAGCTTGTAGATACTTGGGGAAGAGATACATCAAAAGTTGATAGAGCTTATCTTCACGTGACAAAGCTACATCTAAACTAGTGAGATTGATATGAAGAACCTTTTGTAAAAGATAATGCCAAAAATGGTCATTACCTTTAATCGAAAAACGAGAGGAGATTGTTAATCTCTCCTGACCATAGCCCAGAAAACCAATCACATTTCCTGTCTTGATTTCCTGATTGACCGTTTCCAAAATCTTTTGTTTCTTATCCAAATCTGGAGGATATTGTAGGTCATTTGGAAAAATAAAGATATTGTCCTCTTTAGAAAGGTTATCCAGTGTTCTATCAAGAAGTGCTTGACTTAGTTTGGGATATTCTGCGACAAAGTCTTCTTTAGCAATTTCATGATGATTATCAGTTATCCTCATCTTTATTTTCATCGCTTTCTTCGTCACCTGTATGTTTCTGAATAGTTTGCTCATTTTCTTTTAAATCAAACGCTTTTTTCAATATTTTTAGTTTTTCAACTTCCTCATAGGAACCACGTAGATAATCTTCCAAAAGTGGTTTGAGATAATCAGACCAGAGTAATTCATAGTCAAAGTCTACATCATGCAACTTAAGGAAATAACTTGGTCCGATATGATAATGACTATTTAATTCCTGAACGTTTTCGATAGCAACATTCAAGTTTCTTAAACGTTTTTTCGCTTCTTCAGCTTTATCACCAAGAGCAGTATCGAGCATACCTAATTGGCTTTCAGCAGTAACTTCAATAAAACGGAAACGACGACGCATAGCAAAATCAAAGGTGTCCACTGAACGGTCAATATCATTCATGGTTCCGATGATGTAGACATTCTCAGGGATATAAAATTTCTCATCAGTCTCATGTAAATTAGCATACTGAGTAGAAACACTCCCCTTTTCACCACGATAACCAGGGTCGATAGAGAAAAAGAGTTCCCCAAAAATCTTAGAAATCTCCCCACGGTTAATTTCATCGATGATGAAGACGAATTTTTTGTCAGTGTCAACCTCTGTTGGAGAAACATAATCACATAAGCCATAACTTTCTTTCATGTGATCTAAAACGATTTTTTGATAAGTTTCGTACTTTAACTTAGTCTCCTCACCCTTGTACAAAAGATACACTTTTTCTTTGGTAGCAACAGGAGAATCAAACTTCACATTCCCTTGACTATTTAAACTGGCTGGAACCGAACTACGAGGGAAGAAGTATTGTCCTTGCTTTTCATTGATAGCATCCGTTAGCTTAGCCCACGTTTCTTCAAAATTATCTTGACCTCCAATCTTCTTAGAATCTATAGCATTCTGACAAAACTTCTTAAAAATACCTTCTTTTAATTTAAAAAATATACTGCCATCCTCATTTGAATCCGGTCTTAAACCCTCAACAAAATCCGTATAATCATAAGATGGATGAAACTGTACAAAGCCGATTTGATCTTCGTTGCCTTCCGTTAACTCTTTAGCAATTTCTTTAGCAAGATAAGTTTTTCCCGTCCCCGGTGCACCACGGAGGATGAGGTTTTTGGATTTTCTTAATATACCACTATAATTAAATAAAAAATCATTCCTTAACATAGTTTCACTTTCTAATTTTTTATACTTTTTCCAATTAGGATGATTCAAAAAATAGTCATAGTCTTGAATTATGATTTCATCACTTGCAGCAAATTTTATTAACTGGTTAGTCTCTTTAGTTCGATACTTAATATCTGATGGAAACCATATTGTTTCTTGCCCCGTAAAGAAAAACCACTCCCTCTCTATATACTCTTTTTTCCAATCAACAATAATGGTATGCCCATCATCTAAAACCTCTTTAACAGTCGCCATTCCACGAATTTTCATCACAGAAACCTTTGAATCATCTTTCTTTACAAAAGGTAAATTCTTCTTTTTGACATATGTGGATTTAGCAAATAAAACGTCACCTGGTTTAATTTTATTAAACAACTTTAACATTTTTTGATACTGTTTATTTTCCTCGTTGTTATGCCATCCTAATTCCCACTTTCCTTCTTTCCTAAAATATTCAAGATAATCATCATCACCAAATTTTGTACCAACAAAAAAATAGTTATTTTGTTCACTGTTCATTTGAATACTCCTTTAATTAACTTTTACAAGTAAGTTCTATTAATATATAGTTCACCTCTAGCATATCATATCTATAAAAAAAAGAAAAGAATTTCTAAAGAAAAAGCCTAATGTAGAGTAGGGTATTCCCTCTTAACACTAGACTTCTTTTTTATCTTAATAATACTCGCCCTGGCGGTAGTCCCATGAGTTAAAGGTATCTGACAGGTGCATCATGATTTTATCAATGTCAAGTCCTTTGCGGATTACAACTGGAGCTAGTGAAGTTGAACGTTCTCCTCCTTGTTCTGGGATGAGTTTTCCGTCCTTATCGACCATAGAGACCATCACGCCTTGCTCGTAGCGCGTTTCAATCGTTTTGTCTGGTTGGATGGATGCCACATAGTCGTCTGCTTCAATGACAAGGTCCACTGCTCCTTCGATGCGTTCTCCGATTCCTTCTACCTTACCACGGTTTCCTTTTCCAGATGGATTTGCAGATGAGGCGTAGACCATCTTTCCTTCTTCCCAAAGTTTGGCAGCCAATTGTTCACCAGCTTTCCCAAATTTGATAACAAAACAGCTCGTTCCACGAACGTCCGTCATGAGTTCTTCACGGCCATCCCCGTATGCTTTGAGTTTTTCAAAAGCTTCTGGTTTCCAAGGAAGGATACAACCAAGAAGAATATCTTCATCCCAATGTTTTTGGTAAAAGGCTTCAATTTCTGGGTTGAGTTGTGCTAAAGCGCGAAGCTCATCCATGCTACCACAGAGAACCACACCTGGTTTGTTACGGTTACGTTTTTTAGCTTCAAACTTGCGTTCAAGTCCTGCCTTATCACTGGTCATAATAATGTAGCCAACTTTTGTAGGACAAACGATACATCCACCCTCACCTTTTAAAATGTCATAGCCCTCTTGTGAAAGTGTTCCCTTCCATTGAATGTGTTTTGTCATAGTTCTATTTCCTTTTCTATTTTTCTTCTAATCCTGCCAGTAGGCTGGTCGTTGTTTTTCATAAGCAGCAATCAAGTCTTCATACTGCAAGGTAATACCAATATCATCCAAACCATTTAAGAGTTTGTGTTTCCATTCGCTATCAATTTCGAAAGTGAATTCTCCAACTGGTGATATGATTTTTTGTTGTTCCAAATCCACAGTTATCTGGTCAGTCGGTTGTAGCTGGGCTAGTTTTTCTCGAACCTCTCTGGGCTGAACAATTGGCAACATGCCATTATTGAGTTCGTTATTGTAATGAATATCACCGAAAGATCCTGCAATCACGACCTTAAAACCATAATCTGCTAGGGCCCAAGCTGCATGTTCCCTCGAAGAACCTGCCCCAAAGTTATCCCCTGAGATGAGGATAGTTGCTTTACGATATTCAGGTCTGTTAAAGACAAAGTCTGGATCCTCAGTATACTTATCGTCCAGATAACGCCAAGCATACATAAGGTACTTACCAAAGCCTTTTTTATCAATTAACTTGAGAAACTGCTTGGGTAGGATTTGGTCAGTGTCGATGTTATCATTCATGAGAGGAACGGTCGTTCCCGTATAAACTGTAAATTTCTCCATATCCTCTCCTTACTGGGCTTCTGGCATTTGTCGAACATCTACGAAGCGCCCTGCGATAGCTGCCGCAGCTGCCATAGCTGGACTACAGAGATGGGTCTTAGCGCCAAAGCCTTGTCTGTCTTCAAAGTTTCGATTGCTGGTTGAGGCGCAGTGAACACCATCAGGCACCTTATCTGGATTCATCCCTAGGCACATTGAGCAACCTGGGTCTCTCCACTCAAAGCCAGCATCTAAGAAAACCTTGTCCAAGCCTAACTTCTCAGCAGCTCGTTTTACAGGACGAGAGCCTGGGACTACGATAGCTGTTAAGTTAGGAGCAATTTTCTTTCCTTTGACAAATCTCGCAGCCAGCTGCAAGTCACTGAGACGAGCATTAGTACATGAGCCGATAAAGATATAGCCTAGTTCAATATCCGCTGGCTTTTGACCTGGCTCTAAGTCCATGTAGTTGTAAGCTCGCTCATCATTCATATCTTTAATTTCTGGGAAGCTACTGTCAAAGTCAACCCCCATAGCGGGATTGGTTCCCCAAGTTACCATGGGAGCCAATCCTGAGACATCCATCTGGATAACCTTATCATAAACGGCATCCTCATCACTGACAATTGTTTTCCAATCCGCCACAGCCTCTTCAAAGTCCGCTGGAACACATTCTCGTCCCTTGAGATAATCATAGGTGGTTTGGTCCGGATTCATGATTCCCATCTTAGATCCAAACTCGATGGACATATTGCAGATGGTCATTCGCTCTTCCATGCTCAGTGCATCAATCGCTTGTCCACGATATTCCACCACGTAGCCAACGCCGCAAGCAACGCCGTACTTGGCAATCAAGGCTAAAATGTAATCCTTGGAATAAACTCCCTTTTGAGGAACACCTGTAAATTCCACCAGCATTTTCTTGGGTTTGACCTGCCAGAGGGTCTGGGTAGCGAAGACATGCTCAACCTCACTAGTCCCAATTCCAAAAGCGATTGCTCCGAAAGCCCCGTGAGTTGCTGTATGACTGTCTCCACAGACAATGAATTTTCCTGGTTGAGTTCTTCCTGTTTCTGGACCAACCATATGAACAATCCCCTGCTTTTCAGAACCGTGGGCCGCATGTTCAATCCCAAACTCCTCAACATTTTCAGCCAGCTTATCAATTTGAGCCTTGGAAATTACATCTCGAATATCGTAGATATTGACCGTCGGGACATTGTGGTCAAAGGTTCCAAATGTCAAGTCTGGTCGTCTCAATCTGCGACCTGCATCTCGCAAACCTTGAAAGGCTTGAGGGCTGGTCACTTCATGAATATAGTGCTGGTCCACATACATGAGTTGGGGTTGCCCCTCTTCTCCTGTGATGACATGACGGTCCCATAATTTATCAAAAATCGATTTTCCTGCCATCCATTACCTCCAAATAAAATATAAGGCTACTAGTGTAGTCACCATCCCAAGAAACCAAACTGTTTTAAAGTACCATTTTCGAGTCTTATGGTGAAAAGTGATTCCTGCTAACCAAGCACCAAAACCACCACAAGAAAGGGCTAAAATAAGTAAGATTTTCTCAGGGATGCGCCAAGCTCTTCTCCTTGCCTTGGATTTGTCAATACCATAAATCACGAAAACCATAACATTCCAAATCAAGAGGGCAAGAGTAATTTTTTCATCTAACTTCATAACCTTGCAATAATAGCTTCCGTCATTTCCTTAGTCGAAGCCTGTCCACCTATATCTCTTGTTAAAACACCAGCTGCCAAACTTGCCTCAACAGCATGCTCGATACACTCCGCATCCTTATAACGTCCAAAACTATCTCTCAACATCATGGCCACTGATAAAATCATGGAGATAGGATTGGCAATTCCTTGACCAGCAATATCAGGTGCTGAACCGTGAATAGGTTCATAGAGACTTGGTCCATTTTCAGAATGACTGGCTGATGGCATAACTCCAAGTGTGCCAGATAGAACGCTTGATTCATCAGAGAGAATATCTCCGAAAAGATTTTCTGTCACGATGACATCAAACTTAGCAGGATTGGTAATCATGAGCATGGCAGCTGAGTCCACCAACTGGTGCTCCAAAGTTACATCTGGAAAATCCTGTGATACCTTCTCAGCTACTTTCCGCCAGAGTTTTGATGTCGCTAGAACATTTTGCTTATCGATACTAGTAACGATTTTTCTGCGATTTCTTGCAATTTCAAAGGCCTTGCGAATAATCCGCTCTACTTCCTCATAGCTATAGTCGTTAATATCACGCGCTTTGCGCTCTTCAAGGATATGATCCCCAAAATAAATCCCGCCTGTCAACTCCCGCACAACTACAAAGTCTACACCAGCAATTCGTTCTGGTTTGAGTGGTGACAAATGCTTGAGACTATCAAAGATTTTTACCGGGCGAATATTGGCGTAAAGATTGAGTTCCTTACGGAGAGCCAGTAAGCCTTGTTCAGGGCGAACCGCTGCCCCATCATACTGAGGACTACCGATAGCCGCTAAGAGGATAGCATCTGATTCCCTACTTGCCTTGAGGGTTTCATCAGGTAAGGGATGCCCTGCAGCATCAATACCTGTACCTCCGAAGGGTCGTCTATCAATCTCATAGTCAAAACCTGTTTTTTCAGCTAGAGCTTCCAGAACATCTAAACCAGCCTCCATGATTTCTGGACCAATTCCGTCCCCTGCTAGAGCTACTATTTTCTTTGTCATAGCATTCTCCTTTACACACTAGGCATATCGCGGTAGGAAACGCTACGCCCCATCTCACCAGCATTCTCTTTTTGAACAAAGGTATTAGCATTGGTATAGGCAATAGCAGAAGCCTTCAACACATCGAAATCAAGACCTGCAGCGTTAAAGATGGTTTCTGTATCTCTGTTTTCAACAGTGACCAAGACCCGAGCCTGGGCATCAATTCCATCCGTTACCGCGTCAATAGTATAGGATACCAAGCGGACAGATTGATTAAAGAATTTGTCGATAGCGTTAAAGATTGCTTCAACAGAACCTTGCCCTGTCGCATTAAATTCGACTTTCTCACCATCCATATTGGCTAGGCTTACGAGCGCTTCGATATCATTATTAGCATGAGTTTGCAGTTGTAAATCATCAAAATGGAAGCCTTCTGGATTTTCAACCATAGTTCCAGCGACCAGCGCACGAATATCTGCATCTGTGATTTCTTGTTTCTTATCTGCCAGCGCCTTGAACTTAGCAAAGAGTGGTTTGATGTCCTCTTCTGTAAAATCTAGGGCCAGTTCTCTTAGTTTTTCAACAAAGGCATGGCGACCTGACAATTTACCAAGTGGGAGGCTGTTACTCTTGACACCGACCAATTCAGGGGTGATAATCTCATAAGTAAGAGGATTTTTAAGGACTCCGTCTTGGTGAATACCAGACTCGTGAGAAAAGGCATTGCCACCAACCACAGCCTTGTTTTTAGGAACTGGAATACCAGAGAAGCGAGAAACCATTTCTGACGTATTCATTGTTTCATCCAAAACAATATCACTAGTTGCTTGGAAGAAATCTTCACGAATCTTCAAAGCAACAGCTACTTCTTCAAGAGCAACATTACCTGCGCGTTCACCGATACCATTAATAGTTCCCTGGACACGTCCAGCACCGTGTTTAATTGCTGTCAAAGTATTTGCAGTTGCCATACCGAGATCATCATGACAGTGGACACCAAAGACAACTTTATGATCTGATTTAATATTTTCAGTCAAGTGATCAAAGATGCGTGCAAACTCTTCTGGCGTGGTGAATCCAACCGTGTCAGGGATATTGATATAAGACGCACCAGCATCAACCGCTGTTTGAACGACTTGTAATAGGAAATCCAACTCTGTTCTAGTCGCATCCTCTGGAGAGAATTCGACCACTTCAAACTTAGAACGTGCATAAGAGACATGCTCCTTAATAGCTTCTAGAATCTCTTCCTTGCTCTTATTGAGCTTGTACTTGCGGTGAATCGGACTGGTAGCGATAAAGACATGAATCTGTGGATACTTGGCATCCTTAAGTGCCTCATAACAAGCATCAATATCAGATTTTACAGAACGAGCTAATCCTGTCACTGCTGTTTTTTTCATGGCTTTAGCAATTTCTTGAACGGCTATAAATGAATCTGGACTAGCAGCCGGAAAACCAGCTTCAATTACAGAAATTCCCCATTTCTCCAGCTGTCTTGCAATGGAAACTTTTTCCTTTATTGAGAAGTTAACACCAGGTGTTTGTTCCCCATCACGAAGACTTGTATCAAAAAATTCAACTTTACGCATAAGATTTCCCCTTTTCCAAATGTGGTTTTTAAAAAAACATCTCGCTTAGAAGTCCAAGCGAGATGTTGATTCACTCCCGCTTGGTAAGCCAAACAGGACTAATGCTTTTTGCACTAGCCCGAGTACCTCAACAACAAAGCAAATTGATTAAACTTAGCTGTTTTCATGTTTGACTTTCTCCTTCGTTTGATATCTTGTTTAGTATTTTAGCATAGACAAAACTACTTGTCAAGAAAAAATCCAATATTTTCTGAAAATTTCTTCAGTATAGAATATTTAGCTAATTGAAAGTTCTTGAAAACCCTTGAAATATTTCATTTTTTAGAGGTTAAGCTCCAACTTTTCTCTATCAATTCTAGCACCTCTTCATCTGAAAACGTATCATCAAAAGCCACACTAATCCAGTAGCGTTTGTTCATATGAAAGGCTGGATAAATGCCCTTTTTTAAAAGCAAGTCAGCTACTTGATCATGTTTGAGGTTGACTGCTTCCACTAATCCTTCTCTCCCCTTTTCCAGCTTATCCCAAGAGATTCTCATCAAAACAGCATACCACTTTTGATTGCCTTCATGTCTTAACACTGCCGTATCAGGCGATTTCTCCCACAGATACTCCAACTGGTTAGCATACTTTTCCTGAACCTGAGCCATGATTCGCTTAGTCTGAGGACAGATAAAATCCTGTACCTCAAAACAAGCCTTCCGAATCTGGTAAAGAATCTCCAGACAAGCCTCACGGACATTTCCGACAAAAGACCCTCTCATGCTTTCCATATGAACTTGAGGATAGAGATCTCCTGTTTCCTGATCAAAGACTTGAAAGCTCACATTATCAGCAGTGATGGACACAGTCATGACAAAGTCACCCTGCAAAATTTGGCAACTATAGATCCAGACTCCACTACTTTCTACAAAACCATAGGCACGAGCCTTTTCTTGATTAAACTGATAGGATTTAAAAATTTCAAACATAAGTGAAAACTGCTACCCAAAGCTAGCAGTTCCTTTCTATTTTTTAAAAGACAATCTTGGTTCCGTGCAATTGTGTCACGCCCAGCTGGTCAATAAAGGTTTGACGGTTGTCCAAGTCAATCCCCCCACCTGGTAGAATTTCAATTTTACCTTTAGCGTGCTCCAAAATTCTGTGATAGTGAGCAAAACGTTTTTCTAAGGAGTCGCCAGACACACCAGCACGAGTTAGGATACGAGTGACTCCAGCTTGACTAAGCCAGTCAATAGCTTCCACTTGATCTTCATCGCTCAATTCATCAAAGGCCATGTGGAAGACAATTTCCATTCCCTTTGATGCAGCTATTAACTTCTCAAGATTTTTCTTATCCAACTTCTTATCAGCAGTTAAAACCCCAAATACAACCCCTTGACTTCCAGCCTGAGCAGTCAACCGAATGTCTTCTAGCATAATAGCAATTTCTAGGTCATTATAGACAAAGTCTACACCACGTGGACGAATCATGGTCATGATGGTCGTATCATAGTTAGCTGCCAATTCAACTGCTACCTTGGTCACGCCATAGCTGGGTGTTGTTCCACCAACTGCTAGATTGTCACAGAGTTCGATTCGACGAGCTCCAGCCTCCATCGCTTTTTCAAGCAAGGTCACATTTTCAGCACAAAATTCGTAAATCATTTGATTCTCCTTGAAGATTACTTTAAATTTATTATATCATATTATTGTGAATATGCTTTCATTTATATCAAGGAAAATAGTTACTATTTTTATTCTTTGTCCGGAATGACCTTGAAGAGATAATAGGTGATAAAGATGGTCAAAGCTCCCAGACCGATTTTGACTGGTAAGAGAGGGGCAAAATAAATGGAAATTCCCATCAAGATGTAGATAGATACGATGATTTTTTTCTTGCGTTCACGCGCAATAGACCTAGTCTCGCGAAAATCAGCTACATATGTTTGATAGAGCTTGGTATGATAAAGCCAATCTTCGAAGCGCTTGGAACTTCTGGAGAAACAAGCAATAGACAACAAAAGGAAAGGCGTTGTCGGCAACAAGGGTAAGACGACCCCAACAATAGCCAAGGCTAGTGATAAAAAACCAATAATTAGATAGATAATACGCATAACTTCTCCTAGTTAATACTCTTCGAAAATCTCTTCAAACCGCGTCAACATCGCCTTGACGTAGGTAAGGTTACTGACTTCGTCAGTTTTATCCACAACCTCAAAGCAGTGCTTTGAGCAACCTGCGGTTAGTTTCCTAGTTTGCTCTTTAATTTTCATTGAGTATAAAATAATCTTCTTCTAGTTTCGCATAAAATGATGAATTTTGTCAAGTTCTAACTAAAAAGAGCCTGAAATTCACTTTCAGGACTCTCTTCTTATTTAATCTTTTCTTCTTCGTAGTCACCCTTGCTACAAACAATCTGCTTGCCACCACCACGGACTTTTTTCTCCATGAGGAAGTTGCCACATTTTGGACAGTCACGACCAACAGGCTTATCCCAAGAGGTAAATTCACATTCTGGATAGCGATTGCAACCATAGAAAAGGCGATTACGTTTGGTTTTACGCTCAATGATTTGTCCCTGATGACAGCTTGGACACTCAACACCAATCTCTTTCACAATTGCTTGGGTATGACGGCAATCTGGGAAATTGCTACAAGCGTAGAACTTACCAAATCGACCAAGTTTAATAACCATTGGACTGCCACACACTTCACAGTCAAATCCAGCTGGTTCATCCTTGATCTGGATTTTTTCCATTTCTTCTTCAGCCTTGGCAACCTCTTTAGAGAATGGTTTGTAAAAGGCATCAATGACACGTTGCCACTGCTCTTTTCCAACTTCGACATCATCCAGCTTGCCTTCCATTTCAGCTGTGAAGGTCACATTCACGATATCTGGGAAATAGTCAACGATGAGCTTGTTAACAATTTCTCCCAACTCTGTCGGTTCAAAACGTTTGGCTGCAAGGCGAACATAATAACGTTTCTGAATGGTTTCAATGGTTGGTGCGTAGGTTGACGGACGGCCAACCCCATTTTCCTCCAAAGTCTTGATTAGGGTCGCTTCAGAATAGCGAGCAGGTGGTTGGGTGAAATGTTGCTCTGGTTTGCTATTGACCTGTTTGACAACATCTCCAACAGCCATGTCCGGTAGCATCTTATTCTTGTCAGAATCGTTATAAATGGCAAGATAACCATCAAACTTAACCTGACTACCATTGGCAGCAAATTGAACCCCATTTTGAGACAATTTAACAGCCATGGTATCAAAGACAGCAGCTGTCATCTGGCTAGCCACAAAACGATTCCAAATAAGAGTATAAAGTTTGAGCTGATCCTTGTCCAAATACTTAGCAATACTTTCAGGTGTATTAAAGACACTAGACGGACGAATAGCCTCATGGGCATCCTGAGCTCCTGAAGCATTTTTGACCTTGCTACCATGCTTAGAATACTTACTACCAAAACGGTCTGTAATGAAGCTTGCTGCCTCATTTTGCGCTACAGGACTGATACGAGTCGAATCGGTACGCATATAGGTAATCAAACCTTGAACACCAGAACCGATATTAATTCCTTCATAGAGCTGTTGGGCAACCATCATGGTTTTTCGAGTACGGAAATTGATTTTATTGGCAGCATCCATCTGCATAGATGAAGTGGTATAGGGTAATGGAGCGTTGCGTTTGCGCTCTTTCTTATCCACCTGATCCACTGAAAAGTCTTTACTAGTCAGACGAGACAAGACTTCCTTGACCTCATCATTGCTAGTTAGTTTCAGCTTTTTGCCATCTACTCCATAGAAGGAAGCCTGAAATTGCTTGGTTCCCTTTTTAAAGACAGCATCAATTGTCCAGTATTCTTCTGGCTGGAAGGCATTGATTTCATTCTCACGATCAATGATGAGTTTAAGGGCAATGGATTGTACGCGCCCTGCTGATAAGCCCTTCTTGACCTTCTTCCACAAAATAGGCGAAATCGAATAGCCTACCAAACGGTCTAGGACACGACGAGCCTGTTGGGCATCGACCAAGTCCATATCAATCTTACGAGGTTCTTTAAAAGCATTTTTGACCGCATCCTTGGTGATTTCATTGAAGACCACACGGTTGGCATCATTTTCATCCAAGTTGAGAATGTGGGCCAAATGCCAAGAAATCGCTTCTCCTTCACGGTCCGGGTCACTCGCCAGAAAGACTTTATTAGCTTTTTTGGCTTCTTTTTTCAAGTCATTGATAAGAGGACCTTTTCCTCGGATATTGATATATTGCGGTTCATAATTATTTTCAATATCGACGGACATACTGGATTTCTTCAAATCACGGATATGCCCGACACTGGCTAAAACCTTGTAGTTTCTGCCTAGATATTTTTCAATCGTCTTGGCCTTAGCAGGCGACTCCACGATGACTAGATTTTTTTTAACTGTTGATTTTTTCTTTTTTGTTGCCGTAGCCACAGTATCACACCTTTTCAAAGTAATAAACTTTATAAAGTGTAAACCATTTTTTGAACCCTGTCAAGACTTAGCTACTATAATAGAAGAAAAGTTTATACTTAAGACCACAATCTTCCTTTGAGATACATAGAAGACTCACGAAAAAAACCAGCTATTCTCAAGAAATTATTGCTCCTCGGACTCTGTATCAAATTTATTGGCTTTTTCCTTTTCTTTTGCTTCCTTATCCTTAATATACTGGAAGAAATACTCTACCAGTTCTTCCTTGCTAAGTTGTTCTGAATCAGACAATTGGGAAACTTGAACAGAAACATCACTTAAACCATAGTCCCCCCTCTTACTTGAAATCATATCGAGTTCTTCTTCTGTCAAATAATTTCCTGAAATGGTTAGCTTTAGAGTATGAGTCTTTTTAGAATAGGTTTTTTTCAAAATATTATGCCCCTGAAACTGCTCTGATATAAATTTATTAAGGGACTCTTTTTTCAACGTTTCTCTCACTAAAGTCGTTGCAGAGATGAAACTCGGAATCATCAGCAAAACAGCAACTAGAAGCAAAATCCTGCGCATTTTAGAGTCTTCTTCATTATCTCTAAAATAGTGCTTCTTAACCATCATCAACCTGACACCTATATAAGTCGCAATGACAATAAAACTACAATTGATGAGGAATAGGTAAGAGGAGCCTATGATAAATTTTAGATTAGCAGAAGCAATAGCATAACCTACCGTACAAAGAGGAGGCATCAAGGCGGTTGCAATAGCGACACCAGGGACAATATTATTGGTCTCTTTTTTCCTAGCACCAATAATACCAGCTATCCCTCCTACAAAAGCAATGAGAACATCCCAAATAGTCGGAGAGGTTCTAGCAACAATCTCCGAACTAGCATATGAAATGGGAGAAAGATAAAAATAAAGTGTTGAAGCTATTAAACTGGCAAGAATTTGGATAGCTAAGATTTTAAAAGATTTTCTTAACAATTTAAAATCAAATATAGCTAGAGAGAGCCCCACTCCCAGAATAGGTGTCATCAAAGGAGAGATTAACATGGCTCCAATAATCACGGGAGTCGAATCCATATTTAATCCGATAGAGGCGATAAGCATGGCACATAGCAAAATCGCTAAATCACTTCTGGAAAGTTCTAATTCTTCATATATTTTATTTCTAAATTCTACCAACGAATACAGTTTATTATTTGTCACAAATATCTTCCTTTCCTAGCTAACTAGTCACTAATACTCTTCGAAAATCTCTTCAAATCACGTCAGCTTCACCTTGCCGTAGATATATGTNNTTTGATTTTCATTGAGTATAAAATCCTAACAAACTCAATGCTTTAGTAGCCTAATATGCCAATCTCACGAGATCTTTTTATCATTTTCCATCACATCCTGACGCAAATGTCTACTGCTATCTCTCATCAGCTTCATTTCTAGTAAATGAAAATCAAACTCGGAAGCTCACCGTAGCTTGCTCAAAACACAGCAAGGCAAAGCTGAACTGACATAAAAAGATTTTTGAAAAGTATTATCATCAATTTCAGACCATTTTTTATAATAACCATTCTATTTTTATCTGTCAAGGTCTCTGAATTCTTTCTTAAACAAGCCTTGTAATCTCTACTTTTGAAGAATTTATTTTTCCTTACTGACAAGATTTTAGATGATAAGCCCCCCTGACAGTAAGCCAACCAAGATTAGTCACAAGCAACTCTCCTTTCTCAATTACACTAAATTGCTTTCCTTCCTCTGGGAAAAGTCCTCCACTCTACTTATTCACTTAGAAAAAACGCATAATATCAAGCGATGAAAACTTGATACTATGCGTTTTATTGTGGGGATATTTACTTCATTTTTTATTAAAAATTGATTTTTTCTCAGAATTCTAGCTTAGGTCATTTTTAAAATTCAAATTCCGCAAGCACATCTTGCCCGCTGGTGACCAATTTTGCTCCTTCTTGAATCAAATGATGGCAACCGTCTGATAGTCCATCTAAAATGCTACCAGGAATAGCAAAAACATCGCGCCCTTCTTCCATTGCTCTCTCACAGGTAATGAGACTACCTGAGCGCATCTTGGCCTCTGCTACAATCACGCCACGACAAAGTCCAGCGATGATGCGATTACGGGCAGGAAAATGAAATTTCAGAGGTTGTTCGCCTGGTCCATACTCACTGAGAACCAGATGGTCATTACCAATATAGTCTTGCAAACGTTTATTGGCTTTAGGATAAAACACATCCAGTCCTGTTCCAATCACTGCAATGGTTTTTCCGCCATTCTGAAGAACTGCCATATGAGCTGCTGTGTCAATGCCCTTGGCTAAGCCACTGACGATAACCAGTTCATTTTCCAATCCCTGAATGACTTTTTCAACTGACTTAGCTCCCTGTTTGCTACAAGCACGACTACCTACGACTGCTACCTTCGGGAATTTCAAGAGGTCAAGATTTCCCTTGTAAAATAAAAGTACAGGCGCATCATATATTTCACTCAAATCCCAAGGGTAACAGTCATCTAAAATAGAGAAAGATGGAAATTTTTGAAACTCCTTCTCCAAATGCGCATCATCTATCTGAAAATAACGTTCCATAAAAACGGCTGGATTACGGCAACCTGATATATCTGCAATATCACCTAACAACAGTTCTTGATCAACATTTTCACCGTATTCTAGGACTGTCAAAATCTGTTGATTGGTCAAACCTGATTTTTTCAACTTATAAATTTCATAGTTTGTGATTTTCATAAATAACTCCATTTCTTTTTCTAGTCATCTATTTATTCGTAAAAAAATCAAAAAACATCGTAACCGCGCCCAATAACGAAGTATATTGAAAAATCTCCAGACTAGAGAACTCATTGACAGTTCCTAATCTGGAGATTTTATTATTTCCTCATCATAGCTACAAAGCTACTCACTCAGTTCCTGAAAGTAGTGTTTTCTTCAAAACTAGACTTCTTCTTTGAGTTGACTGAGAACAGTCTTGATTTCAGAAATTAGTTCTGCTTCTTTTTGAGAATCTTTTTGATGGCTATCTACAAAGAGTCGTGCTTCATCAGCTAATTTCTTAGCCTTGTTTAGAACTTTTTTATCCTTGTCGCTAGCCTCTAGCTCAACTACAAGCTGATTCAATTCTCTTGAAAGCTTATCTAGTTGAGAGGATTTTTTACGAGCTACTGCAAAGAGTAGAGCTCCTAGAAGAGAAAGAACTGCAGCTCCTAAGACACCATATAGAGGGACTTCTGTCGCATTTTTAGCTTCCTTGGTGCTTTCTACTTCTTTATTTGAGCTTGACGCAGACTGACTCTTATCAGCTGACGTGCCAATTTGTAGAGAATTGAGAGCCTGTCTAACTTTAGCAAGAAGTTCTGCTAATTCTTGAGCTGTTAAGGAGTCATTAGTAAGAGCTGCTTGTGCCTCTCTTAAGATACGTTGTGCTTCCTCAAATGCTTCAGGAGATAGACCTGCTAACTCTTTCAAACGACGCTCCAGCTCCTCTACCAGAGACTGAAGTTCTGACTTGTCCACAGCCGATGGAGTTGTACCTGTTTGGGAATTCCCTACAAATCCAACGCTTCTACGAGCGCGGCGCGGAGGAGTTCTTCGATTTCTTGTAGCAGATGGCGGATTCACAGGACTTGCCCCAGACTGAGCTGGATCCGAAGGAGAAGTTGGTGTTTGACTGTCGCTCTTATCAACATTTCTCAAGCCAGTCTTGGCATTTTCAAGGTCAGTCTTGGCTTTAGTTAAGGCTTTTTCTGCCGCACTAACATCTGATTCAGAAGCGCTGCCGTCTCGTTGAACTTCCTTCGCTTTTGTAACCGCTTGGTTTGCCTTCTCTTTAGCTTCCGCATAAACTCGTTTACTGTCTTCTGTCTTACCGTTGGTGATCGTTG
>NZ_VMMD01000012.1:57874-113388 GCF_013277015.1 Streptococcus sp. 1032 | reverse complement strand
TATCGCGTTCGGAGTTTTTTTGGTATAACCTTCGACGCGCACCCGCATAGCGGGTGGTTTTTTGTCTCACACCTAACGGAGCGAGACGGACTAATAGTCACATAATAAAATAATCCCATCTAGCATGAGCTGGATGGGATTATGAGAAATTATGGGAGTAATCTCCTAAATCAACTGTTTTTGATTTACTTCTTTAACTACTTGATAAAAGTTATAGAAGTAGACCAAACTTGAGATGATGGTTACGACTAGGAATATTGGAAATTTCCATTGGATGGAGTTTCTTGATGGTCTTGATTTAAGACTGAAAAATCGTATAGTGTAGTCATTGATTGCTTTTCTCCTTCTGTTTGGTATTTTTAGGAGTCTTCTCCTCTTGTAGTGATAGAAATCCGTAGGTCAGGGTTCCAAAAATGCTGCCGATAATCAGGCCATACATCAGGAAAGGAACACTTTTGTCGAATTGCGTGAGTAACTTCACAAAATCTGAAAAGGACATCTGCTGAACGAAGACCTTATGAAAGAGGAGTAGGGTAAAGAGGACAATCTGAAGACCGATAAACACAACCCAGCTTCGAAATTTGATTTGGCCTTTGCTGTAGGTTTTGAGGATGATTTCTGACTTGTCATCTTTTTCCAGATGGAGTTCTTTGACGGCTCTTTGAGTTTTTAAAGTAATGAAAAAAATGAGTCCAGAGTAAACGTAGGGCATGGCATAGCGAACGGCCTCTATGAAGCGTCCAAATAACAGATAAAACAAGAAGAGGAAGAAGGAAGAATAAACGATTTGGACCATGGAACGGGCACAGGCTTTGTAGATAATTTCTTGCCGGCATTCATCAAAAGGGCCTTGGATATGAAAGAGATTTCGAAGTAGGCGAGTGGTTAAGTCATCTTTTTTCATACTAGTAACCTCCTAAATGAGCAGTTTTACTGATTTTCTTTTACGAATTGATAGAGATAATAAAGATAAGTGATAGAAGAAAGGATAGCGATAGTGAACAGTAAATAATATTTCCAACCGCTTGAGGCGAGCATCAGTTGTGGAAAAGATAGAATTATAAAGTATAGTGCTAAGTTAAGTGTGCGCGTTTTTGGGGAGTTAATCTTTAGATAAGTTAGTACTTTATTAAGTGCTGGAAAAAAGACTAGCACGAGGAATATCTCTCTGATTGGTAAGTCCCCTGAAATGATGATGAAGATGAGCAGAGAACTGAACAAAAGATGATAGGTCAGTAAAGTTAGTAATGATTTCATAAGGCACCTCCTAATCCTGGTCTTTTTTAGCTCTTGCAATACGAAGTGAGTCGACAATATGTATCATCACTCCGAAAAAGAAAGCTCCCAGTATAGTTTTAAAAATATGTTTTGTATTTAGAAGAGAACTGATAAAATTTGGATTTTCACTTGTTAGTGGAATTATAAAAAATATCACTGTTCCATAAATCGAACCTGCTTTCAGACCAGGATAACGTGACTGTTTCTTTTCTTTTTTCATGAGTTTTCTCCTAATCATTATCCTGATCTTTCTTGGCTTTTGCAATGCGACGGGAGATGATAATTTGTATAATCACTCCGAAGAAGAAAGACTGGAGAATACTTGAAAAAATATTTTCAAAAGCGAGAAGTGACTGAAGATAATCCTGACTCTCACCTAGCAGTATATGGAGAAGAGGGGTTGAAAAAAAACTCATTAATCCATAGAGTAGACCTGCTTTCATACCAGGGTAGTGTAGTTGCTTACTTTCTTTCTCGCTCAGCATATCTGGATCAATAGCTGTAATCCCTGTTTTTTTGGTTTGGGAGAGCACATAGAGAGCAGAAATCATCGAAATGCCGAATACCACAAGAGGATAGCCGATAGCGACAATTTGTGGGTATTTATAAGCGAGGACGACGGGGATGAGATTTCCAAATGTCATCAGATAAAAGAGGATGATAAAGACTTGATTACCAATACGATCAGCCTCGCGTCGTTTGTGTTCGTCAAGTGGTCCTGAAATGCCATAAATGCGTTTGATCAGTTTTTCCGTGAAGGTTTCTTTTTTCATAAGTTTGCTCCTTTTTTAAAAATTATCCTCCCAAAAGAGACTGTTGAGGTCAGTTTGGAGGCTGCGGGCGAGATTGAGACAGAGTTCCAGGGTTGGATTGTACTTGTCGTTCTCAATCATATTGATGGTCTGTCTCGAGACACCGATATCCTTGGCGAGTTCGAGCTGGGAAATACCCAATTCCTTGCGAAATTCTTTCACACGATTCATCTGGTCTCCTTTCTGATTTGTGTCGTATATATTTGACTATATTATATTCTTTTAAACATAAAGTGTCAAGTATTTTTGACATATTTTTTGAAGAAATAGTAGTCCTCTTGTATGATTTGTCTGACTAGTGCAAGCTTGTCGGATTTGTGGTAAAATAGATAAGATATGACAAAAGAATTTCATCATGTAACGGTCTTACTCCACGAAACGATTGATATGCTTGACGTAAAGCCCGACGGTATCTACGTTGATGCGACTTTGGGTGGAGCAGGCCATAGCGAGTATTTATTAAGTAAATTAAGTGAAAAAGGTCATCTCTATGCCTTTGACCAGGACCAGAATGCCATTGACAATGCGCAAAAACGCTTGGCACCTTACATTGAAAAGGGAATGGTGACCTTTATCAAGGATAATTTCCGTCATTTACAGGCACGTTTGCGCGAAGCTGGTGTTCAGGAAATTGATGGAATTTGTTATGACTTGGGAGTGTCTAGTCCTCAATTGGACCAGCGTGAGCGTGGTTTTTCTTATAAAAAGGATGCGCCACTGGACATGCGCATGAATCAGGATGCTAGTCTGACAGCCTATGAAGTGGTTAACAGTTATGACTATCATGACTTGGTTCGTATTTTCTTCAAGTATGGAGAGGACAAATTCTCTAAACAGATTGCGCGTAAGATTGAACAAACTCGGGAAGTCAAGCCAATCGAGACAACGACTGAGCTGGCAGAAATTATCAAGTCGGCCAAACCTGCCAAGGAGCTCAAGAAGAAGGGCCATCCTGCCAAGCAGATTTTCCAGGCTATTCGAATTGAAGTCAATGATGAACTGGGAGCGGCAGATGAGTCCGTCCAGCAGGCTATGGATATGTTGGCTCTGGATGGTAGAATTTCAGTGATTACCTTTCATTCCTTAGAAGACCGCTTGACCAAGCAATTGTTCAAGGAAGCTTCAACGGTTGAAGTTCCCAAAGGTTTGCCCTTCATCCCAGATGATCTCAAGCCTAAGATGGAATTGGTGTCCCGTAAGCCAATCTTGCCAAGTGCAGAAGAATTAGAAGCCAATAACCGCTCGCACTCAGCCAAGTTGCGCGTGGCCAGAAAAATTCACAAGTAAGAGGAAAAAAGATGGCAGAAAGAATGGAAAAAACAGGTCAAATACTACAGATGCAACTTAAACGGTTTTCGCGTGTGGAAAAAGCTTTTTACTTTTCCATTGCTGTAACCACTCTTATTGTAGCCATTAGTATTATTTTTATGCAGACCAAGCTCTTGCAAGTGCAGAATGATTTGACAAAAATCAATGCGCAGATAGAGGAAAAGAAGACCGAATTGGACGATGCCAAGCAAGAGGTCAATGAACTATTACGTGCAGAACGTTTGAAAGAGATTGCCAATTCACACGATTTGCAATTAAACAATGAAAATATTCGAATAGCGGAGTAAGATATGAAGTGGACAAAAAGAGTAATCCGTTATGCGACGAAAAATCGGAAATCGCCGGCTGAAAACAGACGCAGAGTTGGAAAAAGTCTGAGTTTATTATCTGTCTTTGTTTTTGCCGTTTTTTTAGTCAATTTTGCGGTCATTATTGGGACGGGCACTCGCTTTGGAACAGATTTAGCGAAGGAAGCTAAGAAGGTTCATCAAACCACCCGTACAGTTCCTGCCAAACGTGGGACTATTTATGACCGAAATGGAGTCCCAATTGCTGAGGATGCAACCTCCTATAATGTCTATGCGGTTATTGATGAGAACTATAAGTCAGCAACGGGTAAGATTCTTTACGTAGAAAAAACACAATTTAACAAAGTTGCAGAGGTCTTTCATAAGTATCTGGACATGGAAGAATCCTATGTAAGAGAGCAACTCTCGCAACCTAATCTCAAGCAAGTTTCCTTTGGTTCGAAGGGCAATGGAATTACCTATGCCAATATGATGTCTATCAAAAAAGAGTTGGAAACTGCAGAGGTCAAGGGGATTGATTTTACAACCAGTCCTAATCGTAGTTACCCAAACGGACAATTTGCTTCTAGTTTTATCGGTCTAGCTCAGCTCCATGAAAATGAAGATGGCAGCAAGAGCTTGCTGGGAACTTCTGGAATGGAGAGTTCCTTGAACAGTATTCTTGCAGGGACAGACGGCATTATTACCTATGAAAAGGATCGTCTGGGCAATATTGTACCCGGAACAGAACTGGTATCGCAACAAACTGTGGATGGCAAGGATGTTTATACAACATTGTCTAGTCCGCTACAATCTTTCATGGAAACTCAGATGGATGCCTTTCTAGAAAAAGTAAAAGGTAAGTATATGACCGCGACCTTGGTCAGTGCAAAGACCGGTGAAATTCTCGCTACCACCCAACGACCTACCTTTAATGCGGATACTAAAGAAGGAATCACTGAGGACTTTGTTTGGCGTGATATTCTTTATCAAAGTAACTATGAACCAGGATCAACCATGAAGGTTATGACGTTAGCTTCTTCTATTGATAATAATACCTTCCCAAGTGGAGAATACTTCAATAGCAGTGAATTAAAAATAGCGGATGTGACGATTCGAGATTGGGATGTTAATGATGGTTTGACTACTGGTAGGATGATGACTTTCTTACAAGGTTTCGCTCTCTCCAGTAATGTTGGAATGAGTCTTCTTGAACAAAAAATGGGAGATACTACTTGGTTGGATTATCTAAACCGCTTTAAATTTGGGGTTCCAACTCGTTTTGGTTTGACAGATGAATATGCAGGCCAACTTCCAGCTGACAATATTGTTAATATTGCTCAGAGTTCATTTGGACAAGGGATTTCAGTAACTCAGACGCAAATGATTCGTGCCTTTACAGCCATTGCCAATGATGGCGTCATGCTAGAGCCTAAATTTATTAGTGCCATTTATGATCCAAATGATCAAACTGCTCGGAAATCTCAAAAAGAAATTGTGGGAAATCCTGTTTCTAAAGATGCAGCTAGTCTAACTCGGACTAATATGATTTTGGTAGGGACAGATCCGGTTTATGGAACCATGTATAACCACAGCACAGGTAAGCCAACTGTAACTGTTCCTGGGCAAAATGTAGCCCTCAAGTCTGGTACGGCTCAGATTGCTGACGAGAAAAATGGTGGTTATCTAGTCGGGTTAACCAACTATATTTTCTCGGCTGTATCGATGAATCCGGCTGAAAATCCTGATTTTATCTTGTATGTGACGGTCCAACAACCTGAACATTATTCAGGTATTCAGTTGGGAGAATTTGCCAATCCTATCTTGGAGCGGGCTTCAGCTATGAAAGACTCTCTCAATCTTCAAACAACAGCTAAAGCTTTGGAGCAAGTAAGTCAACAAAGTCCTTATCCTATGCCTAGTGTCAAGGATATTTCACCTGGTGATTTAGCAGAAGAATTGCGTCGCAATCTTGTACAACCTATCGTTGTGGGAACAGGAACGAAGATTAAAAACAGTTCTGCTGAAGAAGGGAAGAATCTTGCCCCGAACCAGCAAGTCCTGATCTTATCTGATAAAGCAGAGGAAGTGCCAGACATGTATGGTTGGACAAAAGCGACTGCTGAGACCTTTGCTAAGTGGCTCAATATAGAACTTGAATTTGAAGGTTCGGGCTCTACTGTGCAGAAGCAAGATGTTCGTGCTAACACAGCTATCAAGGACATTAAAAAAATTACATTAACTTTAGGAGACTAATATGTTTATTTCCATCAGTGCTGGAATTGTGACATTTTTACTAACTGTAGTAGGAATTCCGGCCTTTATCCAATTTTATAGAAAGGCGCAAATTACAGGCCAGCAGATGCATGAGGATGTCAAACAGCATCAGGCAAAAGCTGGGACGCCAACTATGGGGGGACTTGTTTTCCTCATTGCTGCAGTTGTGGTAAGTTTCCTTGTTGCTCTTTTTTCAAAACAATTGACCAATAATGTGGGAATGATTTTGTTTATCTTGGTCTTGTATGGCTTGGTCGGATTTTTAGATGACTTTCTCAAGGTCTTCCGTAAGATCAATGAGGGGCTAAATCCCAAGCAAAAATTAGCTCTTCAGCTTCTAGGTGGAGTTATCTTCTATCTTTTCTATGAGCGTGGGGGCGATATCCTGTCTGTATTTGCTTATCCAGTTCATTTGGGATTTTTCTATATTTTCTTCGCTCTTTTCTGGCTAGTCGGTTTTTCAAATGCAGTCAACTTGACAGACGGAATTGACGGTCTGGCTAGTATTTCAGTGGTGATTAGTTTGTCAGCTTATGGAGTTATTGCCTATGTGCAAGGTCAGATGGATATTCTTCTGGTGATTCTCGCTATGATTGGTGGTTTACTTGGTTTCTTCGTCTTTAACCATAAGCCTGCCAAGGTCTTTATGGGTGATGTAGGAAGTTTGGCTCTCGGTGGAATGCTGGCAGCTATCTCTATGGCCCTCCACCAAGAATGGACTCTCTTGATTATCGGAATTGTGTATGTCTTTGAAACAACTTCGGTCATGATGCAAGTCAGTTATTTCAAACTGACAGGTGGTAAACGTATTTTCCGTATGACGCCTGTGCATCACCATTTTGAGCTTGGAGGATTGTCTGGTAAAGGAAATCCTTGGAGCGAGTGGAAGGTTGACTTCTTCTTTTGGGGAGTGGGGCTTCTAGCAAGTCTCCTGACCCTAGCAATTTTATATTTGATGTAAGAATGGCACCCTGATGTTTCAGGGTGTTTTTGCTTTTTAAAAAATATTAGTCAATTAAAGTCAAAGTTCTTGACCTTTTCTGACTAATGTAGTATATTATGAACGTAAGGTAAATGAAAGCCTTACTAGAACGCTTATTTAAAGTAAAGTAGAAAGAGGTGTGTCTATGTTTAATTTAGAAATCTTCAGAAGTAAAGATAGTCTACTCCTGCTTGAAAAAGAAAAACCAGAAATAGTACCTAGAGTAGCGATTTAGCTAGTCTAAATTTTTTAAAACAAAGGTCAAAGATAGTCAATGTCAGTAATCATAACTAAGTAAACAAAAAGAGGTAAAGAATATGAATAACAACTTTAATAATTTTAATAACATGGATGATTTATTTAACCAATTGATGGGTGGTATGCGAGGATACAGTTCTGAAAATCGCCGTTACTTGATTAATGGACGTGAAGTCACACCTGAGGAATTTGCTCACTATCGTGCAACGGGTCAATTGCCAGGAAATGTAGAAGTTGATGGCCAAATGCCACAACAGGCATCAGGTATGAAACAAGACGGTGTCCTTGCTAAACTAGGTCGAAACTTGACAGCAGAAGCTCGTGAAGGCAAGTTGGATCCTGTTATCGGCCGAAACAAGGAAATTCAAGAAGCATCTGAAATCCTCTCACGCCGTACTAAAAACAATCCTGTACTTGTCGGAGATGCAGGTGTTGGTAAGACAGCCGTTGTCGAAGGTTTAGCACAAGCTATTGTGAATGGTGATGTTCCTGCTGCTATCAAGAACAAGGAAATTATTTCCATTGACATCTCAGGTCTTGAGGCTGGGACTCAATATCGTGGTAGCTTTGAAGAAAATGTCCAAAACCTAGTCAATGAAGTGAAAGAAGCAGGGAATATCATTCTCTTCTTTGATGAAATTCACCAAATCCTCGGTGCAGGTAGTACGGGTGGAGACAGTGGTTCTAAAGGGCTTGCGGATATTCTCAAGCCAGCCCTCTCTCGTGGAGAATTGACAGTGATTGGGGCAACGACTCAAGATGAATACCGTAACACCATCTTGAAGAATGCAGCTCTTGCTCGTCGTTTCAACGAAGTCAAGGTTAATGCTCCTTCTGCAGAGGATACCTTTAAAATTCTTCAAGGAATTCGTGACCTCTATCAACAACACCACAATGTCATCTTGCCAGACGAAGTCTTGAAAGCAGCGGTGGATTATTCTGTTCAGTATATTCCTCAACGTAGCTTGCCAGATAAGGCTATCGACCTTGTCGATGTAACGGCGGCTCACTTGGCAGCTCAGCATCCTGTAACAGATGTGCATGCTGTTGAACGTGAAATTGAGGTAGAAAAAGACAAGCAAGAAAAAGCTGTTGAGTCAGAAGATTTTGAAGCAGCTCTAAACTATAAAACACGCATCGCAGAATTGGAAAAGAAAATCGAAAACCACACAGAAGATATGAAAGTGACTGCAAGTGTCAACGATGTGGCTGAATCTGTAGAACGAATGACCGGTATTCCAGTATCTCAAATGGGGGCTACGGACATCGAACGTTTGAAAGATATGGGTCATCGTTTGCAGACGAAAGTTATTGGTCAAGATAAGGCGGTAGAAGCAGTAGCAAAAGCTATCCGTCGTAACCGTGCTGGTTTTGATGAAGGCAATCGCCCAATCGGTAGCTTCCTATTTGTAGGTCCAACTGGAGTTGGTAAGACGGAGCTTGCTAAGCAATTGGCGCTCGATATGTTTGGAACGAAAGATGCTATCATCCGTTTGGACATGTCAGAATACAGCGACCGCACAGCCGTATCTAAATTGATTGGTACAACTGCAGGTTATGTTGGTTACGATGACAACAACAATACCTTGACAGAACGCGTCCGTCGCAATCCATACTCAATCGTCCTTCTCGACGAAATTGAAAAGGCTGACTCTCAAGTCATCACCCTTCTCCTTCAAGTTTTGGATGATGGTCGTTTGACAGATGGTCAAGGAAATACAGTAAACTTCAAGAACACTGTCATTATTGCGACATCAAATGCTGGATTTGGCTATGAAGCCAACTTGACAGAAGATGCGGACAAACCAGAATTGATGGACCGTTTGAAACCATTCTTCCGTCCAGAATTCCTCAACCGCTTTAACGCAGTCATCGAGTTCTCGCACTTGACTAAGGAAGACCTTTCTAAGATTGTGGATTTGATGTTAGCTGAAGTCAACCAAACCTTGGCCAAGAAAGACATTGATTTGGTAGTCAGTCAAGCAGCTAAGGACTATATCACAGAAGAAGGTTATGACGAAGTCATGGGTGTTCGTCCTCTTCGTCGCGTGGTTGAACAAGAAATTCGGGATAAGGTGACAGACTTCCATTTGGATCACCTAGATGCTAAACATCTGGAAGCAGATATGGAAGATGGCGTTTTAGTCATTCGTGAAAAAGCCTAATACTCTTCGAAAATCAAATTCAAACCACGTCAACGTCGCCTTGCCGTACTCAAGTACAGCCTGCGGCTAGTTTCCTAGTTTGCTCTTTGATTTTCATTGACTATAAGACAAAATTTTGAGAATAAAAAAAGAAGGAGCCAGCTGAAAAAAACTGGTTCCTTTTTTTACGTTTAAATCACATGACGTTCAAAGGCATCATCTGAAATCCCTTGTTCTAGGATGAGTTTTGCCCATTCTTTAGCAGAGAAGAGGCTGTGGTCCTTGTAGTTTCCGCAAGATTCGATGGTTGTTCCAGGGACGTCTTCCCAAGTGGTAGTTTCAGCGATTTCTTTGAGCGAATCCTTGATAACTGCTGCAATCTCAGCGCTAGTATGACGTCCCCACATAATCATGTGGAAGCCTGTGCGGCAGCCAAATGGTGAACAGTCAATCATACCGTCGATGCGGGTACGGATGAGTTTGGCTAAGAGGTGCTCGATAGTGTGAAGGCCAGCGGTAGGGATCGAATCTTCATTGGGTTGCACTAAACGAATATCATAATTGGAGATGATGTCTCCCTTTGGCCCTATTTCTTCCCCAATCAAGCGAACATAGGGTGCTTTAACAATGGTGTGGTCAAGTTCAAAACTTTCGACAATAACTTCTTTTGACATGGTAAATCCTTTCAGTTTTCTTTTTTTATTATATCATAAAGCTAGCTCCTGAGACAGAGAGAAAACCTCTCCGAGAGTGGAGAGGTTCAAATCGTTACTTACGATACAAGCGGTCGTATTGGTAGTAAGGGTCAAAGGTTACATTGATACCCAATTTACGAAGGACATTCTTGTCTTCATCGGTCAAGATGATGGTTGAGTGGGCTTCGCTTCCTTTGAGGTTGCCAAGTTCTTCCATAGCACGAGCAGCATCAGGATTTTCTGTAGCTGTGATAGCAAGTGCAATCAGGATTTCATTTGAATGCAGGCGTGGATTGCGGCTACCCAGATGATCAATTTTAAGACCTTGGATTGGCTTAACAACTTCAGGTTCGATTAGTTTTACTTCTTTAGCGATGTCAGCTGATTTCTTGATGGCGTTGATCAAGGCAGCGGCTGTAGGACCAAAGAGTTCTGAGTTCTTACCTGTGACAATTTCCCCAGTTGGCAATTCAAGGGCTAGGGCTGGTCCGCCAGTTTCTTCTGCTTTTTGACGTGCAGTAACAGCAACCTTACGGTCTGCTGGTGTGATACCGAGGTCATTCATAAGCAACTCAATTTTCTTGACAGCAGATTCGCCCACTTTTTCGGCTTTGAAATCAAGAACAGTCTGATAGTAACGACGGATGATTTCTTGTTTAGAGGCTTCGATAGCAGCCTCATTATCTGTAATAGCGAAACCAACCATGTTGACACCCATGTCTGTTGGAGAAGCGTATGGAGACTCTCCTAGAATGCGTTCCAACATGCGTTTGAGAACTGGGAAAATTTCAATATCACGGTTGTAGTTGACAGTGGTTTCTCCGTAAGTTTGGAGATGGAAGGGGTCAATCATGTTGACATCATCAAGGTCTGCTGTAGCAGCCTCGTAGGCCAAGTTGACTGGGTGATGAAGGGGGAGATTCCAAACAGGGAAGGTTTCAAACTTAGCGTAGCCAGACTTGATGCCATTGATTTGGTCGTGGTACATATTGGACATACAGGTTGCCAATTTTCCAGAACCAGGTCCAGGAGCGGTTACGACAATCAAGTTACGACTGGTTTTGATGTAGTCATTTTTCCCCATGCCTTCTGGAGAAATGATGTGATCCATATCCGTCGGATATCCTTTGATTGGATAATGAAGATAAGAATCAATTCCGTTTTTCTCAAGTTGGTTGCGGAAGGCATCTGCAGCTGGTTGGCCAGCGTACTGTGTGATGACAACGGGACCAACAAAAATCCCTAATTCATTGAATTTATCAATCAAACGAAGAACTTCTTGGTCATAAGAAATGCCCAAGTCACCACGTGCTTTAGAATGCTCGATGTTGCTAGCATTAATAGCAATCACAACCTCAACCTGTTCTTTCAATTCTTGTAAGAGCTTGATTTTGTTGTCAGGCTCATAACCAGGAAGGACACGAGCAGCATGGAAATCTTCTAACATTTTACCACCAAACTCCAAGTAGAGCTTGCCGTCAAATTGATTAATGCGCTCCAAGATGTGGTCGCGTTGTAGATTCAAATATTGTTCAGAACTAAAAGCTTGTTTTTTCATTTTTTTACCTCTGACCTCTATTATAATAAAAAATTGGCAGTTAGGAAACTATGGAGTTAAAAAAGGAATCAAAAAGATTAGGCAAACGCTTGCACAAAATTCTGAAAAGCGCTATCATAGATTGTAGATTATTAAAATAATGAGGTAAGAAGATGCAAGAAAAATGGTGGCACAATGCTGTAGTTTATCAAGTCTATCCTAAGAGCTTTATGGATAGCAACGGAGATGGAATTGGTGATTTGCCAGGTATTACCAGTAAGTTAGACTATCTAGCTAAGTTAGGAATCACAGCGATTTGGCTTTCTCCCGTTTATGACAGCCCTATGGATGATAATGGCTATGATATTGCTGATTATCAAGCGATTGCGGCTATTTTCGGGACCATGGAGGATATGGACCAACTGATTGCAGAAGCTAAGAAGCGTGATATTCGTATCATCATGGACTTGGTGGTCAATCATACCTCAGATGAACATGCTTGGTTTGTCGAAGCCTGTGAAAATCCTGATAGCCCTGAGAGAGACTACTATATCTGGCGTGATGAACCCAATGATTTGGAGTCTATCTTTAGTGGGTCTGCTTGGGAATACGATGAAAAGTCGGGTCAATACTATCTTCACTTTTTCAGTAAGAAACAGCCGGATCTCAACTGGGAAAATGAAAAACTTCGCCAGAAAATTTATGAGATGATGAACTTCTGGATTGATAAAGGGATTGGTGGTTTCCGCATGGATGTCATTGACATGATTGGGAAAATTCCTGACGAGAAAGTAGTCAATAATGGACCTATGCTCCATCCCTATCTCAAGGAGATGAATCAAGCGACCTTTGGAGATAAAGATCTCTTGACGGTGGGAGAAACTTGGGGGGCAACGCCAGAGATTGCCAAGCTCTACTCTGATCCAAAGGGACAAGAATTGTCTATGGTCTTCCAGTTTGAACATATCGGTCTTCAGTATCAGGAAGGTCAGCCTAAATGGCACTATCAAAAAGAACTGAATATTGCTAAGTTAAAAGAGATTTTCAACAAATGGCAGACAGAGTTAGGAGTTGAGGACGGTTGGAATTCCCTCTTCTGGAACAACCATGACCTTCCTCGCATCGTCTCAATCTGGGGAAATGACCAAGAATACCGCGAAAAATCTGCCAAAGCCTTTGCCATTTTGCTTCATCTCATGAGAGGAACTCCTTATATCTACCAAGGTGAGGAAATTGGCATGACCAACTATCCCTTTGAAACACTGGACCAAGTAGAAGATATTGAATCCCTCAACTATGCGCGTGAGTCTCTTGAAAAAGGCGTTCCGATGGAAGAAATCATGGACAGTATCCGTGTTATCGGACGTGATAATGCCCGTACTCCAATGCAATGGGATGAGAGCAAAAACGCTGGTTTCTCGACAGGTCAGCCTTGGTTGGCAGTCAATCCAAACTATCAAACAATCAACGTTCAAGAAGCGCTGGCAAATCCAGATTCTATTTTCTACACTTATCAGAAGTTGGTCCAAATTCGTAAGGAAAATAGCTGGCTGATTCGAGCTGATTTTGAACTTTTGGAAACAACTGACAAGGTCTTTGCCTATATCCGTAAAGATGGCGACCGTCGTTTTCTAGTTGTGGCCAACTTGTCCAATGAAGAGCAAGAAGTAACAGTAGAAGGAAAAGTTAAATCTGTCTTGATTGAAAACACCACGGCTCAAGAAGCCTTTGAAAAACAAGTCTTAGCTCCATGGGATGCTTTCTGTGTGGAATTACTATAAATATTTTTTACAGAAAAATCTAAAATTGAAATCGTATAAAAACAAGGGAGGACTGTATGAAAGGCAGGAATCCTTTGTTTTTTTATGGTCAATATTTATAAACTTTCATTCTGGAAATTCAATTAACTTTACAAATTCCCACTATTTTGGTAAAATAAATATATGTTATAAAAACTAACATAAAGGAGAAAGAAGATGACTACAAAAAAGCGTGTCCTTAGTGCAGGCCTGACTTTTGCGGCTGCTTTGCTTTTAGCTGCTTGCGGACAATCAGGTTCAGATACAAAAACTTACTCATCAACCTTTAGTGGAAATCCAACTACATTTAACTATCTATTAGACTATTACGCTGATAATACAGCCATCATTACCAACCTAGTTGATGGTTTGCTTGAAAATGACAACCACGGAAACCTAGTTCCATCTTTGGCAGAAGACTGGTCTGTTTCAAGCGACGGTCTGACTTATACCTATAAACTGAGAAAAGATGCCAAATGGTTCACGGCTGACGGTGAAGAGTACGCCCCAGTCAAGGCTCAGGATTTTGTGACAGGTATCAAGTATGCAGTGGATAATAAATCACAGGCCATTGACTTGATTCAAAACTCGATCAAGGGATTGAATGATTATATTACAGGAGCGGATTCTGACTTTTCTAAGGTTGGGGTGAAGGCAATCGACGACCAGACTGTTGAGTATACTTTGGTACGCCCAGAACCTTACTGGAACTCAAAAACAACCAACAGTATTCTTTTCCCGGTAAACGAAGAGTTTCTAAATTCAAAAGGGAAAGATTTTGGGACCCTATCTCCAGGTAGCATTCTCTACAGCGGACCTTATTTGTTAAAAGATTTCACATCGAAATCATCGATCGAGTATGTGAAAAATCCACATTACTACGATCATGACAAAGTATCAATTGAACATGTGAAATTGGCTTACTTTGATGGTTCAGACCAAGAATTGACTATCCGTAACTTTGAAAGTGGAGCTTATTCTATCGCTGGGGTTTATCCAAATAGTTCAAACTTTGCTAAGACCAAGGAAAAATATAAGGATAATATCGTCTAT
The DNA here is from genome assembly GCF_013277015.1 of Streptococcus sp. 1032. Taxonomy (NCBI): domain Bacteria; kingdom Bacillati; phylum Bacillota; class Bacilli; order Lactobacillales; family Streptococcaceae; genus Streptococcus; species Streptococcus sp. 1032. The sequence continues at coordinate 98,937 of NZ_VMMD01000012.1, read as the reverse complement.
AGCTTGCAGGACAAGACTTCTTGGTATTTCAATTTCAACGTCAACCGTAAGGCTTACAACCACACTGCTAAAACGACAGATGAGCAGAAGAAGTCAACTGAGACAGCTGTCTTGAACAAAAACTTCCGCCAAGCGGTGAACTTTGCCTTGGACCGCACAGCCTATTCTGCTCAGTCAAATGGGGAAGAAGCGGCTAGCAAGACCCTTCGTAACACCCTAGTGCCTCCAACATTTGTCCAAGTTGGAGACAAGACCTTTGGAGAAGTAGTTGCTTCTAAATTGGTCAACTATGGAACAGAATGGTCAGGTATTAACTTGGCAGATGCTCAGGATGCCTATTTCAACAAAGAAAAAGCCCAAGCAAAATTTGCGGAAGCTAAAAAAGAATTGGCAAGTCAAGGTGTGACTTTCCCTATTCACTTGGATGTGGCTGTTGATCAGACAAGTAAAAATGCTGTGACAGGCATGAACTCAGTTAAGCAGACCCTTGAGTCAGTTTTAGGTGCCGATAACATTGTCATTGATGTTCAGCAACTTTCAACAGATGATTTTAATAACGTAGCCTTCTTAGCGCCAACAGCAGCTGATCGAGACTACGATTTGAACTTTGATGGTTGGGTGGGTGACTACCAAGATCCATCAACTTATCTCAATCCTTTCAATGCAGAGGATGGATTCTACCTTAAGATTTTTGGACTAGATGCCAAGGAAGACAAGGAAAAAATCACTAGTCTAGGTCTGGATACCTATACTAAGATGCTCAAAGATGCAGATAGTGAAAATAAAGATGTAGCCAAACGTTACGAAAAATATGCTGGAGCACAGGCTTGGATGATTGACAATTCTCTGATTATGTCAGCTATGTCAAGTGGTGGAACAGCATCTGTAACCAAAGTGACGCCATTTACAAGAGGCTATTCACTGGTCGGCATCAAGGGTGATGGCAATAACTACAAGTACATGAAACTTCAAAAAGATACTGTGACAACCAAACAGTTTGAAGAAGCTAAGACCAAATGGGAGCAAGAAAGCAAAAAAGCAATCGAGAAAGCTCAAAAAGAAGCAGAAAATCATGTTAAATAATGAGAAATAGCTTTTTAAGGAGAATCATAAAGACAAACATCAGTTTTGGTGCTTGTCTTTTTAAATCACTCGGCTATTGAAAACTGAGAAATGATTTGTTTTGTGCTAAAATAGATTGAAACGAATACTTAATAAAAATCAAAGAGTAAATGGGAAGTTAGCTCAAAGTACAGCTTTGAGGTGGTAGATAGAACTGACGAAGTCAGCTCAAAATACTGTTTTGAGGTTGCAGATGGACGCTGACGTGGTTTGAAGAGATTTTCGAAGAGTATAAGATTCTCTCTTTTACTATAATTAAGGAGATGTAAAGATAAATGATAAGGGAGAGACTATGTACGACTATCTAATCGTTGGTGCTGGTTTGTCGGGAGCAATTTTTGCTTATGAAGCAACCAAGCGTGGGAAAAAAGTAAAAGTTATTGATAAACGTGACCACATTGGTGGAAATATCTACTGTGAGAATGTAGAAGGGGTTAATGTTCATAAATACGGTGCTCATATCTTCCATACTTCTAATAAAAAAGTTTGGGATTATGTGAATCAATTTGCTGAATTTAACAACTACATCAACTCGCCTGTAGCTAATTACAAGGGTAGCCTTTATAATCTACCTTTCAATATGAATACTTTCTATGCTATGTGGGGTACAAAAACTCCTCAAGAGGTCAAAGATAAGATTGCTGAGCAAACGGCACATATGAAGGCTGTTGAACCTAAAAACTTGGAAGAACAGGCTATCAAGTTAATCGGTCCAGATATTTATGAAAAGTTGATTAAAGGATATACTGAAAAGCAATGGGGACGTTCTGCGACTGACCTTCCACCCTTTATTATTAAACGTCTACCAGTTCGTTTGACTTTTGATAATAACTACTTTAATGACCGTTACCAAGGAATTCCAATCGGTGGCTATAATGTCATTATCGAAAATATGCTCAAGGATGTGGAAGTAGAACTTGGTCTTGATTTTTTTGCCAATCGTCAGGAATTAGAAGCTTCTGCTGAAAAGGTTGTCTTTACAGGGATGATTGACCAATACTTTGATTATAAACATGGTGAGTTAGAATACCGTAGTCTTCGTTTTGAGCATGAAGTTCTTGATGAAGAAAACTATCAAGGAAATGCAGTTGTCAACTATACAGAACGTGAAATTCCTTATACTCGCATTATTGAGCATAAACATTTTGAGTACGGAGCACAAGATAAAACGGTTATTACTCGTGAATACCCAGCTGATTGGAAACGTGGAGATGAACCTTATTATCCAATCAATGATGAGAGAAACAATGCTATATTTGCCAAATATCAGGAAGAAGCGGCAACAAATGATAAGGTTATTTTCTGTGGTCGTTTAGCAGATTATAAATACTATGACATGCATGTGGTCATTGAACGGGCTTTGGAAGTGGTCGAGGAAGAGTTGGGACAATAATGCAAGGATTCTGTCATTTTAGAATCTTTGCTACTTAAGATTTTTAGAAGTAAGGCCAACAAGATTCTTTTCTGCTTATCAGAAGAGAACCTATGTTGGCTTTTTTGGCATAAATGAACAATTTTATTTTTCAGAATATATCAAATATAACAAATAACTCTTAAAATTCTGAAAATTCTATTGACAGGACTTGAAAAAGAGTCTATAATGAATAAAAAAACAAAGGAGAATACTATGAAAACAAGAAAAGTATTGGCTCTTGCGGGAGTAACCTTATTAGCAGCTGGTGTTTTAGCTGCTTGTTCTGGTGGGGGTTCAGGCGCTAAAGGTGAACAGACCTTTGCCTTTACCTACGAGACACATCCGGATAATCTCAACTATTTGACAACTGGTAAGGCAGCAACTTCTGAGATTACTAGTAATGTGATTGATGGATTGCTTGAAAATGATAAATACGGGAACCTTGTTCCTTCATTGGCAGAAGACTGGTCTGTCTCTAAGGATGGCTTGACTTATACTTATAAGATTCGTCAGGATGCCAAGTGGTATACATCTGAGGGAGAAGAGTATGCTCCTGTTAAGGCTCAGGACTTTGTAACAGGACTTAAATATGCAACAGATAAGAAAGCAGAAGCCCTTTACTTGGTACAGGATTCAATCAAAGGTCTGGATGCCTATGCCAAAGGTGAAATCACAGACTTTGCTCAAGTCGGGATTAAAGCGCTTGACGACCAAACAATCCAATACACCTTGAACAAACCTGAAACTTTTTGGAACTCAAAAACAACCATGGGTGTGCTTGCGCCAGTCAATGAAGAGTTTTTGAACTCAAAAGGGGATGATTTTGCCAAAGCGACGGATCCAAGTAGTCTCTTGTATAACGGCCCTTATTTGTTGAAATCCATTGTGACCAAATCCTCTGTTGAATTTGCGAAAAATCCGAACTATTGGGATAAGGACAATGTGCATATTGACAAGGTCAAATTGTCATTCTGGGATGGGCAAGATACCAGCAAACCAGCAGAAAACTTTAAAGATGGTAGCCTTACAGCAGCTCGTCTCTATCCAACAAGTGCAAGTTTCGCAGAGCTTGAGAAGAGTATGAAAGACAATATCGTCTATACTCAACAAGACTCTACGACTTATCTAGTAGGGACAAATATTGACCGTCAATCTTATAAACACACATCTAAGACTAGCGAAGAACAAAAGACATCTACTAAAAAGGCTCTCTTAAACAAGGATTTCCGTCAGGCTATTGCCTTTGGTTTTGACCGTACAGCCTATGCCTCTCAGTTGAATGGAGAAACTGGAGCAAGCAAAATCTTGCGTAATCTCTTTGTGCCACCAACATTTGTTCAAGCAGATGGGAAGAACTTTGGCGATATAGTCAAAGAAAAATTAGTGACTTATGGGGATGAATGGAAGGATGTCAATCTTGCAGATTCACAAGATGGTCTTTACAATCCAGAAAAAGCTAAAGCAGAATTTGCCAAAGCCAAATCAGCCCTACAAGCTGAGGGAGTACAATTCCCAATTCACCTAGATATGCCTGTTGACCAGACAGCAACTACAAAAGTTCAACGTGTCCAATCTATGAAACAATCCTTGGAAGCAACTTTAGGAACTGATAATGTCGTTATTGATATCCAACAATTGCAAAAAGATGAATTGCTTAATGTAACTCTATTTGCCGAAAATGCTGCTGGCGAAGACTGGGATTTATCAGATAATGTCGGTTGGGGTCCAGACTTTGCCGATCCATCAACCTACCTTGATATTATCAAACCTTCTGTAGGAGAAAGTACTAAAACATATTTAGGATTTGACTCAGGGGAAGATAATGTAGCTGCTAAAAAAGTAGGTCTATATGACTACGAAAAATTGGTTACTGAAGCTGGTGATGAGACTACAGATGTTGCTAAACGATATGATAAATACGCAGCAGCCCAAGCTTGGTTGACAGATAGTGCCTTGATCATCCCAACAACTTCTAAAACTGGTCGTCCAATCTTGTCTAAGATGGTACCATTTACAATACCATTTGCATTGTCAGGAAATAAAGGTACAAGTGACCCAGTCTTGTATAAATACCTTGAAATTCAAGACAAGGCAGTTACTGCAGATGAATACCAAAAAGCTCAAGAAAAATGGATGAAAGAAAAAGCAGAATCCAATAAAAAAGCGCAAGAAGAACTTGCCAAACATGTCAAATAAAACAAAAAGAGACTGAGCAAAAAGTCCTTAAAAGAAAAACGCATATTGTCAGGTGATGAAGCCTTGATAGTATGCGTTTTATTGTGAAATGAGGAATGGTAGACTATAGCTGGTTGACACTGAACCGGTACACTCTTGTTTCAAATATTACAGTGTATTGAATCAAGACCGGCATATTGTAGCTCATAAAATATTTTTAGAAATTGATACTCTTAGAAAATCTCTTCAAACCACGTCAGCGTCCATCTGCAATCTCAGAACAGTGTTTTGAGCAAGATGCAGCTAGCTTCCTAGTTTGCTTTTTGCTTTTCATTGAGTATGATTTGAATTTTCTAATCAATTTGCTTAGTTTTTATAGTAGATTGAAGCTAGATTAGTACATCTTGATTTCTAAAACATTGTTAGAAATTGATTTGACTATACTGATTGATTTGTCCTGTTTTTATTTCACTTCACTATATTTCAATCTACTTTACTTGATTTCTGTATTTTATTTTGAAAATGAAAAAATCCTGAGTTTAGAGTTCTCAGGATTTTCTTCATCTTACTGTTGTGGTTGTTGTTGGACTTGAGGAGTCTGTGGAGCTGGATTTTGATTGGCTCCTGGTGCATTTGGTGCTTGATTTTGACCATTAGTACTAGCATCAGGACTTGTTACTGGTGCTTGACTAGTAGAGCTTTCTGCACTTGTTGATGAGCTTTCGGTTGAAGATGATTGGGATGTCGTTTCAGTCCAAGTCGGTCTTGCTCCATTTTGGAAAACAAACTGCCCATTTCGATAGATGCCATCTGGCATATTCCAGTCCTCTGGATTGCTTCCTTCAGACAGGTAGGTCATCATAGAGCGGTAAACTTTAGCAGCGACCGTAAGGCCATCGCCTACAAGTGGTGTCAGACGGTTAGAATAGCCTGTCCATACAGCCATTGCATATTTGCGGGTATACCCTACAAACATTTCATCTGGAGCTACGTAACCAGTGTTCTTGATATACTTTTCAATTTCTTCGTCAGTATAGTTAGAAGTACCTGTTTTACCTGCTTGTGGAAGCCAAGGTAGGTAGGCTCCACGTCCGATTCCGTATACTAAGACAGTTTTCATCATGTCGGTCATCATATAGGCTGTCGTTTCCTTCATGGCACGAGTTCCGACATTAGAGAACTCTTTTTCACTCCCATCACTAAAGACGACTTTATGGATATACATTGGTTTATAGTAAGTTCCACCATTTGCAAAGGCAGCGTAAGCAGCAGCCATCTTTTCACTACTTGCTCCATATTTTTTGTCTGACTCGGTTGTGTTACTTGAAATGGCATTTGAGTAGTGAAGACTTGGGTAGTCGATTCCGAGACCGTTTAGGAAAGTCTTGGCGCGGTTGAGACCAACCTTGTTTAGAGTTTCTACGGCTGGGACGTTTCGCGATTGTTGCAGGGCGTATTGCAAGGTGATATTGCCAAAGTAGCCCCTATCCCAGTTATAGACAGGGATATCTGTCCCAGGATAGTTATAGGGCTCATCGTGAACGATAGTAGCAGTTGAATCGTAGACACCGTACTCCAAGGCAGGAGCATAGTCTGTGATCGGTTTCATAGTTGATCCCCAGTCGCGGTTTGTTTCCACTGCTTGGTTAATTCCGAAGGAAACATTACTTGACTGATGGCGTGCTCCTAGCTGGGCAATGACTTTACCGTTAGAAACATCAACAATGGTAGAAGCAACTTGCAATTCATCGTCTGGATAGGCAACGTATTCGTCTGTATTGTAAATATCCCACAGATGTTTTTGAGCTTCTTGGTCTACATTTGTGTAGACGTCCATCCCAGTTGTGAGCAGGTTATAGCCTGTTTCTTCTTCAACTTGATTGATGACTTCCTTGAGGTAATTATCCATGTAAGCAGGGTAATTACTTGCTGATTTGAGACTTTGTAGTCCATCAGTAATTGGTGTGTTGACTGCTTTCTCATACTGTTCAGCAGAGATGTAGCCTTGATTTTTCATTTCAGATAAGACCAAGTTTCGGCGGTCTTGGGCTGCTTCTGGATGTGAATAGGGGTCATATTGGTTTGGTGCCTGAGGCATTCCAGCCAGCAAGGCTAACTGAGGTAAACTTAAATTATTGAGGTCTTTACCATAGTAGTTTTGAGCTGCTGTCTGCATTCCATAGTTGCCATTAGACATGTAGACCTTATTTATGTAGTAGGTCAAGATTTCCTGTTTAGTTGCTTTTTGTTCTAACTGAATCGCTAACCAAGCTTCCTGAGCCTTACGAGAAATAGTCTGGTCGGAAGTCGAGGTTGAAAAGTAAGTCAACTTAATCAACTGTTGGGTGAGAGTTGATCCACCTTGGAGGGAATTGCTTTGCAGATTGCGCAAGAAAGCTCCCAGGATACGGATGGTATCAATCCCCCTGTGGTCGAAGAAGCGATGGTCTTCGATAGAAACGATTGCCTTAACCAAATCTGTGGGAATATCATTAGCTTGGGCATTGACGCGGCGTTCAGAACCCAAGTCAGCAATGAGTTGATTTTTATTGTCGTAGATTTTACTAGAGGTTGTTGCAACTAGTTTACTCTCGGATAGGCTAGGAGCCTTGCTAACGTAGTAGAAAAAAACTCCTCCGCCTAAGACAATGGCTGCGATAACCAAGCTTAAGAAGCTAATGCTCAGATACTTGATTAGGCGCAGAATCGTTGGTTTGTTCATCTTGTTTTACCACCTAATAAATGTTCTTTGATAACATTGAGATAAGGAATTTGAGGGAAGGCACCAGCCTTGATTTCATATCCATATTCTCGAATATATCCAAGTGGCATTGATTTTTGTCCCTTATCTTGATGATAGAAGCGAATCAAATCGAATGCCGGCAATAAGTAGGTTTCTTGCTGAGAAGAAAAGTGAAGAAGGACAAAGCAGATTCCTTGTTGGGCAAGGACTTGTTCCATATGCTGAATCTGATGTGGATGAAAATTTTTCATCGGAATCGCACGTTTTTGTTTTGTTTCCTTGGCTTCAAAGTCGATGTAATATCCATTATAAACGCCAGAATAGTCCGTCGTTGAAGCTTGTCGAAAATAGGCTTCAACAATCTTGGCACGACTTCGTTGTGGATAGTCCACTCGTACAATTTGAATAGGAGTTGGTTTCTTGTGTATAACAGCCAAGCCCTGAGACAAATAGTAGTCGTTGGTAGCATTGATCATCTTTTCAAAAGACATTCCTCGATTTGCGAAATTTTTGGGTTGAGAAAGAGATGTTTGTCTTTTTTGTGATGAAAGTTTATGTGGATAGTTGACCATAATTCTCCTTATTGGTACAATAATATCACTCTATTATACCATAAATTTGCACAGAAAGGGTTAAAAATGACTACAGCTTTGGTTTTAGGCTATTCTGCTTTTGATTTGGGTTTATTTTCTGACAAGGATCCTCGTCTTAAATTGATTAAAAAAGCGATACGTAAAGATTTAGAGGCTATGGCAGCAGATGGGGTGTCTTGGCTTGTATTTACAGGAAGTTTGGGCTTTGAATATTGGGTTTTAGAGGTTGCTCAGGAGATGAAAACCGAGTACGGTTTCCAGTTGGCCACCATTTTTGCTTTTGAAACCCATGGAGAAAATTGGAATGAAGGCAATCAGATGAAACTGAGTCGTTTTAAGCAGGTAGACTTTGTCAAATATGCCTATCCTCGCTATGAACACAAGGGGCAGTTAAGAGATTACCAGCAGTTTTTACTGGAAAATACGACTAGTTCTTATCTTTTTTATGATGAAGAAAATGAAACGAAACTAGCTTATTTTTACCAAAAGATGAAAAATCAAGAGGACTATTTTATAAAGAGATTAACATTTGATCAATTAAATGAACTTGCTGAAAATTTTTCCGAAAATTGAAGCTTTGACCTTGATTTTTGTTTGCCTTTTTTTATATAATAATACTAGCAAGTGAGAATGGAGAGAGACATGGCAAGTATTATTTTTTCAGCGAAAGATATTTTTGAACAAGAGTTTGGACGTGAAGTCCGTGGCTATAGCAAGGTAGAAGTTGATGAGTTTTTAGACGATGTCATCAAGGACTATGAAACCTATGCTGCCTTGGTCAAGTCACTTCGTCAGGAGATTGCGGATTTGAAGGAAGAATTAACTCGTAAACCGCAAGTGAGTTCGGCTCCAAGTCCTAGTCACCCAGATCCAATTGATGTGGCTGCTTCATCTTCTATGACGAATTTTGATATTTTAAAACGCTTGAATCGTCTTGAAAAAGAAGTATTCGGTAAACAAATTTTAGACAATACTGATTTGTAATTCAGGTCTTGTTACATGCAATTTTTGGATAATCGCGTGAGGAGAATTGCTTCTCATGAGGAAAGTCCATGCTAGCACAGGCTGTGATGCCTGTAGTGTTTGTGCTAGGCGAAACCATAAGCCTAGGGACGAGAAATCGTTACGGCAGTTGAAATGGCTAAGTCCTTGGATAGGCCAGAGTAGGCTTGAAAGTGCCACAGTGACGGAGTCTTTCTGGAAACAGAGAGAGTGGAACGCGGTAAACCCCTCAAGCTAGCAACCCAAATTTTGGTCGGGGCATGGAGTACGCGGAAACGAACGTAGTATTCTGACTGCTATCAGCTAGAGCTGCTAGTGGTAGACAGATGATTATCGAAGGAAGTGGTCCTAGTCACTTCTGGAACAAAACATGGCTTATAGAAAATTGCATATAGGTTGGGGCTGAGAAATTTTCTCAACCTCATTTTTTAAAGTGGACATATAGAAAGGTCTTGCAAGACTGTAACATGAAAAAAGAATTTAATTTAATTGCAACTGTGGCAGCAGGTCTTGAAGCTGTTGTGGGACGAGAAGTGCGAGAGTTGGGCTACGATTGTCAGGTTGAAAATGGACGTGTTCGTTTTCAAGGAGACGTGAGAGCGATTATCGAAACCAACCTTTGGCTTCGGGCAGCAGATCGTATCAAAATCATCGTAGGAACGTTCCCAGCTAAGACTTTTGAAGAGCTGTTTCAGGGAGTTTTCGCCCTAGATTGGGAAAATTATTTACCACTTGGAGCTCGGTTTCCGATTTCAAAAGCCAAATGTGTTAAGTCCAAACTACACAATGAACCGAGTGTTCAGGCTATTTCTAAGAAAGCTGTTGTCAAGAAATTGCAGAAACACTATGCTCGCCCAGAAGGGGTTCCTTTGATGGAGAATGGCCCAGAGTTTAAGATTGAGGTCTCTATTCTCAAAGATGTGGCAACTGTCATGATTGATACGACAGGGTCTAGCCTCTTTAAACGTGGTTATCGTACCGAAAAAGGGGGAGCCCCTATCAAGGAAAACATGGCGGCAGCCATTTTACAACTTTCTAACTGGTATCCAGACAAGCCTTTGATTGATCCGACCTGTGGTTCGGGGACTTTCTGTATCGAGGCTGTCATGATTGCTCGAAAGATGGCACCAGGACTTCGTCGCTCTTTTGCCTTTGAGGAATGGAATTGGGTCAGCGATCGCTTGATTCAGGAAGTGCGTACAGAAGCGGCTAAAAAAGTAGACCGTGAGCTGGAGCTGGATATCATGGGCTGTGATATCGATGCGCGTATGGTGGAAATTGCTAAGGCCAATGCCCAGGCAGCTGGTGTTGCAGGAGACATTACTTTTAAGCAGATGCGCGTGCAGGATTTGCGTTCCGATAAAATCAATGGTGTGATTATTTCCAATCCGCCTTATGGTGAACGCTTGTCAGATGATGCAGGGGTGACCAAGCTCTATGCTGAGATGGGGCAAGTATTTGCACCACTGAAAACTTGGAGCAAATTTATCCTGACTAGTGATGAAGCTTTTGAAAGCAAGTATGGTAGCCAAGCAGATAAGAAGCGTAAGTTATACAACGGAACCTTGAAAGTGGATCTGTATCAATATTTTGGTCAGCGTGTCAAACGGCAAGAGGTAAAATAGAAAGGGATACTCATGAGTAAAAAAAGACGAAATCGTCATAAAAAAGAAGGTCAAGAACCGCAATTTGATTTTGATGAAGCAAAAGAGCTAACAGTTGGTCAAGCTATTCGTAAAAATGAAGAAGTGGAAGCAGGAGTCTTGCCTGAGGATTCCATTTTGGACAAGTATGTTAAGCAACACAGAGATGAAATTGAGGCGGATAAGTTTGCGACTCGTCAATACAAAAAAGAGGAGCTAGTTGAAACTCAGAGTCTGGATGATTTAATCCAAGAAGTGCGTGAGGCTGTAGAAGAGTCAGAAGCTTCTTCGGAGGAAGTTCCATCTTCTGAAGACATCTTACCACCCTTGCCTCTGGACGATGAGGAGCAAGACTTGGATCCTCTATTGCTAGAGGATGAAAATCCAACAGAAATGACTGAAGAAGTGGAAGAGGAGCAGAGTCTTTCTCGTCTGGAACAAGAAGACTCAGAAAAGAAAAGCAAAAAAGGCTTTGTTTTAACCGCTTTGGCGCTTGTATCAATAATTATCTGTGTCAGTGCTTATTATGTCTATCGTCAAGTGAATCGCTCGACCAAGGAGATTGAAACTTCTCAATCAACTACAGCCAATCAATCGGATGTGGATGATTTTAATACACTTTATGACGCCTTCTACACAGACAGCAATAAAACGGCTTTGAAAAATAGCCAGTTTGATAAGTTGAGTCAACTCAAGACCTTACTTGATAAACTGGAAGGTAGTCGTGAACATACGCTTGCCAAATCTAAATATGATAGTCTAGCAACGCAAATCAAGGCCATTCAAGACGTCAATGCACAATTTGAAAAACCAGCTATTGTGGATGGTGTCTTGGATACCAATGCCAAAGCCAAATCGGATGCTAAATTTACAGATATTAAAACTGGAAATACGGAGCTTGATAAAGTGCTAGATAAGGCTATCAGCCTTGGTAAGAGCCAGCAAACAAGTACTTCTAGCTCAAGTTCAAGTGAAACTAGTAGCTCAAGCTCTAGTCAAGCAAGCTCAAATACGACTAGTGAGACAAGCCCAAGTAGTTCAAATACGGCATCAAATGAAACTAGAAGTTCTCATAGTGAAGTCAATATGGGTCTCTCGAGTGCAGGAGTTGCTGTTCAAAGAAGTGCCAGTCGTGTTGCCTATAACCAGTCTGCTATTGATGATAGTAACAACTCTGCCTGGGATTTCGCGGATGGTGTCTTGGAACAAATTCTAGCGACTTCACGTTCACGTGGCTATATCACTGGAGACCAATATATCCTTGAACGTGTCAATATCGTTAACGGCAATGGTTATTACAACCTCTACAAGCCAGATGGAACCTATCTCTTTACCCTTAACTGTAAGACAGGATACTTTGTTGGAAATGGTTCTGGACATGCGGATGCCTTGGACTTCTAAGTAGCCGTTACAAAATTCTTTCTTTTCAAAAGTAAAAATGATAAAATAAAACAAATTAAACAAGAGGAGTGTCAAATGACAAAAGCTAACTTTGGTGTCGTAGGTATGGCCGTAATGGGTCGTAACCTTGCCCTTAATATTGAATCTCGTGGTTACACAGTTGCTATTTACAACCGTAGTAAAGAAAAAACTGAAGATGTAATTGCTTGCCATCCTGAAAAGAACTTTGTACCAAGCTATGACGTTGAAAGTTTTGTAAACTCAATCGAAAAACCTCGTCGTATCATGCTCATGGTTCAAGCTGGACCTGGTACGGATGCTACTATCCAAGCCCTTCTTCCACACCTTGACAAGGGTGATATCTTGATTGACGGTGGAAACACTTTCTACAAAGATACAATCCGTCGTAATGAAGAATTGGCAAACTCAGGTATCAACTTTATCGGTACTGGGGTTTCTGGTGGTGAAAAAGGTGCCCTTGAAGGTCCTTCTATCATGCCTGGTGGACAAAAAGAGGCCTACGAATTGGTTGCGGATGTTCTTGAAGAAATCTCAGCTAAAGCACCAGAAGATGGCAAACCATGTGTGACTTACATCGGTCCTGATGGAGCTGGTCACTATGTGAAAATGGTTCACAACGGTATCGAGTACGGTGATATGCAATTGATCGCAGAAAGCTATGACTTGATGCAACACTTGTTAGGCCTTTCTGCAGAAGACATGGCTGAAATCTTTACTGAGTGGAACAAGGGTGAATTGGACAGCTACTTGATTGAAATCACAGCTGATATCTTGAGCCGTAAAGACGACGAAGGTCAAGATGGACCAATCGTAGACTACATCCTTGATGCCGCAGGTAACAAGGGAACTGGTAAATGGACTAGTCAATCATCACTTGACCTTGGTGTGCCATTGTCACTAATCACTGAGTCAGTATTTGCACGTTACATTTCTACTTACAAAGAAGAACGTGTACATGCTAGCAAGGTTCTTCCAAAACCAGCTGACTTCAAATTTGAAGGAGACAAGGCTGAGTTGATTGAAAAGATTCGTCAAGCCCTTTACTTCTCAAAAATCATTTCATACGCACAAGGTTTTGCTCAATTGCGTGTAGCTTCTAAAGAAAACAACTGGAACTTGCCATTTGCAGACATCGCATCTATCTGGCGTGATGGCTGTATCATCCGTTCTCGTTTCTTGCAAAAGATTACAGATGCTTACAACCGTGATGCAGACCTTGCCAACCTTCTTTTGGATGAGTACTTCTTGGATGTTACTGCTAAGTATCAACAAGCAGTGCGTGATATCGTAGCTCTTGCTGTTCAAGCTGGTGTACCAGTCCCAACTTTCTCAGCAGCTATTACTTACTTTGATAGCTACCGTTCAGCTGACCTTCCAGCTAACTTGATCCAAGCGCAACGTGACTACTTTGGTGCCCACACTTACCAACGTAAAGACAAAGAAGGAACCTTCCACTACTCTTGGTATGACGAAAAATAAGTAGGTCTGCCATGGGGAAACGGATTTTATTACTTGAGAAAGAACGAAATCTAGCTCATTTTTTAAGTTTGGAACTCCAAAAAGAGCAATACCGAGTTGATCAGGTTGAGGAGGGGCAAAAAGCCCTCTCCATGGCTCTTCAGACAGACTATGACTTGATTTTATTGAATGCTCGTCTGGGGGATATGACAGCCCAGGATTTTGCAGATAAGCTGAGTCAGACTAAGCCAGCTTCAGTCATCATGGTCTTGGACCATCGCGAAGAATTGCAAGATCAGATTGAGACAATCCAACGCTTTGCCGTTTCTTACATCTATAAGCCGGTTATTATTGACAATTTGGTAGCTCGTATTTCAGCGATTTTCCGAGGTCGGGACTTCATCGATCAACACTGTAGTCAGATGAAGGTTCCAACGTCTTACCGCAATCTGCGTATGGATGTAGAACATCATACCGTTTATCGTGGCGAGGAGATGATTGCTCTGACCCGTCGTGAGTATGACCTTTTGGCTACTCTCATGGGAAGCAAGAAAGTTCTGACTCGTGAGCAGTTGTTGGAAAGTGTCTGGAAGTATGAAAGTGCGACAGAGACCAATATCGTGGATGTCTATATCCGTTATCTACGTAGCAAGCTTGATGTAAAAGGTCAAAAAAGCTACATTAAAACAGTACGTGGTGTTGGTTACACCATGCAAGAATAGAAAAGCAGTTGCAGTTATGTAACTGCTTTTTTTGAAAGATTTCTATATATTGACATGCAGTCGGGTCTTTGCTACAATCAGTTATGGAGGATAGGTCTAATGAAAATAATAAAAAAATTGATGCCAATCGCATTAGCAGTCTTTTTCTTTGGTTTGCTAGCGACAAGTGCAGTATTGGCGGATACTACAGGTGGACAGTTTGTTGATAAGGATAATAGAAAATATTATATAAAAGATGACCATAAAGCAATCTATTGGCATAAAATAGACGGTAAAACCTACTATTTTGGTGATAGTGGAGAAATGGTAGTCGGTTGGCAATACTTAGAAATCCCTGGGACAGGTTATCGTGATGATTTATTTGATAATCGACCAGTTTTCGAAATTGCCCTTCAACCGAAGTGGTACTACTTTGGACAAGATGGGGTGCTACAAGAATTTGTTGGATGGAAACAATTAGAAGTTAAGGATTCGTTAAATGTTGGCAAAAAATATGGTGAAGGCTTTGAAGGCTCAGAAGTTCTTAAATTAGCAAATTATTACTTTGATCAAGACCATTCTTTAAAAACAGGTTGGCTTTATGATCAGTCTAACTGGTATTACTTAGCAAAAATAGGTTATTCAGGGAAAGACTACCTTGGGGGTGAAAGACGTGCAGGTTGGATCAATGATAATTCAACTTGGTACTATCTAAATCCAGAAACTGGTATCATGCAAACTGGATGGAAACAACTTGGCAATAAGTGGTACTACCTCCGTTCATCAGGAGCCATGGCAACTGGCTGGTATCAGGAAGGCTCAACTTGGTATTATTTAGAGCAGTCAAATGGTGATATGAAAACGGGCTGGCAAAATCTTGCTAACAAATGGTACTATCTCCGTTCATCAGGAGCCATGGCAACTGGTTGGTATCAAGATGGTTCAACTTGGTCCTACCTAAATGCAAGTAATGGAGATATGAAGACAGGTTGGTTCCAGGTTAATGGCAAATGGTACTACGCTTATAGCTCAGGTACTTTGGCAGTAAATACGACTGTAGATGGCTATTCTGTCAATTATAATGGTGAATGGGTTCGATAAATAATGATAGTATTTTGTAATTTGAGATAAATTTTAAGTAAGAGTGCAGCTTCACGAAGTGATACTGGATAAAAAGTTTTTAAAATCAGAAAACCGCATATTATCAGGCGTCAAAAAATTGGCAAAAACTTGATAATATGCGGTTTATTGTGGAAAGATTTACTTATTTACTTATTTTTAACAAAATTGAGTTTTTGCCCAGTTTTACATGACATGTTTTAGAAAAAGGTATATAATGTTAGTGTAATATCAAGTGTTTTTTTGAAAGCATCACAATAATTACAATTTTAGGCTTAAAAATCGAACCTTCTTTAAATACTTAAATATTTAAGGGGGGGGGTGTAAGTACCCATTTGTAAAAAAGAAATGAGGATGAAAATGAACTTTAAGTCAAGAAAATGTGAAGAAAACGGGAAAAAAGTTTTACGCTATTCTATTAGAAAACATCATTTGGGAGTAGCCAGTGTGGCAGTGGCTTCCGTATTATTTTTTGTAACTGGTGTGGCGACTGTTCAAGCGGATGGACCAGGAGCAGACGAACCAGTATCAGGCACACCAGCCCCACCAAGTACACCAGGTTCAGCAAGTACAACAAGCACACTAGGCACTTCTGGTGCTAATACTGGTGACACAGAAATAGAAAATACAAATACAAATACAAATACAGCTGCATCAACTGAGAGTAATGGAAACTCTCTTCAAGGAGTACCTCGTGCAGCGGAAGTAAGAAATGGAAATGATGTGCCTAGTACAACGCTAGGTAGTGATAGAGCTGTACCAACAGATATTAAGCCAGAGGATAGCGATGGAGCAAGAAATAATGAGGAAAAACCTAGAGGGCTTGAAAGAGCAACAGAACCAGCAAATTATGATGGTAAAGTAAGTCTTATTGGTCAATGGACAAGTGAATCACACGAAAAAAAAGATACTGAAAATACATATAAGAATGCTACAGATAAATTAGGGAGTCCCTTATCTAATCCAGGTCTTTTCCGTGGCGCTGCAAAAACTTTTCTTGGTTGGTCTGATATGCCGCCAGTAAATGGGAAAATTGCAGATGGTGCAAGACTGTTCTCGGCAGAAGACACTATAGCTACAGCCTTTCCGAATGGCTTGTCAGCTGATTCTAAGCTATATGGTGTTTATGCCAGTCTAAATGACCAAGATACACCTTTCCCTGCTGATAAATTTTCTATGGGATTTGCGATTATAGGTGGAATGAATAAATTTGCCATTAATGATAATAAGGTTCATATTGATACGAATGTAGAATCAGAAGAAGTATTACCTAATACTAATTTAAATAAAGAAATAAAAGACAAAGAAAAAAATACCCGCCGTATCATTGATGAGTATAAACCGGACAATAATGATACTACAAAAGTGAATGAAGTGGTTTTAAAAGCTGAGTTTGAAATGGATAAAACTACAGCGATGACTGTGTATAGAAATCCTCATGTAGGATATGTTGGTCCGGTTTTATCCAACACATACAAGGATAATAATTTTAAATTAGATGAAAAGAAAAAAACTTACACCTATGTAGACTTAAATGTGAATTTAGACAAAGATTTAGTTGTTCCGGAAAAATTATATGCAGAGTTTAATGGTTACTCATGGAGACCATTGTATGCTCTTGGAATTAAGGAAGATGGAACGAAGGAAATCCTAAATGTGTATTCAAAAGAAGGGACAGCCTTAGGAAATACAAAAGATAGCTTTAATTCAATCGTTAGTAATACGGACCCTAGAGTCACATTTGGTGTTGAAACTAAAGGTAACCATAATATAACATTTAGAATGATTCTTAGATCTTTAAACGGATATGATAGTAATAGATCGGAAAATGAACGAAATGAGCGTATAGCTGAGAGTGTAGTAAAACCGGATGAAGGTAAGTCTATTGCTGAAACAATTCTGCGAAATATGACACTTCGATCTCTTACATCAACAGAACTTAAAGCTTTATTCCCTAATAAGAGTGATGAAGAAATCAATCAGATGGTTGTTCGTATTAATCAAGATAAAGCCAAAGAGTTAGCAGATACAAATGGAAATACAGTACTAAAAGTAACAGGTTCTGTTGAGGGTAATGTTCATCCAAGTGCAGGTAGAATCGGTAGTGGCTGGTTAAGCCTGGATTCAGCTACAAATTTACCTATTAACAAAGTAGAAGCTAACGTTTTAGAACTAGGTTATGTTACATTTTATAATGTATCCTACCGATTCCAAAGTGGAACAGAGGGAAAAGTATTACCAGCAGTAATCGAAAACTATAAGCCAAAAGATACAGCTACTTACGAAAATGAAGCGAATGTAACACCAACACAACCGACAACTACAGAGTATATAGATGCAGAAAACGATGGAAAATGGGTCTTCAAAGGTTATGATGAAGCTAAAAAACAAGTAAACAAAGCAGATGTGGAGTTCATTGGAACATGGGTATTCGAAGCTAATAAATACGGTGTAACATACAAATTCGTTAGTGGAACAGAAGGTAAAGCATTACCAGCAGCAATAGAAGGCTATAAACCAACAGACCAAAACCGTTATGTAGATAAAGCAAATGTAGTTGCGATTAAACCAACTACAACAGAGTACAAAGTTGAAGCAGAGGATGGTAAATGGGTATTTAAAGGCTACGATAAAGATATTAAAGCAGTAAATGAAACAGATATAGAGTTTATAGGAACATGGGTATTCGAAGCTAATAAATACGGTGTAACATACAAATTTGAAAGTGGGACACCAGGTAAGACATTGCCAGCAGCAATAGAAGGCTATAAACCAACAGACCAAAACCGTTATGTAGATAAATCAAATGTAACAACAATTCAGCCAACAAAAACAGAGTATGTTGATACAGAAAATGATGGAAAATGGGTATTTAAAAAATACGATGCAGAAAGTAAAGCAGTAAATAAAGCAGATGTAGAATTTATAGGAACATGGGTATTTACAGCTAACGCACCGAAGCCGGAACCTAAGCCAGAGCCTAAGCCTGAACCGAAACCAGAGCCTAAGCCAGAACCAAAACCGGAGCCTAAGCCAGAACCAAAACCGGAGCCTAAGCCGGAGCCAAAACCAGAGCTTAAGCCAGAACCTAAGCCAGAACCGCAACCAACCCCAACTCCAACTCCTTCAGAGAATTGGAATCAAGGAAGTACTGAAGTGCATAAGCGGGATGAACTACCTCAGACAGGTAGTCAACAAGATGAATGGTTGGTAGCTCTAGGTGGTTTATCTATCCTAGGTGCTTTGACGGTATTTCCTAAAAAACGAGAAGAATAGGATATGCTAGAAATCGTTTAAATAATGAAATGATGGAAATATATCCCTATAATGGGAAAAGCGATTGTGAATGGAAACAATCGCTTTTTTTGTGAAAATATAATAAAATAGATAGGAAAGAATAAACACTTGTATGAAAAAATGAGACGGCTTTTTCGTCTAGTAAAAGGATAACATGACAAAAAAGGTTGGTGTCGGTCAGGCACATAGTAAGATTATTTTAATAGGGGAGCATGCGGTCGTTTACGGTTATCCGGCCATTTCCCTGCCTCTTTTGGAGGTGGAGGTGACTTGTAAGGTAGTTCCTGCAGCGAGTCCTTGGCGTCTCTATGAGGAAGATACCTTGTCTATGGCAGTTTATGCTTCTCTGGAGTATTTGGATATCAAGGAAGCCTGCATTCGCTGTGAGATTGACTCGGCTATCCCTGAGAAGCGGGGAATGGGTTCGTCGGCTGCTATCAGCATAGCGGCCATTCGTGCGGTATTTGACTACTATGAGGCTGATCTGCCTCATGATGTATTGGAAATCTTGGTCAATAGGGCGGAGATGATTGCCCATATGAATCCTAGTGGTTTGGATGCCAAGACCTGTCTCAGTGACCAGCCTATTCGTTTTATTAAGAATGTAGGATTTACAGAGCTTGAGATGGATTTATCCGCCTATTTGGTGATTGCAGATACAGGCGTTTATGGTCACACTCGTGAAGCCATCCAAGTGGTTCAAAGTAAGGGAAAGGATGCCCTACCGTTTTTGCATGCTTTGGGAGAATTGACCCAGCAGGCAGAAGAAGCGATTACAAGAAAAGATGCTGAAGGACTGGGGCAAATCCTCAGTAAAGCACACTTGCATTTAAAAGCAATTGGTGTTAGTAGCCCAGAGGCGGATTCTCTAGTTGAAACGGCTCTTAGTCATGGTGCTCTGGGTGCTAAGATGAGCGGTGGTGGGCTTGGAGGCTGTATCATAGCCTTGGCAATCAATTTGACACACGCACAAGAACTAGCAGAAAGATTAGAAGAGAAAGGAGCTGTTAAGACATGGATAGAGAGCCTGTAACAGTACGTTCCTACGCAAATATTGCTATTATCAAATATTGGGGAAAGAAAAAAGAAAAAGAAATGGTGCCTGCTACTAGCAGTATTTCTTTGACTTTAGAAAATATGTACACGGAGACGACTTTGTCATCTCTATCGACGGATGCGACAGCTGATGCATTTTATATCAATGGTCAGCTACAAAATGAAGCGGAGCATGCCAAGATGAGTAAGATTATCGACCGTTACCGTCCAGAAGGTGAGGACTTTGTCCGTATCGATACTCAAAACAATATGCCTACCGCAGCGGGCCTGTCCTCAAGTTCTAGTGGTTTGTCCGCCTTGGTCAAGGCTTGCAACGCTTATTTCAAGCTTGGTTTGAATCGGAGTCAGTTGGCGCAGGAGGCTAAGTTTGCCTCAGGCTCTTCTTCTCGGAGTTTTTATGGACCGCTAGGTGCCTGGGACAAGGATAGCGGAGAGATTTACCCTGTAGAGACAGACCTGAAACTAGCTATGATTATGTTGGTGCTAGAAGACAAGAAAAAACCAATCTCTAGCCGTGACGGGATGAAACTTTGTGTGGAAACCTCGACGACTTTTGACGACTGGGTTCGTCAGTCTGAGAAGGATTATCAGGATATGCTGATTTATCTCAAGGAAAATGATTTTGCCAAGATTGGAGAATTAACGGAGAAAAATGCCCTGGCTATGCATGCTACGACAAAGACTGCTAGTCCAGCCTTTTCTTATCTGACGGATGCCTCTTATGAGGCTATGGACTTTGTTCGCCAGCTTCGTGAGCAAGGAGAGGCCTGCTACTTTACCATGGATGCTGGTCCCAATGTTAAGGTCCTCTGTCAGGAGAAAGACTTGGAGCATTTATCAGAAATCTTCGGTCAACGTTATCGCTTGATTGTGTCAAAAACAAAGGATTTGAGCCAAGATGATTGCTGTTAAAACTTGCGGAAAGCTCTATTGGGCAGGTGAATATGCTATTTTAGAGCCAGGGCAGTTGGCCTTGATAAAGGCTATCTCCATCTATATGAAGGGCGAGATTGCTTTTTCAGATAGTTATCGTATCTATTCGGATATGTTTGATTTCGCAGTGGATTTGACGCCAAATCCTGACTATAGCTTGATTCAAGAAACGATTGCTTTAGTGGAAGATTTCCTTGTTTATCGTGGGCAAACCTTGCGACCTTTTTCTCTAGAAATTCGTGGAAAAATGGAACGAGAAGGGAAAAAGTTTGGTCTAGGTTCTAGCGGTAGCATCGTTGTCTTGGTTATCAAGGCTCTGCTTGCTCTATATGATCTTTCGGTTAATCAAGATCTCTTGTTTAAGCTGGCTAGTGCTGTCTTGCTCAAGCGAGGAGACAATGGTTCCATGGGCGACCTTGCCTGTATTGTAGCAGAGGATTTGGTTCTCTACCAGTCATTTAATCGCCAGAAGGTGGCTGCTTGGTTGGAAGAAGAAAACTTGACGACAGTTTTGGAGCGTGAGTGGGGCTTTTCCATCTTACAAGTGAAACCTGCCCTAGAATGTGATTTCCTAGTGGGATGGACCAAGGAAGTAGCTGTGTCTAGTAACATGGTTCAGCAAATCAAGCAAAATATCAATCAGAATTTTTTAAGTTCCTCAAAAGAAACGGTGGCTTCTTTGGTAGAAGCCTTGGAGCAAGGGAATGCAGAAAAAATCATTGAGCAGGTGGAAACAGCCAGTCAGCTTTTAGAAGGTTTGAGTACAGATATTTACACGCCTTCGCTTAGACAGTTGAAAGAAGCCAGTCAAGATTTGCAGGCTGTTGCTAAGAGTAGCGGCGCTGGTGGTGGTGATTGTGGTATTGCCTTGAGTTTTGATGAGCAATCAACTGAAACCCTAAAAAACCGTTGGGCCGATCTGGGGATTGAGCTTTTATACCAAGAAAGGATAGGACATGACGACAAATCGTAAGGATGAGCACATCCGCTATGCCCTTGAGCAGAAAAGTTCCTATAATAGCTTTGATGAGGTGGAGTTGATTCATTCTTCCTTGCCTCTTTACGACCTGGATGAAGTCAATCTGTCGACAGAGTTCGCTGGTCGAAAGTGGGCTTTTCCTTTTTATATCAATGCCATGACAGGTGGGAGTGAAAAAGGTAAAGAAATCAATCAAAAACTAGCTCAGGTGGCGGAAGCCTGTGGTATTTTATTTGTGACAGGCTCTTATAGTGCGGCTCTCAAAGATCCATCAGATGCCTCTTTTTCTGTCAAGTCTAGTCATCCAAATCTCCTTCTTGGAACCAATATTGGATTAGACAAGCCTGTCGAGTTAGGACTTCAGACGGTAGAAGAAATGAATCCTCTTCTCCTACAAGTGCATGTCAATGTCATGCAGGAATTACTCATGCCTGAGGGAGAAAGGAAGTTCAGAAGCTGGCAATCGAATCTAGCAGACTATAGCAAGCAAATCCCTGTTCCGATTGCCCTCAAGGAAGTGGGCTTTGGAATGGATGCCAAGACCATCGAAAGAGCCTATGAACTAGGCGTTCGAACTGTTGATCTATCAGGTCGTGGTGGCACCAGCTTTGCTTATATCGAAAACCGTCGCAGTGGTCAGCGTGATTATCTTAATCAATGGGGCCAGTCCACCATGCAGGCCCTTCTCAATGCCCAAGAATGGAAAGACAAGGTCGAACTCTTAGTTAGTGGAGGGGTTCGGAATCCGCTGGATATGATTAAGTGCTTGGTCTTTGGTGCTAAGGCTGTAGGACTGTCTCGAACAGTTCTAGAATTGGTTGAAAGCTACACAGTCGAAGAAGTGATTGGCATTGTCCAAGGCTGGAAAGCAGATCTACGCTTGATTATGTGTGCTCTTAATTGTGCCACCATAGCAGATCTGCAAAAAGTAGACTATCTTCTTTATGGAAAATTAAAAGAAGCAAAGGATCAGATGAAAAAGGCGTAACCACCGCCTTTTTTCCATCTTTAGACTGAGGTGACTTTTTTGAATTGTGATAAAATAGAAAGCAGAGGATGAACTTATGAGAAAATT
This sequence comes from Streptococcus sp. 1032, assembly GCF_013277015.1. Lineage (NCBI taxonomy): Bacteria > Bacillati > Bacillota > Bacilli > Lactobacillales > Streptococcaceae > Streptococcus > Streptococcus sp. 1032. The sequence continues at coordinate 76,205 of NZ_VMMD01000012.1, read as the reverse complement.
TAAAATCTTTTTATTTATCGAAACCTGTCTTTTGACAGGAGCTCTGATTTTGATGGTTTCAGAGCATTTTTCGCGTTTTCTGCTGATTTTATTCCTCTTTTTGCTTTTGATTCGTTATTACACTGGTAAAGAGGGCAATAATCTTCTTTTAGTGGTGGCAACCATTCTTTTCTTTTTCATCGTCATGCTCAATCCTTTTGTGATTTTAGCTATTTTTGTTGCGGTCATCTACAGCCTCTTTCTTCTTTATCCGATGATGAACCAGGAAAAAGAGCAGACCAATTTGGTTTTTGAAGAGGTGGTAACGGTTAAGAAGGAGAAAAATCGTTGGTTTGGAAATCTCCATCATTTTTCAAGCTACCAGACTTGCCAGTTTGATGATATCAATCTCTTTCGCCTCATGGGCAAGGACACTATTCATCTGGAGAGGGTCATCCTAACCAATCATGACAATGTCATTATCCTCAGAAAGATGGTAGGAACGACCAAAATCATTGTACCTGTAGATGTGGAAGTCAGCCTTAGCGTTAACTGTCTCTATGGTGATTTGACTTTTTTCAACCAGCCCAAGCGAGCCCTCCGCAATGAACACTATCATCAAGAAACAAGAGACTATCTCAAGAGTAACAAGAGTGTCAAGATTTTCTTGACTACTATGATTGGGGATGTGGAGGTGGTCAGAGGATGAAAAAACAAGCTTATGTAATCATTGTCCTCACCTCCTTCCTGTTTGTCTTATTTCTGTCCCACAGCTTGCTGGAAATCCTTGACTTTGACTGGTCTATCTTTCTGCACGATGTCGAAAAAACAGAAAAATTTATCTTTTTGTTGTTGGTATTCAGCATGTCCATGACCTGTCTCTTAGCCCTGTTTTGGAGAGGTATCGAAGAGCTTTCTCTAAGAAAAATGCAGACTAATCTCAAGCGTTTATTGGCAGGGCAAGAAGTGGTTCAGGTTGCAGATCCAGATTTGGATGCCAGTTTCAAGTCCTTGTCAGGTAAACTTAACCTTTTGACAGAGGCTCTTCAAAAAGCTGAAAATCATAGCCTTGCTCAGGAAGAGGAAATCATCGAGAAGGAACGGAAGCGAATTGCTCGGGATTTGCACGATACAGTCAGTCAGGAGTTGTTTGCGGCCCACATGATTTTATCGGGTATCAGTCAGCAGGCTTTGAAATTGGATAGAGAAAAGATGCAGCCCCAGTTGCAGAGTGTCACAGCTATTTTAGAAACAGCCCAGAAGGATTTGCGGGTCTTGCTCTTGCATTTGCGACCAGTTGAGCTGGAGCAGAAGAATCTGGTTGAGGGAATCCAAATCCTCTTAAAAGAGCTTGAGGACAAGAGTGATCTCAAGGTTGGTTTCAAGCATAATGTAACGAAATTGCCCAAGAAAATTGAGGAGCATATTTTCCGTATCCTGCAAGAGTTGATCAGCAATACCCTTCGCCATGCCCAGGCCTCTTGTTTAGATGTCTATCTCTATCAGACAGATGTTGAATTGCAACTGAAGGTGGTGGACAATGGAATTGGTTTTCAGTTAGGGAGTTTAGACGACTTGAGTTATGGACTGCGAAATATCAAGGAGCGGGTTGAAGATATGGCAGGGACGGTTCAGTTATTAACAGCTCCCAAGCAAGGGATGGCAATTGATATTCGTATTCCCCTGCTAGATAAGGAATGATAAAGGAGTAAAGATGAAAATTTTACTAGTAGATGACCATGAAATGGTCCGCTTGGGCTTGAAAAGCTACTTTGACCTCCAAGATGATGTAGAAGTTGTGGGCGAGGCGTCCAACGGGTCTCAAGGAATTGACTTGGCCTTGGAACTGCGTCCAGATGTCATTGTCATGGATATTGTCATGCCTGAGATGAATGGAATTGACGCGACCTTGGCTATCCTCAAAGAATGGCCTGAAGCCAAGATTTTGATTGTGACTTCTTACTTGGACAATGAAAAAATCATGCCTGTCTTAAATGCAGGTGCTAGGGGCTATATGCTCAAGACTTCTAGTGCTGACGAACTTCTCCATGCCGTCCGTAAGGTGGCTGCTGGTGAGCTGGCCATTGAGCAAGAGGTCAGCAAGAAGGTTGAATACCACCGCAATCACATGGAACTACATGAGGATTTGACTGCGCGTGAGCGAGATGTTCTCCAACTGATTGCCAAGGGCTACGAAAATCAGCGTATCGCAGACGAACTTTTTATCTCTCTCAAGACGGTCAAGACCCATGTGTCCAATATCCTTGCCAAACTTGAAGTCAGTGATCGTACCCAGGCGGCAGTCTATGCCTTTCAGCATCGTTTGGTAGGGCGTGAGGAGTTTTAGTAGTTATATAAAATAATATCGGAGAAATGACTTAATTTAGTATCAAAGAAGCGAGCAAGTACCTCTAGCATCATTGAAAAGCGCATTCGTTACTTGAAAAAAGTCGCTCATTTATGTTATAATAGACTGTATTTAAAAAATTTTAAGGAGAAATGACAGAATGTCTGTATCATTTGAAAACAAAGAAACAAACCGTGGTGTCTTGACTTTCACTATCTCTCAAGACCAAATCAAACCAGAATTGGACCGTGTCTTCAACTCAGTGAAGAAATCTCTTAATGTTCCAGGTTTCCGTAAAGGTCACCTTCCACGTCCTATCTTCGACAAAAAGTTTGGTGAAGAATCACTTTACCAAGACGTTATGAACGCTCTTTTGCCAAACGCTTATGAAGCAGCTGTAAAAGAAGCTGGTCTTGAAGTGGTTGCTCAACCAAAAATTGACGTGACTTCAATGGAAAAAGGTCAAGACTGGGTTATCACAGCTGAAGTCGTGACAAAACCTGAAGTTAAATTGGGTGACTACAAAAACCTTGAAGTATCAGTAGATGTAGAAAAAGAAGTAACTGACGCTGACGTTGAAGAGCGTATCGAACGCGAACGCAACAACTTGGCTGAATTGGTTATCAAAGAAGCTGCTGCTGAAAACGGTGACACTGTTGTCATCGACTTCGTTGGTTCTATCGACGGTGTTGAATTTGATGGTGGAAAAGGTGAAAACTTCTCACTTGGACTTGGTTCAGGTCAATTCATCCCTGGCTTTGAAGACCAATTGGTAGGTCACTCAGCTGGCGAAACTGTTGATGTTATCGTAACATTCCCAGAAGACTATCAAGCAGAAGACCTTGCAGGTAAAGAAGCTAAATTCGTGACAACTATCCACGAAGTTAAAGCTAAAGAAGTTCCAGCTCTTGATGATGAACTTGCAAAAGACATCGACGAAGAAGTTGAAACACTTGCTGAATTGAAAGAAAAATACCGCAACGAATTGGCTGCTGCTAAAGAAGAAGCTTACAAAGATGCAGTTGAAGGTGCAGCAATTGATAAAGCTGTAGAAAACGCTGAAATCGTAGAACTTCCAGAAGAAATGATTCACGAAGAAGTTCACCGCTCAGTAAACGAATTCCTTGGGAACTTGCAACGTCAAGGTATCAACCCTGACATGTACTTCCAAATCACTGGAACTACTCAAGAAGACCTTCACAACCAATACCAAGCAGAAGCTGAGTCACGTACTAGAACTAACCTTGTTATCGAAGCAGTTGCCAAAGCTGAAGGATTTGACGCTTCAGAAGAAGAAATCCAAAAAGAAGTTGAGCAATTGGCAGCAGACTACAACATGGAAGTTGCTCAAGTACAAAGCTTGCTTTCAGCTGATATGTTGAAACACGATATCACAATCAAAAAAGCTGTTGAGTTGATCACAAGCACAGCAACAGTAAAATAATCTTAATAAACAAAAAGCCCACCTGAATTGGTGGGTTTTCTTATACACTATTTTCCAAAAATCTCTTTGAGGTCTGCGTCTGTAATCCCAATCATGGCTGGGATGCTGTCCCAGTTTTCTTCGGTTAGGATGTAGGATTGTTCAGAGATACTTGATGTTACTGTTTCAGAGACCGCTTGTTGCTTTTCTTCAACATTCTCCAATAAATCACTGAAGCGTTCAATCAGATAGGTTTTTCGGGCAGTTCCGATATGTTGAGTAGCATAATCGAAGGCCTGTAATTCTCCTAGTAAGATAAGCTTGCTTTTGGCGCGAGTAATGGCTGTGTAGATGAGATTGCGCTCCAGCATACGCCTACTAGCACTAGTGATAGGCAGGATGACAACAGGGAACTCACTTCCCTGTGACTTATGGATACTCATAGCATAGGCCAGGCGAATCTTGTACCATTCGTTACGTGGGTAAGAGACCTCGTTGCCATCAAAATCAATGACAATCTCATCTTGTTTCGACTCGGTGTATTTGCCAGGAATCAGGTCTGTGATGACTCCTAAATCTCCATTAAAGACATTGATTTCAGCATCGTTGACCAAGTGAATGACCTTGTCGCCCTTACGATAGTGACACTGGGGAGCTTCAAAACTGAGTTGGTCTTTTTGTGGTGGATTCAGGAGGTCTTGCATGAGCTGGTTGATGGCATCAATCCCTGCCGTCCCTCGGTACATGGGAGCTAGAACCTGAATATCACGAGCAGGGATACCACTTCTGAGGGCAGCGCCTAAGATTTTCTCAATAGTAGCAGGAATATGGCCACTAGCAATTTCAAAGTAGGAACGGTCTGCTTTTTTCTGGGTGAAATCAGCTGGCAAGATGCCCTGTCGAATCTGACTTGCTAAGGTTACTATGGTTGATTCTTCGCTTTGTCGATAAATTTTTTCCAAACGAGTCTGAGGAATCAAGGGAATATGGAGTAGATCCGCTAGAACCTGTCCAGGGCTGACAGACGGTAGCTGGTCGCTGTCACCCACGATGAGGATTTTACTGTTAGAAGAGATGTTGGAGAAGAGTTGATTGGCCAGCCAAGTATCCACCATGGAGAATTCATCTACGATGATAAAGTCGGCATCCAGATAATCTTCCAGATGACTGGTATCATCGTCACCTGTCATTCCTAAATGACGGTGTATGGTCGCGCTAGGCAAGCCTGTCAATTCATTCATACGTCGAGCGGCTCGTCCAGTTGGAGCAGCAAGAAGAATCGGCAGATTGCTTTTTTTCCTGAGGTTAAGTCCTTCTAAGAGGGCATAAACAGCGATAATCCCATTGATCACAGTTGTCTTACCAGTACCAGGTCCACCTGTTAGGATAAAGACCTTGTTCTGGATAGCATCACAGATAGCTTGTTTTTGAATGCTATCATACTCAATCCCCAGCTCTTCCTCGACAGTAGCGATATGTTTTTGAATGGTTTCTAAATCATGACTCTTCTGTTTTCCTTTTTCAAGAATACGAACCAAGTGACTGCGGATGCCTTCCTCAGCGAAAAAGAGGCTGTTGTCAAAAATTTTGGTATCAACCTGCTGGACCTTGTCTTCTTCAATCAGGTAGGAGAGTTCTTGGGCCACTTGGCTGGGATCCAGTTCCACTGGGCGAGAAGATTCAAGGAGAGTAAGGGTTTGTTCTAGCAAATCCCGAGCTTCAACATAGGTGTCCCCTGTTTCCATACAGGCCTGAAAAAGACTGTGAACTAGACCGGCGCGGAAGCGTTCAGGAGCCTGACTTTCGATGCCTAGCTCCTCCGCTAATTGGTCAGCAATGGTAAATCCCAAGCCCTTGATATCCTCAACCAATTGGTAGGGATAATTTTCAACCACATCAAGGGTTTCTTCCTTGTAAAAGTCTTGAATTTGAAATGCTAGTTTATTGGGAATGCCGTAGTTGGCTAGTTTGGCCAAGACCATCTCGGTTCCGTAGTTGAGACGGAGAGTGGAGACGAAAGCCTCACGATTTTTGGCAGAGAGCCCTGAGATGCCTTCTAGCTTTTCTGGGTGTTGCAGAATTTCGTCAATGGTATTGTCGCCATAGGTGTCGACGATTTTCTGAGCAGTCTTGAGACCAATCCCCTTGAAATGGCTACTTGAAAAGTACTTGACCAAGCCCTTGCTAGTTGGTTTTGCGCGTTCATATCGGCTGATTTGCAGTTGTTCCCCATACTTGGAGTGCTGGACAATTTGTCCCCAAAAAGTATAGTCTTCTCCCTCAATCACATCAGCCATGGTGCCCGTGACAATGATTTCAAAATCATCAAAGCTTTCTGCGTCTGTATCGTCGATTTCTAGGAGGAGGATACGATAAAAATTGCTGGGATTTTCAAAAATAATCCGTTCAATGGTTCCTGAAAAATAAACTTCCATAAAATTCCTTTGCATGAATAGGTGAGAGTTGGGATTGTTTTTATTTTATACTCAATGAAAATCAAAGAGCAAACCAGAAAGCTAGCCGCAGGTTGCTCAAAACAGTGTTTTGAGGTTGCAGATGGAAGCTGACGTGTTTTGAAGAGTATTAGTCAATAAACAATCACTTCTCACGATAGAAGAAGAGGCTGAGATTCTTGACTCTCGGCCTCTTAGATCTCTTAAAATGTTCCGATACGGGTGATTGGCCAGAAGCGGAATTTAGCTTCCCCTGTGATATCTTTTGCTTTAAAGGTACCTACGTGGCGGCTGTCGCTCGAAACCAGGCGGTCGTCTCCGAGGAGAAGGTATTCTCCTTCTGGGACAGTAAAGCTAAAGTTGGTGTTATAGTTGACATCAACTGTGAAGGCTTGGGCTTTTTGAGCGATACTTCTAAAGAAAGTGCCTTTATTTCCTTCAAATCCCTTGCCGGAGTAAGTGCTTTGGAGTTTGTCATCCTTGAAGCGTTTGATGTAGTCAGCTAGGTAATGCTCATCCGTCTCTTTGTCATTGATGTAAAGTTTATCGTTTTCGTAACGGATAGTGTCGCCAGGCATTCCAATCACGCGCTTGACAATGTCCTTATTACCGTCTTCCTCATGGGCTACCACGATATCAAAACGGTCAATAGGGAGGTGTTTGACAACAAAGAGAATTTCGCCATCCGCTAGGGTAGGATCCATGGAGTGTCCTTCTACGCGGACATTACTCCAAAAAAAGATACGGCTTAAAGCTAATAATGACAGAATCAGGAGGAACAATCCCCACTCTTTTAAGAAATTTTTAAATGAATTCATAATTTACCTTTCTAAGCGTTTTTTCGCTTTTTCAGTATTTTTAAAGTGCAGTTTGGCGCAGAAGTTAAGTCCCTGCATACCATAGGCTTGTAAAATCTGGCTAGCCACCTTGTCAGAAGCCGTTCCAGCCCCACTTGGGAGTTGATAACTCAGTTCTCGTCCCAGATTTTCAAGATTTTCCAGAAAGAGATCACGCGCAATGATAGAAGAAACTGCGACAGCCAAGTATTTGCCCTCAGCCTTTTCTTCTAAGTTGATAGGATTGCTGAAACGATTGGCCTCTTGTGCCAAGTACTTGTCATAATTTTTAGCACTGGTAAAGGCATCAATCACAATTTTCTCAGGCTGAACGCCTTTTTGAAGGAGGAGATAGATAGCCTGATTATGGAGGGCAACCTTAACCGAAACAGCATTGTAGCGGTCTCCGATGACTTCGTTGTACTTGCTTGGTGAGAGAAGCAGTGCCTGATGCTGGATTTTTTCCTTGAGAATAGGAGCAATAAGCCGAATCTTTTGGTCGGTCAGAGTCTTGGAATCCCCCACACCGAGTTTTCGCAAGAAGTCATGCTGGTCAGGTGTGACAAAAGAAGCCACAACTGCAAGTCCACCAAAGTAGGAACCATTTCCCACCTCATCTGTCCCAATCAAAGGGAGATTTTGTCCGCTGGTTTCCTCTAAAACCTGATAGCCAAAGAAACGAGCATATTTCTCAGCCCCTTCACCCTGAAGTAAGATCTTTCCAGAAGTATAGATAGAAACCGTTGCTTGAGGTAGTCGCAAAAAGTAGCGAATATAGGGATTCTTGCTGGGAGCCAGACTGGTCTGATAGTGTTCAAGAAAAGCCTGAATCTCCTTTTCGCTTGGTGTGAGTGTTATACTTGCCATAGTTTCTATTGTACCATAAAAGCAGGCAAATTTGTAAAAACTGACAAAATTAGCGAATTTTGGTATAATATCGTGAGGTGAATTTTATGGCAAATCTAAATCGATTCAAATTTACATTCGGGAAAAAATCATTAACCTTGACAAGCGAACATGATAACCTTTTTATGGAGGAAATCGCCAAGGTTGCGACAGAAAAATACCAAGCAATTAAAGAACAAATGCCTAGCGCAGATGATGAAACAATCGCTCTTTTGTTGGCAGTCAACTGTTTATCAACTCAGCTCAGCCGTGAGATTGAATTTGATGATAAGGAGCAAGAATTAGAAGAACTCCGTCACAAGCTTGTGACTTGCAAGCAAGAACAGAGCAAGATTGAGGATTCCTTATGATTTCACTCCTTCTTCTATTGGTCTTGGCTTGGGGATTTTATATCGGCTATCGGAGAGGTCTGCTCTTACAGATTTATTACCTGATTTCAGCCCTGGCATCGGCTTTTGTGGCTGGCCAGTTTTACAAGGGGCTTGGAGAACAATTCCATTTATTACTCCCTTATGCAAATCCGCAGGAAGGTCAGGGAACTTTCTTTTTCCCATCGGATCAACTCTTTCAGTTGGATAAGGTCTTTTACGCAGGGATCGGCTACTTGTTGGTTTTCGGGGTTGTCTATAGCATAGGTCGTTTGCTTGGTCTCCTCTTACACTTGATTCCTAGTAAAAAACTGGGTGGTAAGTTGTTCCAAGTTTCAGCAGGGATCTTGTCCATGTTGGTGACCTTATTTGTCTTGCAAATGGCCTTGACCATACTAGCAACCATTCCCATGGCAGCTATACAAAATCCTCTTGAAAAGAGTATCGTCGCAAAACACATCATCCAGAGCATACCGGTAACAACCAGTTGGCTCAAACAAATCTGGGTGACAAATTTAATCGGATAAAAAGGGCAGGAGTTTTCCTAGCCCTTTGTTTACAGATTTGATTCGAATCTATCAGAATATAAAAAGCTACCACACCTAGACATTCAAAGATAAGGAAATAAAGATGAATAAGAAAATATTAGAAACATTAGAGTTCAATAAGGTCAAGGCCTTGTTTGAACCCCATTTGTTGACCGAGCAGGGCTTGGAGCAATTGAGACAGCTAGCTCCGACTGCCAAAGCAGATAAAATCAAACAGGCTTTTGCTGAGATGAAGGAAATGCAGGCTCTTTTTGTTGAGCAACCGCATTTTACCATTCTCGCAACCAAGGAAATTGCAGGAGTCTGCAAGCGGTTGGAGATGGGGGCGGACCTCAATATCGAGGAGTTCCTACTCTTGAAGCGCGTGCTTCTTGCCAGCCGAGAACTGCAAAGTTTTTACGCCAATCTGGAAAATGTCAGTTTGGAAGAATTAGCCCTTTGGTTTGAGAAATTACATGATTTTCCGCAATTACAAGGAAATCTCCAAGCCTTTAATGATGCAGGTTTCATTGAAAATTTTGCCAGTGAAGAATTGGCGCGCATCCGTAGAAAAATCCATGATAGCGAGAGTCAGGTACGCGATGTCTTGCAAGACTTGCTCAAGCAAAAAGCGCAGATGTTGACAGAAGGGATTGTTGCCAGCAGAAATGGCCGTCAGGTTTTACCAGTCAAAAACACCTACCGCAATAAAATTGCAGGTGTCGTTCATGATATTTCTGCTAGTGGAAATACCGTCTATATCGAACCTCGTGAGGTGGTCAAACTGAGCGAAGAAATCGCTAGTCTGCGAGCAGATGAGCGCTATGAAATGCTTCGCATTCTCCAAGAAATCTCGGAGCGTGTCCGTCCTCATGCGGCTGAGATTGCTAATGATGCTTGGATTATCGGCCATCTGGACTTGATTCGTGCCAAGGTCCGCTTTATCCAAGAAAGGCAAGCAGTCGTTCCTCAGCTGTCAGAAAATCAGGAAATTCAATTGCTCCATGTCTGCCATCCTTTGGTCAAAAATGCCGTCGCAAATGATGTCCATTTTGGTCAAGATTTAACAGCCATTGTTATTACAGGTCCCAATACAGGTGGGAAGACCATCATGCTTAAAACTCTGGGCTTGACGCAGGTTATGGCTCAGTCTGGTTTGCCGATTTTAGCAGATAAGGGAAGTCGTGTTGGTATTTTTGAAGAAATTTTTGCTGATATTGGCGATGAGCAGTCTATTGAGCAGAGCTTGTCTACCTTCTCTAGCCATATGACCAATATTGTGGATATTCTTGGTAAGGTCAATCAACATTCACTCTTACTCTTGGATGAGTTGGGGGCTGGTACGGATCCTCAAGAAGGAGCTGCCCTTGCTATGGCTATTCTGGAGGACCTTCGCCTGCGTCAAGTTAAGACTATGGCGACCACCCACTATCCGGAACTCAAGGCCTATGGTATTGAGACATCCTTTGTGCAAAATGCCAGCATGGAGTTTGATACTGCAACTCTTCGCCCGACCTATCGCTTTATGCAGGGTGTTCCTGGCCGAAGCAATGCCTTTGAAATTGCCAAACGTCTAGGTCTATCTGAGGTTATCGTAGGGGATGCCAGTCAGCAGGTTGATCAGGACAATGATGTCAACCGGATTATTGAGCAATTGGAAGAGCAGACGCTAGAGAGTCGCAAACGCTTGGACAATATCCGTGAGGTGGAGCAAGAAAATCTCAAGATGAACCGTGCTCTTAAAAAACTTTACAACGAGCTCAATCGTGAAAAGGAAACTGAGCTTAACAAAGCGCGTGAACAAGCTGCTGAGATTGTGGACATGGCCCTAAGTGAAAGTGACCAGATTCTCAAAAATCTTCACAGTAAATCTCAACTCAAACCCCATGAAATCATTGAAGCCAAGGCCAAGCTGAAAAAATTGGCTCCTGAAAAAGTGGACTTGTCTAAAAACAAGGTTCTTCAAAAGGCCAAGAAAAAACGAGCTCCAAAGGTGGGAGATGATATCGTGGTTCTCAGTTATGGCCAGCGTGGTACCTTGACCAGTCAACTCAAGGACGGCCGCTGGGAAGCCCAAGTTGGCTTGATTAAGATGACCTTGGAAGAGAAAGAATTTGACCTTGTTCAAGCCCAGCAAGAAAAGCAAGTCAAGAAGAAACAAGTCAATGTTGTGAAACGAACTTCTGGTCGTGGTCCACAAGCCAGACTGGACCTTCGAGGCAAGCGCTATGAAGAGGCTATGAATGAGCTAGATGCCTTTATCGATCAAGCCCTGCTTAACAATATGGCGCAAGTCGATATCATCCATGGTATCGGAACAGGTGTCATCCGTGAAGGAGTTACCAAATACCTAAAAAGAAACAAACATGTCAAGAGTTTCGGCTATGCCCCACAAAATGCTGGAGGCAGCGGTGCAACTATTGTGACTTTTAAAGGATAACAGTATTCTGGACTTTATAAAGTAAAAACTGTTGAACTAATTTTTACTAATAAACACATTGACAAAAGCCAACATTTTTTGTAAAATAAGAATCAATTAAATACCAACACCGAATGAAGTTTAATAGAAGTGGAGAATCGTTTGATTTTCCATGACTGTAAATGGACGGAACTCTGGAGAGACCGTAAAGGCACCGAAGGGGCAAGGCAGGTAACTGCTCAAACTCTCAGGTAAAAGGACAGAGCTAGGATAGACCGCTTTTTAGCATTTATCTAAGCATTCCAGAGTACATGTATCTTGCATGTGCTCTTTCTTTTGGGGTTGAAAAGATAGGAGAAGGAAATGTTAGAATTGCTTAAATCAATCGATGCTTTTGCTTGGGGACCGCCCCTCTTGATTTTATTGGTCGGAACAGGGATTTACCTAACTATTCGGCTAGGGCTCTTGCAGGTTTTGCGTCTGCCCAAGGCCTTTCAGCTTATTTTTATCCAGGATAAGGGACATGGTGATGTATCCAGTTTTGCAGCTCTGTGTACAGCCTTGGCATCAACCGTTGGAACAGGGAATATTATAGGAGTTGCGACGGCTATCAAGGTTGGTGGACCAGGAGCCCTCTTTTGGATGTGGATGGCGGCTTTCTTTGGAATGGCTACCAAGTATGCGGAAGGACTCTTGGCCATCAAATACCGCACCAAGGACGACCATGGTGAAGTAGCGGGAGGTCCCATGCACTATATTCTTCTAGGAATGGGAGAAAAGTGGCGACCACTTGCTGTTTTGTTTGCAGTAGCAGGAGTATTGGTTGCTCTCTTGGGAATCGGAACCTTCACCCAAGTCAACTCGATTACAGAATCCATCCAAAATACAACGGCTATTTCGCCAGCCATCACAGCTCTCGTCTTGTCTGTCTTTGTAGCGATTGCAGTCTTTGGTGGACTCAAGTCTATTTCTAAGGTCTCTACTACCGTAGTTCCTTTTATGGCGATCATTTATATTGTGGGAACCCTTACAGTTATTTTCTTTAATATTGGGAAAATCCCTGCCACAATCGCTTTAGTCTTTACCTCAGCTTTTAGTCCCCTTGCTGCGGTAGGTGGTTTTGCTGGTGCTAGCATTCGAATGGCTATTCAAAATGGTGTGGCGCGTGGTGTGTTCTCAAACGAATCTGGTCTGGGTTCTGCTCCCATTGCAGCTGCTGCGGCTAAGACAAATGAACCGGTAGAGCAAGGTTTGATTTCCATGACAGGAACCTTTATTGACACCCTCATTATCTGTACTCTGACTGGTTTGACCATCTTGGTAACTGGTGTTTGGAGTGGTGATTTGAATGGGGTTGCCTTGACTCAGTCAGCCTTCTCAACAGTCTTTTCACACTTTGGACCTGCCCTCTTAACCATCTTCCTTGTTCTCTTTGCCTTTACAACGATTCTAGGTTGGAACTACTATGGAGAACGCTGTTTTGAGTTTCTCTTTGGTGTTCGTTTGATCTGGCTCTACCGTGTGGTCTTTGTACTCATGGTCTTATTGGGAGGATTTATCGAGTTGGATATGGTCTGGATTATTGCAGATATTGTCAATGCCTTGATGGCTCTGCCAAACTTGATTGCCCTCTTGGTTTTATCACCAGTCGTCATTTCTGAGACTAAAAAGTATTTTGATAAATAATGAAATCACACAGTTCGTGTGATTTTTTTGCCTATAAATGATTTTTATCAAGCTGATATATAATATATATTATGCAAATGATTGGAAGTGTGATAAACTAATACTCAATGAAAATCAAAGAGCAAACTAGGAAGCTAGCCGCAAGCTGTACTTGAGTACGGTAAGGCGACGCTGACGCGGTTTGAATTTGATTTTCGAAGAGTATAATATACAACGAAAATCTTATGAGAGAATAAAGCTTTATCCTAAATAAACTTAGGAATCAGGATTTTATAAGATTTTCCAATAATATTAGTGTTAATAACAAGAAAAGAGGTATCTTATGACAACATTTACAATCCATACAGTAGAATCAGCACCAGCAGAAGTGAAAGAGGTTCTTGAAACAGTAGAAAAAGACAACAATGGCTATATTCCCAACCTAATCGGTCTCTTGGCCAATGCACCGACTGCTTTAGAAGCCTACCGAACTGTCGCATCTATCAACCGTCGCAACAGTCTGACACCTGTTGAGCGTGAAGTGGTGCAAATCACGGCAGCCGTGACCAATGGTTGTGCCTTCTGTGTCGCAGGTCACACAGCCTTTTCCATCAAACAAATCCAGATGAATGATGACTTGATTCAAGCTCTTCGCAATCGTACTCCAATTGAAACAGATCCTAAATTAGACACTCTAGCTAAGTTTACCTTGGCAGTTATCAATACCAAGGGTCGTGTAGGAGATGAAGCCTTAGCTGAGTTTTTAGAAGCTGGCTACACGCAACAAAATGCCTTGGATGTGGTTCTGGGTGTCAGCCTAGCAAGCCTCTGTAACTATGCCAACAACCTAGCCAATACCCCAATTAATCCAGAATTGCAACCTTATGCTTAATTCATATCTGAGCAAAAAATGAAGTCTGAAATAATCGGACTTCGTTTTTTATCCCCTCATTTAAGCGCTTTTATGATATACTGAAACTAACATGATTATTGGAGGTTAGGATGAAAAAACTCCCCTTAGTATTTTCAGGTTGTTTGCTAGGTTTGGCAGGAGCTGGAAATCTTATTTTAGATACGTTGCCGGTTCTGTCCCATCTGTTGAGTCTGACAGGTTTGATTTTGTGGATTTACTTTCTGATTCTGCATCTCTTTAATTGGAAGGAAACCAAGCAAGAATTGACCAAGCCTCCTCTTTTGTCAGGGATGGCCACTTTTCCTATGGCTGGGATGATTTTATCGACCTATGTCTTTCGTGTGTTTCCTCATCTTCCTTTAGTAGCGCAAGGGCTCTGGTGGTTTTCATTTCTCTTGGATTTGGCCTTGATTGCTGGTTTTACCATCAAGTTTGCTTGTCCTGGTCGGAGGGTTCATGCTACTCCAAGCTGGACGGTTCTCTATGTGGGGATAGCAGTGGCAGCCTTGACCTATCCTCTTGTAGGCATCATCGAAATTGCCTATGCGACCTTGAGTTTTGGGTTTCTCCTAACCTTCTATCTCTATCCCCTTATTTATAGCGATTTAAAGAAACATCCACTCCCACTAGCCTTGCTTGGACAAGAAGGAATCTACTGTGCTCCTTTCTCTCTGCTCTTGGCTTCTCTAGTTCGAGTTGGAGGAGCCAGCCTACCAACTTGGCTCTTAATCGTTATGATTTTGGCTTCTCAATCCTTCTTTTTCTTTGTTTTGACTCGCCTACCCAATATTTTAAAACAAGGTTTTCAACCAGCCTTCTCAGCCCTCACCTTCCCGACTATTATCACAGCTACTTCGCTTAAGATGACTCAGGGAATCTTGAAACTTCCATTTCTGGATTATCTGGTACTGGCTGAAACCGCTATTTGCTTAATTATTTTAGTCTTTGTATTAGGCGCTTATCTGATTTGGTTACGAAAAAAGGTCTAGCTAGAAATAGCTAAACCTTATTTTTTATGGTTTGATGACTTCAGCTCCACCCATGTATGGACGAAGAACTTCTGGGATGGTCACAGAACCATCTTCATTTTGGTAGTTTTCAAGAATAGCAGCCACTGTACGTCCAACTGCAAGTCCAGAACCGTTCAAGGTATGAAGGAGTTTCACCTTGCCATCTGCTTCATCACGGTAACGGATTTGGGCACGACGGGCTTGGAAATCTTCTGTGTTTGAACAGCTTGAAATTTCACGGTAAGTATTTTGGGCTGGAATCCACACTTCCAAGTCGTAAGTTTTAGCAGCTGAGAAGCCCATATCTCCTGTAGAGAGAGCAACGACACGGTATGGAAGGTTGAGTTTTTGAAGAATGTTTTCAGCGTTGGCTGTCATTTTTTCCAATTCTTCGTAAGATTCTTCTGGCTTGGCAAATTTAACCATTTCAACCTTGTGGAATTGGTGCAAACGAATCAAGCCACGAGTATCACGACCAGCTGAACCAGCCTCAGAACGGAATGATGGACTCATAGCAGTGAAGTAGATTGGCAGGTCTTTACCATCCAGGATTTCATCACGGTAGTAGTTTGTTAGAGGAACCTCAGCTGTAGGAATAAGGACATAATTGCTATCGCTGAGTTCAAAAGTATCTTCCTTGAATTTTGGATATTGACCAGTCCCAAACATAGAATCATGGTTAACCATGTAAGGCGTGATGACTTCCGTATAGCCTTCTTTTCCATGTTCATCCAACATAAAGTTGTAGATGGCACGTTCCAAACGAGCACCGAGGCCTTTATAGAAGAGGAAGCGAGCGCCTGTTACCTTACCACCGCGTTCCCAGTCAAGGATACCAAGCTCTTCACCAAGATCCCAGTGAGCTTTTGGCTCGAAGTCAAACTCGCGTGGAGTCCCCCAACGGCGAACTTCCACATTGTCGTCTTCGTCAGCCCCAACAGGAACGCTATCAGCTGGAATATTTGGAAGAGTAGTAGTAAATTCTGTCAATTTAGCATCGATTTCTGCCAATTCAGCATCCAAGGCTTTGACCTCAGCAGATAGAGTTTGCATGGCAGCAATCTTGTCATCTGCATTTTCCTTGTTGCGCTTAGCTTGGGCAATCTCAGCTGAAACTGTGTTACGTTCAGCCTTGAGAGTTTCAACCTTGACTAAAATGTCACGACGTTTAGCATCGATTTCTTTCATCTCATTCAAGACAGCAGCATCTACACCACGTGTAGCCAATTTTTCTGCGACAGCATCAAAGTCTGTACGAATACGTTTGATATCTAACATAAGAACTCCTTTATGAAAAAAGCACACCTGACAAAGCGTTGGAGTGGCAGGGCCACGGTTCCATCCAACTTCACAGGTGTGCACTTGATTGTGTATGCAATTGTTACTAACGGTAGAATTTCACCTATCCCTCCTATCTGCTCGCAGCACCCGCAGACTTTCTGAAAGAAGAAGATAACCTACTTATCCGTTGCTATGATTATACTAAAGTTTCTACTTTTTTGCAAATAGATTTTTAAATTTTTGACCAATGGTCTGAATCAGGGTTGGAAGTTTGACGACCTTGTCGTTACCCAGTTTTTCGCGAGCAATTTTGAGAATAGCACCTGAGTCTTTTGATGCAAAGAGGAATTTTCCTCTGTCTGTGAAGACCTCGAAGTGGCGACTAATTTTCCGACCAGTGACATTGGCTCCAATCTGGTTGATATGGTCCCAAGGAATCTGGATAAATTGTTCGACATTGACATCTGGGTAAAATTCCAAAGCCTGATCTCCGATCAGGAATTTCCCAACTTTCCCAGCGATAGAGAGGTAGGAAGTGCCTGTCGTGCTGAGAAGCACTGTTTTATTAAGCGATTGGGCCATGCTTAGTCTTCCTTACTTTCGCCGAAAAAGGCATTGTAGAGGGCTTTGATTGCTGCTTTCTCTTGGTCTTTATTGACAACAAACATGATAGAAACTTCACTAGAACCTTGAGACATCATCTGGATGTTAATCTTGTTTTCAGATAGAGCACGTGTCGCAGTAGCAGTCACTCCGATATGGCTCTTCATCTTTTCTCCAACAATCATAATGATTGAAAGGTCATGTTCGATTTCTGCATGGTCTACTTCAGCCTTTTGAACCAACTGACGAAGGATTTCTTCTTCCTTGATAGGAGTTAGTTCGCGAGAACGGAGGATAATCGAAAGATCGTCGATACCTGTTGGCATATGTTCCCAACCGATGTTAAGGTCTTCAAGGATTTGCAGAACCTTGCGGCCGAATCCAACCTCGCGGTTCATGAGGTATTTCGACATGTTAATGCTGACAAAGCCTGAGTCACCAGCAATTCCCACAACTGGAAATTCATCACTACTGTGTTTTAGAACGATACGAGTACCTGGATGGTCAGGGTTGTTGGTATTTTTGATAACCAGAGGGATTTTTCCACGGTAGGCAGGAAGAAGGGCTTCGTCATGAAGGACTGAGAAGCCTGCATAGGCCAACTCACGCATTTCACGGTAGGTCAACTCAGGAATCGAGTGTGGTTGGTGGATAATGCCTGGGTGGGCTGCAAAGATACCATCAACGTCCGTAAAGTTTTCATAGAGATCAGCTTTAACCCCTGCAGCAATGATAGAACCTGTAATGTCTGATCCTCCACGTGAGAAGGTACAGATTTGATTTTCCTTGGTAACTCCAAAGAAACCAGGAATGACAAGGACTTCATTTGCATTTGTCAATTCTTCAATCTTGTCATAACTTGATGGAATGATGCGAGCGTGACCAGGTTCACTTGTGACCACAATACCAGCTTCTCTAGGGTGCACATAGCGTGCATCGATCCCGTTTTGATTAAAGTAGGCAGCAATCAATTTAGCATTGTTATTTTCACCAGCTGCTAGGAAAGTATCGTAGAGAAATTCATTTTCATCAATAGGAAGACTTGCCAAGGCACGAATGCTTTTTGAAATTTTCTCTAGCACAGCTGGTTTCAGTCCTAATTCACTAACCATAGCGGCATAGCGGTCGATAATCCAGTTTTGACTCTTACTAATATCGTTACCAGCAACATAGTCGCGGTAGTATTTAATTAAGGCATCCGTAACCTTAGTATCTTCAGCATTGCGTTTACCAGGCGCAGAAACAACTACAAAACGACGCTCTGGATCGCTTTTAACGATGTTTAAAACTTTTTCTAATTGACCAGCAGAGGCAAGAGAGCTACCTCCAAATTTAACAACCTTCATAAGAACTCCTAAAGTAAGTATTTTATACGATTATAGCAGAAAGAAAGGCTTTTTTCAATGAAGAAAATAAGATGCTTTCTAGGATAAAGCGAGCCTTTCCAATCGGCTGAGACACTTTCAGTTGATTTTTCCTTGCTTTCTGTTCCTAAAAAAGATATACTTTGAAAATAAAATGATTTAACAATCAATGAAAATCAAAGAGCAAACTAGGAAGCTAGCCGCAGGTTGCTCAAAGAACTGCTTTGAGGTTGTAGA